>JAZNSS010000028.1:0-10010 GCA_045591355.1 Christensenellaceae bacterium | reverse complement strand
GCATAGTTTGTTTCTTTTTTAGCATTTTTTGATATTTTGCGCACCTAAAATTAGCATTTTTTAGGTTTATGGGAGCAAGATTTTTATTTTTTGTATCGCCTATTAATTTTTTACGTAAATTTTGAAAACAATTACGCTTACAATTTTATATATTCTTTTAGTTTGAATATCTAAAAAAGGTTTTTATTGTTACAGGGTAAATCATTTGTCTAATACTATAAAACCTTCTTGTATCTTAAATTTAAGATTATACTTTGAACTTAATTTATTAAGGACGTTTAGTATCTCTTTTGCTTCTTCACCTTGCGCAACGGCTGGCAAGCCGTTAAGTTTATCCTTTTTATCAAAGTTTAATCCAACGGGTAGAAGTTTAATCTCTTTTAACTCTTCCCCGTCAAACGTTAGGCTTGGCAATACCGTTAGATAGTTTTCCTTATTTAGGTGCAAACCTACTTTACCACCCCTACTGCGCACGTTAAGCGCTTGTTCTGCAGTTAAGTTTAGTGGTGCGTTAAACTGCTCCATAAAGTCTGCAGGAAGTTTTTCTACTTGTGGACCTTGATAAATAAAGTCGCCAAGCGAATAGAAAATAGGTTTACCTTTATATATTTCTATTCCACGTAGTTCGTGGCAACCACCACCAAACACGGCAGACACGCCGGCTTCTATACTTGCCCTGCAAAATTCTTCTAGATATTCGGGGGCGTGGGCGTGGCTACGATTATCGTCGTCGTGGCAATGTATTTGCATGAACACGTAGTCGTTTTCTGCTTTAGATTTTTTTATTATCGATAATATTCTTTCCTTATCGACTTGATTACATTTAGTTACAGGCTCGCCTTCCTTTGTGGTAAACGTAATCCCACCAAACACGTATACGCCTTCTGGATCGGGGTTAACGTAGCCCGTTGCTATATTAAAGTCCCTAGTATAGTTTATACCCGTTTGTTCGGAAATCTGCCTTAATACTTTTTCTTGTTCTTTGTTTATCGGATAAGAAGTTGAATGGCGCAAGTAGTTTACACCTGGTCTACCTTCAAAATTACAAGTAGGATTACCTGCTTTTGATGCATTTTCAAAAGAAGCGTCAACGGCTATTACTGCAACCTTTTTGCCGTTTAGGTCAAGCACTGCTGGTTTTTGCGCGCTTTGTAGGTCTACGCCCGTTCCTGCGTGCGCTACACCGTGAGCGTCTAAACATTCTATAGTAGAAACTAATCCCTTATGCCCGTAATCCATACAATGGTTATTTGCCGTGCCGTAAAAGTTAAAACCCATTCCCTTTAAGTTAGAAAAGTATTCCTTAGGGGTGTTTATCCACGTGCCACCAGAATACGCATTTGCATACTTGCCAAAGTCTGAAAGGTTTGTTTCTAAATTAGTTATCTTTAAGTCGTGACCATTTATGAACTTTGTTATTTCTTCTTTTTGCGCCTTATAGTAATCGGGAAATCTTGCCACGAACAATGCGTCGCCCGTTCCCGTTACCGTTAAACTTTTCTTTTCCATTTTTACCTAAAAAAATAATACGCCCTTACGACCACCTTAGTAGGTGGCCGTAACTGCGTATTAACGTTATTTTATTATTTTCTTCTGGTTTGTTGTAAAGTATAGTGAACGTCGAAAGCCTTTTCTTCGTCGGTGAATTTTCTACCCGTATCGATTGGCTTGCCACTGTTATAAGTTCTATCGTTGATAGGATCAGTAGTTCCCATAACGGTTACGTTGATTTGACGCTTTCTTGCTCTTACTTGGTCCCAGTCAACGAAGTAAACGTGCGCGAATTCGCCACCGTCTAAAATGCCATCTTTAATAGTCATAGTTTCGCTTCTGCCGAAGAATACTGAACGAAGGTGTCCGTCTGTATTTAATGAGGTGAAGTCACCTGGTTCGTTTACGTATCTGCCGAATTGAGAGTGAATTGGACCTGGGTGCATATAAGCGTTTTCTTCTGAATAGTCAGGAATAAACTTTCTCATAATCTTTACTAGGTCGTGTTGTAAATACTCTAAATCGTATACGTCTACGTCGTGTGAGCATTCTTGAACCATTACTGAACAAGTGGTGTGGTGTGATGCGATGGTTACAGTTCCGTTTTTGATACCAGATTCTTTAACGATATCGATGATTTCTGCCGATACGTCGTGGAAAGTTGGTCTCCAACCCTTTGATTGAACGTTTAGTTCTTTTTGAAATACTTTGAATTCCATAATAAGTTTTCTCCTTATATATTTTTATATATTAAATTTTTTTCTTAAACTTTCTTTTTTCTAACGCAGAATGCTACGAGCATGATAATGAAAACTGCAAGAGCAACGGATTCTATTAATATTACGGAATAGCTTAAACTCCAACCTATTCCTATCGTTCTGCCAGCTTCTATCGTTCTACCCATTATAAAAGGCGCTGCAGCTGCCCCGAAAGATGCCGTCGCATTGGTATATGCCGCAAAACTGCCGGTGTTTATCTGACGGCTCATTTTAACTATAATTACCGTTTCGTATATTGCGTTGACTGCCCTTGCGCATAGCGCCGTTGCAAGCAACAAAACTATTGCTAGTATAAAGTTTATAGAGTATCCAAACAATACTGCAGTTAATAGACCTATCAACCCACATACGCATACTAGAGAGATAACTATATAGTTATTTATCTTTTCGCATAGCATTATGATTAAAATTGGACCAAATGCTACGCCGATTGGCACAATAACGGCAAATATTATCGCTAAAGAGTTTTCCATACCAAAGGTATCGGTAAGCATTTTAGGTATAAAGTCTATAACGCTACTATAAATGGTATATGCCAAGAAACAGATTACACCTATTAAGATATAGAATACAATCTTTATGGCTTTAGTTCGTAATGGCATTAACGTTTTACTTGTGCCTACATTAGCAGTGGAATAGCCCTTTTTCTTAAACTCAACTTCTTGGTCTATTTCCACGGCAACGTGCCTTGGAAGTTTTTCTAGTCTAGTAACGATTATTGCAAAGAAAAACAAAACGAGTGCAAACACACAGCCAAGTATCACGAAGCCTAGCCACCATGCGTCTAGCGATACAACAAAGGATGCCGTGCAATAAGAAAGCACCGAACCTGCTGGAAAACCACAGGTCATAAAAGTGTTTGCTCTTGGAATCATTGATACAGGCAAATATTTAGTTACGGTAGACATACAACCTGCCCACACGCCTGCTTGTAAAATACCGTTAATACTTAGAACAATTCCAAAATAAACGATACCCGTTGATAGTGCCATAATCACGGTTAACACACAAGATAGTGCCACCGTTAAAATAAGGTAAAGTTTTATTTTTATCTTATGAAAGAAGACTGCAAGTATCAACTGCACTGTAGCATAAACTATGAAGTATATAGTGATTGGCAAGGTAAACTTACTTTCTTGAAACCCAAACTTATCTAGGATTTCCACCATTTCTGCCGTATAGATAGATTTGGAAGCCATCATAAAGGCAATCATCAAAAAACATGCGATTATTAAAAGATTACCTAGCCTTTTATACTGAACTTTTTGATCCATATAACTTAGATTTATTTACCCATTCTTTCGTCGTATGCTCTACGAACTGCGGCAATCATTTCTTCTGCAAGTTTTAATGGGTCTTCTGCTTTAGCGATTGCAGATGAACAACCAGATGCAGATGCGCCTGCTTTGATTATGTTATAGCAATCTTCCCCTTTGCTAATTCCTGCCGATGGGAATGGTTTGATATCTGGATTGATTTCACGAATAACTTTAATAACTTCGTCAACGTATTCCTTGTCTGCAGGCTTGCCCGTTCCGATAAGTTCAGAAGGTTCTGCAACTAGAATGTTTGGACCAAGTTTAGCAATGGCTTTAACTTCTTCAACGGAGTCTGCGCAAACCATGGTTGCTAGCCCCATTTCGTCTGCACGTTTGATTGCTTTTTCAATTTCTTCAATGGTAAGTTTTCTTTCAGCGTGGTTAAGCATTACGCCTACTGCGCCTGCGGCTTTAATGCCTTCTGGAAGGCTTTTGCCCATACCCTTACCCATTGGAATACTATCCATATGTTGAGAGTAAACGTGTATTCTTTTAGTGTTTCTTGCTATGTTAGAAATTTCCGTATCAGGAACGTCTAAAATAACGTCTACTTTATATTTTTTAGAAAGTTTATCCAAGCCCTTTGCAACCTTTAGCAAGGTGTCGCCATACATATAGCACTTTGGGCCGTATTCGAAAAATGGTTCGCTAATCTTATAATCTTTTATCATAACGTCTAACGTCTCCTTTTTTGTTAATGTTATTTCTTATTAAGTCTTTCGCCAACTGCCCCACCTGGGTGAATAAGCGCAAACTGTTCGTTTTGGAAACCCGTTTCTTCAATTAACGCCGTTTGTAATGCGTGGAATATCATACATAGCGCAGTTGAAGACGTTGTGCCTTGAGAATTCCATTTGTCCGTTTCTCTATTAACGAATTGCTTTAGAACTACGTCTGCGCCCAAAGCAAGTGGAGATTCCATGTTTTCCGTAACGCTAATAATCTTAACGCCCTTTGCTTTGCAGATATCCATTATTGGAAGAAGTTCTTTCGTCTTACCACCACGGGAAGCAAAAATCATAACGTCCCCTTTTTGAAGATATCCAGAAGCGCCGTGAACGGCTTCTGCTGGGGAAATAAACCTTGCAGGGCGTTCTATACAACACATTAGGTGCGCCATATGTTGGCAAATAATACCAGAATGCCCACAACCACACGTGCCGATTCTAACTGCGTTTTTAAGAAGTTCAACTGCTTTAGCAAATTTTTCTTCATCTAAATAATCAAGCATTTGGGTAATACATTGTGCTTCGATTTCATAAGCGTTTTTAACTGCTTGCAAAGTTTCTTTTTTCATAAAAATAAATCTTTCCTTTAAGTAATTATGTTTTTTTGATACATACATTGTAAGTATATCAAATATAACTTTTTTCGTCAATAATAAATCGAGCGATTTTTACGAAATATTTTCGATTAAAACAAGTGATATTAAAAAGAGCCGAAGCATTTATCGGCTCTTTTCTATTTTTATTTACGTTGAGTGTTTAGTTTTGATATTTTAACGCCTATTCTAAGCCCTTGGCTTTCCTTTTAAGACGAGTTTCGGTGTCTAGCGTCTTCTTTCTTAGCCTAATGTTTTGAGGGGTAATTTCAAGCATTTCGTCGTCGTTAATAAACTCCATTGCTTCTTCTAGGCTCATAATCTTTGGGGTTTCTAGACGGAGTGCGTCGTCAGAGCCCGAAGCACGGGTATTGGTAAGGTGCTTCTTCTTGCAGACGTTAACGCTAATGTCTTCGTTCTTTGGCGAAACGCCGACTATCATACCTTCGTAAACTTTAGTGCCAGCGCCGATAAATAATTGTCCCCTACCTTGAGCGTTAAAAAGCCCGTAAGTAACGGCTTCGCCCGTTTCAAAGGCAACAAGGCTACCCGTTGACCTGCGTTCAATATCCCCCTTAAATTCTTCGTATCCGTAGAAGATGGTATTAAACACGCCTTCGCCACGAGTTTCGGTTAAAAATTGGCTCTTATACCCGAAAAGACCACGCGCAGGAACTTTAAATTCTAGCCTTATACGGCTACCGATATTTTCCATTTGAAGAAGTTCGCCCTTTCTAACACCCATACTAGAAAAAACACTGCCCGTTTTATCTTCGGGAACGTCTACGACTAGTTTTTCAATAGGTTCTAGCAAAACGCCGTTTTCTTCCTTATATAAAACCTTTGGAGCGCCCACTTGGAATTCGTAACCACCACGGCGCATGGTTTCAATTAAAATGGATAGGTGCATTTCTCCCCTACCACACACCCTATAAGCGTCGGCAGAGTCGGTTTCTTCAACACGAAGGGAAACGTCTTTAAGCATTTCTTTGAAAAGTCTATCTCTTAAATGTCTAGTGGTAACAAACTTGCCTTCTTTACCAGCAAAAGGGCTGTCGTTAACAAGGAAGGTCATTTCCACGGTTGGTTCGGAAATTTTAACGAAAGGAACGGGTTCTACGCAGTCTGGGGCGCATATAGTATCGCCGATAGAAATGTTTTCTAGACCACTAATACAAACGATATCGCCGGCTTTAGCGTCTTCAACTTGAACACGGTTTAAGCCTTCAATTTGATATATGCTAACTAGTTTACCCCTTGACTGTTTGTCGGGTAAATTGTAGTTGCAAGTGGTAACTTCTTGATTAACCATAGCAACGCCACGTTCTATTCTACCAATGCCGATTCTACCAACGTATTCGTTATAGTCGATAGAAGAAACAAGCATTTGGAAGGGCGCTTCGTAATCAACGTCAATAGGTTCAAAGTGGCTTATAATCGCTTCAAACAAGGGGGAAAGGTCTTTCCCAGGAACGTTGTAATCGGTAGTAGCCGTGCCATCTCTGCCAGAGCAGAAGATAATGGGGCTGTCGATTTGGTCGTCGTTTGCGTTAAGGTCGAAAAGAAGTTCTAAAATTTCGTCTTGAACTTCAGAAAGCCTAGCGTCTGGACGGTCAATCTTGTTAACTACGATAATAAGACGTTGGTTAAGTTCTAACGCCTTTTGCATAACGAAACGTGTTTGAGGCATAGGGCCTTCGCAAGCGTCTACAAGCACAAGAACGCCGTTAACCATTTTAAGAACACGTTCAACTTCCCCACCGAAATCGGCGTGGCCGGGGGTGTCAACAACGTTAATTTTTACACCCTTGTAAAAAGCAGACGTGTTTTTAGCAAGAATGGTAATACCCCTTTCACGCTCTAAATCGCCAGAGTCCATAACTCTATCTTTAACTTCTTGGTCGTCACGGAAGATGCCACCTTGTTTAAGAAGTTCGTTAACAAGAGTGGTTTTACCGTGGTCTACGTGCGCAATAATAGCAACGTTTCTAATGTCCGTTCTTTTCAAAATATGCTCCTAAGTAATTATTTCAAATTCCCTATTATCTTAAGATATAAAGGAGTGCAATCAAAGTTTTACCGTCTTTGATTTCGCCACTTTGTATCATTTTTTTAATTTCATCAATCTCTATCCATTCGCCTGTTAAAAATTCGTCGTCGTCCAAATGCTTTTCGCATTCCACGAAGTCGTATGCCTTATAAATTCTAATAACCTCATTAGTATACCCCGGCGAAGGGTAAACGGTGAAAATAAGTTCAGCAGAGTTTGCCTTTAAGCCGGCTTCTTCTTCTAGTTCACGAAGCGCCGTTTGCATAGGGTCTTCCCCTTCGTTAAGTTTACCAGCAGGGAGTTCCCAAAGTTCTTGCCCGTAAGCGTAACGAAACTGTTTTACAAGGTAGATTTTATCATTTTTTTGGCAAAGAATACAACTGCCACCACTGTGTTCAACGATTTCACGAATGGCAGGTTTGCCGTCGGGAAGAATTATATCGTCACGGCGAAGATTTAAGATTTTACCCTTAAAAATATAGTTTTTACTGACGGTGGTTTCCTTAAATTGCATTTAGAACACACACCAAAAGCCTAGCAACCTTTTTGGCTCTGCCACGGAAAAAGAACTTGTGAGATTTAGTCATATACATATACGCCACGAAAGCGTAAATAATATCGTCTTTAGCCGTTGCTTCCGTCTGTTCAATGGCGTTGGCAAGCCTATCGATAACTAAAATAATTTGGTCCTTTTCTTCTTCAGAAAAATTTTTGGCTTTAACCTTGTTTTTGTCGTCTAATAAGATTTTACGAATTTCTTTAACGCTATCACCGTAAGCCTTTTCGGAAAGTTCTTTATCTAGTTTTTCTTGTCTTTCACGTTCTAACTTTTGCTTTTTAGCAAGTTCTTCTTGCTTGGTAAGTGCGTCGATAGGGTCTTCAAGTTTGCCTTCGATAACGCTGTGCATAAGCGCCTTAACGGTGTTTGCAAAGGGGCGAATCATTGCGTTTGTAAAGGCAGAAAAACTTGCAGAATAACTACCGTCTTCGTAAAAATACTTGTTTAAGAATTCGCCAAAGATAATTCTTTTTGCGTCGATATCCATAAGAATACAAAATACGAAAGCCAATAATTCCCTTGCAGATTGTGGAAGAATAAATTCGCCCTTATCGTCAGAAAAATACTTGTTTTTTATAAGATATTTTTTAGATGCAAGGTCGTAGTCAAACCCTTCAAGACAGTTTTTAAAAAGAGCCAAAAGAGAATCTGACGAAGCGATAGATTTTAATAGGTTGACGATTTTAATGTCAGCCAAAATGTATTTGCTAGTAATAAGATCTTCACTAGCGTCTAAAAACACACGTAATTCTTCTTGCCTGTTCAAAAGAAATTCCCCCAAAATTAAGTTTTTAATCAGTATAGCACATTATTAAAATTAAATAAACTTTTTTTGACAAAAAAAGCAAATTTTTGGTAAAGCCCTTTACAAAAATAGTTTTTAATGGTAGACTATGATTGATTAAGGCTGACCAATTTTAAGGTTTTTATGCTAATTTTAGCCTATTTGGAGTGTATAAATGCAAGTTAGGGGTGATTCTTCACTTAACAAATTAATACTACTTTTTGTGTTTGATAAAATGGAAGTTCCGCTTTCAGAGAATACGGTGCTAGATATGTGCTGTTCTTCAAACAACTGGCTTGCTTATATGGACTGTCAGCCGATACTTAATCAACTGCTTGACTGTGGCTGGATATACGATATAGGTGGCAGTGGCGAACCTTTGTATACCATTACTACCGACGGTAGAATATGTTTAGCAAACTTTTTTATAAACATACCAGCATCTACACGTGAGCAGATTTCATTGTTTATAAAAAATAATAAAGCAAAATATCGCAGAAAACAAGAATGTGTTGCCGACTATTTTATGAATAAGGACGGAACGTATACGGTATACTTAAAAATAATTGAGCCTGCCCAACCCGTTTTAGAACTAAAACTAGTTGTTCCTAATAGACAGATTGCAAAAGATATCTATAAAAAGTGGGGGGAAAAGGCTGTAGACGTTTATAGAAATATTTATGAGAATTTAGTAGATTAAAGGAGACTGCATGCAAATATATCATACACAAGGCACTTGTTCCAGACAAATAATGTTTGACGTAACTGAAGATAATAAGGTAACTAACGTAAAGTTTATAGGTGGATGTAGTGGTAACTTGCAAGCGCTTTCCCGTTTAGTTGAAGGAATGACGGTTGATGAAGTTATATCAAGATTAAAAGGTATAAAATGCAGGGGAAATACGTCTTGTAGCGACCAATTTGCCACTGCCCTATTAAAATATAAAGCAGAGAATAATAAGGCATAAAAGTTATATTAAGAACGTTTTAAGTAAAGGTTAAGCCTAGCACGGTTGTGCTAGGCTTTTTATTTTATTGTTAGACGTATACACTCATTGGCGTCATGTTGAGCGTAGCGATAGCGTAGTCGAAACATCTCGCAAAAAAGTTTAACTAATGAGTTCCTTCGACTGCGCTCAGGATGACGGGGGTGTCATTCTGACAACTGCTTACCTGACGGGCTTTCTAGGAATCCCTTTCGTCATTCCGAGACGGACTTGCTTGACGGTCTATCTAGGAATCTATTGTTTTAGACCCTAGAGAACGTCCGTTTTTCTTGCCCTTCTCAGGGTGACATAGGTGAGATGTTTCGACTGCACTCAGGATGACGGGGGGGGTGTCATTCTGACAACTGCTTGCCTGACGGGCTGTGGAAGAATCTCTAATTTATATGAGATACACTCGACTACGCAACTGCTTCGCTCGGTATGACACTTAACGTGAGATACACTCCACTCGCTTTGCTCGGTCGGTATGACAACGTTTTGTCATTCTGACAACTGCTTGCCTGACGGGCTGTGGAAGAATCTCTAACTTATATGAGATACACTCGACTACGCAACTACGTTGCTTCGCTCGGTATGACACTTAATGTGAGATACACTCCGCTCGCTTCGCTCGGTCGGTATGACAACGCTTTGTCATTCTGACAACTGCTTTCTTGACGGGCTGTGGAAGAATCTCTAACTTATATGAGATACACTCGAC
>JAZNSS010000027.1:0-51100 GCA_045591355.1 Christensenellaceae bacterium | reverse complement strand
GGCCAGGTTGAAAGGGAAATAAATAAAAAAAAAAATAAAACCCCCGAATTTGAAGGAAAGCCAAATCCGGGGCTTTTACTATATTTCTTTTTTTGCGGAGAGTTGTTTTCTTTTGTTTCTTCTCACGCGGTTAACGTGGCGTTCAAAGTCCCCGTTGTTGATTAGTTCTGTCAAAACAAATTGCATAAACGTAGAAACGGTGCAAGAATAAAAGCCTAATTCATTATTAAATTTTTCAACTAAACGTTTAGGCAAAACCATGTAGCCGATTCGTAGCGATGGAGATATAGTTTTAGAAAAAGTGTTAAGGTAAATTACGTTATCGTTATTCGATAATGCAAACAGCGTTTCGGTGGGCTTGGTGGACACGGAAAACTCCGATTCGAAGTCGTCTTCTATAATATATCTACCCTTTTCACTAGCCCAACGAATATATTCGTGAAGTTTTGTTGCCGTTGCCGTAACACCACTTGGATAACTTCTATAAGGAGTGGTATGTAAAACGTTGGCGTTCGTTGTCGCAAGCGCCCCACTCTCTATTCCACAATCAGT
The DNA here is from genome assembly GCA_045591355.1 of Christensenellaceae bacterium. Lineage (GTDB taxonomy): Bacteria > Bacillota > Clostridia > Christensenellales > Borkfalkiaceae > UBA1259. Next base: position 50,548 of record JAZNSS010000027.1, on the reverse strand, counting down.
TAAGGGCAATAAATCATACTTGATTTCCGTTGCCTTATAAACTTGTTCTATTTTTTTATACGAGGGCGACTCTATCGCAAAAATTTTATTTCTGCCAAGCAGTTCAACGATAAGCCCATAAAGGTATTCCGAGCCCGAGCCTATTATTATTTGTTCTACCTCAACATTAATTCCCCTATTTCTCGCAAGATATTGGCGTAGGGTTTCTCTAAGTTTCAAACACCCCGAGTTAGGAGATTTTTCTAATAGAAAATCTGCATACTCCGTTAAAACTTTTCTCATAGTTTTACTAAGCACCGAAAGTGGAAAATCTGGATAGTCTCGGCTATAAAATCGCGTTAAATTTTCTACGCGAGAATTACTTGCCACGGCAAAGCCGTCGCTTTTTCGAAAAATAACCCAATATCCACTTCTTTGCCTAGCTTCAACGTATCCTTCGTCAATAAGCAAAGCGTAAGTATGTTCTACCGTGATCGTGCTAACCCCCGTCTTTTCTGCAAGACAACGCTTGGAAGGTAGTTTAGTATTAAACGGATAATTTCCTGCCACTATATCTTCTCGTATTGCTTTATATAATTGTAAGTATACGGGGCGATTTTCTTTATCTATTGCATATTTCATCTGGATATATAAAATTCTCCTTATTTGGTAATTGCATATAGCCAAAAATAGTATATACTGTTTATTGTAAAAAGTAAAGGAGTTTACCCAAAATGAACGAAAGTACCAAGAAAATCGTTATGACTGCTCTTTTTTCAGCCTTAACTTGCGTTGCTACTTTGATAATAAAAATACCATCTCCGCTCAAAGGATATCTTAACCTAGGGGATTGCATAGTTTTGCTTGCAGGTTGGATGCTTTCGCCCGTTTACGGGTTTATAGCGGCAGGGCTTGGCTCGGCTTTGGCAGATTTGTTCTCGGGATACGTAATTTATGCGCCGGCTACCTTCTTAATAAAGGGATTGATGGCGATAATTGCCTTTTTTCTTTTTAGACTTCTTTGTAGAAAAATAGGCAACGTTTCGTCTAGAGTAGTTAGTGGCGTTTGCGCGGAAATAATAATGATACTAGGCTATTTCGTGTTTGAAGGATTTTTATACGGATTTGCTCCTTCTTTGGTAAATATCCCTGCAAACGGTTTGCAAGGAATTGCAGGAATTATTATAGGCGTGCTACTAATCAAAACCTTTGAAAGGTTACAAAAATAGTGTAAATATAATATACGTTTACTTAGATGAAGAAAAATAGAAAAATCAAAGCCGACTTGTAAAAAACAAGTCGGCTTTTTTATAGTATTGAATTGCGCTCTTTGGAAATCGTTCTACTTCTATACTTTAACGCCGTAACACCTATTTTACTTGCAAAGTATTCAGAAAAATAGTTCTGGTTGTCAAAGCCGACTTCAAAGGCTATTTCTTTAACGGATAAATCGGTTTCTAATAGAAGTTGCTGGGCATACGCAAGCCGTTTGTTTAGTAAATATTGTTTAGGGCTTATTCCAAACGCTTTTTTGAAACTATTTGCAAAATACACGGGGCTAACGTTTATTACGCTTGCCATATCTTGCAGAGTAAGGTTTTCCTTAAAACTTTTATCTATAAAACTAAAAACGGGTTGAAAACGCGCAAGGTTGCTAGTCTCGGTTATATCCTTATCGAAAAAGGGTGCAAGAATTAAATTCATTGCGCCTTGCACCTTCATTTGCGCGCCGTGTGAGTTTTTATCGTAGTTTTCTAAAACCATTCTAAAAAGGCTTTCCGTCAAAGGCGTTGCGTCGACAGAATATTTGCCCTTTAGAAATCTATATACGTTAAACACGAAACTATCCGAACGGAAATGTATATAATACTTTTCCATCTGCCCTTCTATGTTGCTTTGCAAAACGGAAAAGGCTGGAATAAAATACACCTTTCCACTCTCTATTGGAAGAACTTTACCGTCTATTAATCTTACGCTCGCCACTCCCCCGTCTTTATCCGTTCTATAATACAAACGGTGGCAGTCTATCTCTCTATGCTTTCTATTCCATTCAACCAAGTTCCATTCTTCGCCTAGTATTCGCTTTTCCACAAACGCAACGGAGTATGCGTTAAGGCTAAATATTGCGCTACTGTTTTTATTTTCAAACATATTACACCTATGTTTTGTTAAGTTTTTAATTTAAAATACTTATTGACTTGATTGTAACAATATTTTAAAATTTAGTCAATAGATAAACGAAAATTCTAAGGAGAATTATTTATGGCTAAAAATAGACTTATTGGGGATTATCCCGTAATAGGTATTCGCCCTACTATCGACGGTAGACGTGGCGCGCTAAAAGTTCGTGAAAGTTTGGAAGAACAAACTATGAACATGGCTAAAAACGTGGCAAATCTTTACACTAAAAATCTTTGCTATTCTAACGGCGAACCGGTAAAGGTAGTTATTGCCGACACGACTATTGGTAGAGTTGCAGAGGCTGCCGCTTGCGCTGAAAAGTTTAGAAAAGAAGGCGTGCAAATAACCGTTACCGTTACGCCTTGTTGGTGTTACGGTTCAGAAACTATGGATATGGACCCACACACCATTAAAGCCGTTTGGGGGTTTAACGGCACGGAAAGACCGGGCGCTGTATATCTTGCCGCCGTTTTAGCAGGTCACGCTCAAAAGGGCTTGCCTGCCTTTGGTATTTACGGCAAAGACGTTCAAGACGCTACCGATACTTCCATTCCAAAAGACGTTGAAGAAAAATTACTTCGTTTTGGCAGAGCGTCGGTTGCAACGGCTACCATGCGTAGCAAGTCATACTTGCAAATAGGTTCACTTTGCATGGGTATTGCAGGCTCTCAAATAGACGTTAACTTCTTTGAAGATTACCTTGGAATGCGTGTAGAGTCTGTTGACGAAGTTGAAGTTATTAGAAGAATGACCGAAAAAATCTACGACGAAAAGGAATATCAAAAAGCGCTTGCTTGGGCTAAAGAAAACTGCAAAATGGGCTTTGACAAAAACCCACCTGAATTGCAAAAGTCCCCCGAACAAAAACAAAAAGACTTTGAATTCTGCGTTCTTATGGCAGTAATTATTAAAGACCTTATGAACGGCAACGCTAACCTACCAAAAGGGTGCGAAGAAGAAGCCGTTGGCCACAACGCTATTTGCGCAGGCTTCCAAGGTCAACGTCAATGGACGGACTTCTACCCTAACTGCGACTTTGGCGAAGCAATTCTAAACACTTCCTTTGACTGGAACGGCGCTAGAGAACCTTACGTTTTAGCGACGGAAAACGACACGCTAAACGGTATGGGAATGACCTTTATGAAACTTTTAACTAACCGTCCACAAATGTTTGCAGACGTTAGAACTTATTGGTCGGAAGACGCCGTTAAAAAAGCCACGGGTTACGATATAGTTGGAAAGGCAAAAGAAAGTGGTGGATTTATTCACCTAATTAACTCTGGCGCTTGTTGTTTGGACGCTAACTGCATGGCAAAAGACGAAAAGGGCAACCCCGTTATGAAAGAATGGTGGAAGGTTGACGCAAAAGACCAAAAAGCCATTATGGATAACGTTGAATGGGCGCCTGCCGACGTGGGATATTTCCGTGGTGGTGGCTTCTCATCACGCTTCGTAACAAAGGCAGAAGTTCCTTGCACTATGATAAGACTTAATCTTGTTAAGGGGTTAGGCCCTGTTCTTCAGATAGCAGAAGGTTGGACTGTAGAACTTCCTGACCAAGTTACCGACGTTTTATGGAAGCGCACAGACTATACCTGGCCTTGCACTTGGTTTGCGCCACGTTGCAACGGAATTTCCGGCTCGCCTTTTGAAAACGCTTATGAAGTTATGAACCATTGGGGGGCTAACCACGGCGCAATCAGTTACGGGCATATCGGCGCTGACTTAATCACGATGGCTTCTATGTTAAGAATCCCCGTTTGCATGCACAACGTTCCTGATAAAGACATCTTCCGTCCTGCAGTTTGGAATGCTTTCGGCTCTGACAAAGAAGGTCAAGATTATCGCGCTTGTAGCACATACGGCCCACTTTACAAAAAGTAATAAAATCTGAAACTTAAAGCCTTGCTTAAAGCAAGGCTTTTTCTTTATTTATTTTTTGTCAAAAAATAATTTTCATATTGCATTTAACTTTGACTCGTGTTATACTTATAAAAGTCTAAAACATTAATAAAGATTGGAGAAATTTTATTATGGCAAAAAAACCCGATTTAAGAATTGGTATTATAAGCGACCCACACCTAGGCTTTTTAGGGCATTACAACCCTAACTACTACGGTTTAGGTCAAGGACCTTTCGGTAAACAAGAATTATGGTATGAATATGCCCTTCGTTATTTTAAGAGCCGTAAGGTAGACGCAATCGTTATCCCCGGTGATATGTCTAATGCGTGTGGATATTGCGATATAGACGACCCAAATCCCGACAAAAAAGGCGTTCCACTATATAAGTGGTGGAGTGATGACGAAAAAACCTACGAAACAGGCACTCTAGCATCACCAGAAGAAGTTGTAGAATCAGGAAGAATTTTTAGAAAGGTTTTTGCTGGAACGGATACTCAATTGTTCTGTATATACGGCAACCACGACAGACCTGCTCAAGAACTAGAACCATTAAACGGTGGTAACAGAAACGTTTGGCAAGAAGCCTTCGGCGAACCTTATAGCCGTGTTAACGTTAAAAAGATAAAGGGCTTTACCTTTATCGGTGGGCATTGGGGATACGAAGGTGAATGCAAGGAAGCATTAGACAAGGCTTGCGCAGAAACCCCAAACAAACCCGTCTTTTACGTTCAACACCCCGTAATTATGGATACCACAATGGACAGTTACACGGGTGGCCACCGTTTTGAAACGGGTAGAGATTTAGTTAAAGACCATGAAAACGTTATTTCACTTATAGGTCATACACACTGCCCTATTACCGACGAAAGAACTATTTGGCAATCGGAAAAAGAAGGCACGGTTAAAGGCACGGTTATTTCTTGTTCTACCCTTAACTATGCAGACTCTACGGGCGACCTTGTTCGTGGTGAAAACCTATGGACCAAGCACGGACTTATTTTAGAAGTTAACGGCGACGATATAAGGGTTGAAAGACTTAGTTTCTACTCTCCAGAAATGCTTGCCCTAGCAAAAGGCGAAAAGATGAAGCAAAACCTTAAAAAGAGTGTTAAATCGGCTGGCGCTGATTGGAACTTTACAATAAAAGGCAAAGAAATGGATTGGGAAAAACGTGCTAAAGACGCAGTTGCCCCAGAATTTCCAAAGGGCGCTACGGCAGGCTTAGCAAGGGGAACTAACTTCATAGAAGTTCACTTCCCTGCGGCAATTCCACTTGACGCCGACAACGACCTTATCCAAAATTATTACGCAGAGGCTATTGAAGAAGAAACGGGCGAAGTAGTTTCTACCAACCAAATATCAACTGAATACCACGTTGACCACACAAGCGATTTCTTCTCTCCATATTACCAAATTACTCTTTGGAACTTAAAACCCGACGTCAAGTATGAAATAAGGGTTTACGCAAGGGATTGTTGGCAGAAAAAATCATTAAAGCCAATAGTGGTAAAAAGTTGCTTTGCTAAAACCTTAAAAGAAGACGCTGGTAGATTAAAATAAAAACTATAATAAATGCACATACGTTAAAAGCCACGGGATTTCCGTGGCTTTTTCGTTTAGTTTTAATCTTAAATTATTTTAACGTATTCAATACCTAACGAACCAAGCGGGAAGTTAAAGGTAACGTTTTCGCCGTTTATTGTGCAATTTGCCTTTTTCCAAATTCCGTTTTTGCCAAGCACTTGCACGCCGTTTATTTTCCCAAGAGAGTCTGGCACACGCAAGGTGTAACTTTCAACTTGGTCTAATCCTAAATTGCTTATGGTAATCAATCGCTTAAAGTTTTTTGCTCTGTTTGGTTTGTTTACGATAAGCCAAATATTAGGTTGATCGGTGCAAGTTATATATTTATCGCAAGTAATTTGAATAAGTCTTTGCACGAGATTTTGTCTTGTATAATTATACCACGATTGACAAATTTGCCCGTAAAGAGTTTGCCCAAAAACGATAACGTTTCCACCAAGAGAATTTTTATAAAAGGTTGCCGTGTCGCATATTTTGTTGTCCATTCTATCATAATAACTCGTTATTACCTTGCACTGATTATCGGTGGGAACAAGCCTATAAGTAACGGCGTTACCCGACGGGCAATAGGAATGCCCACAAGGCATTTTTTCTTTGTAGCCACAACTAGAAAATTCAGCAGATATAACGTCTTTTATAGATAAATCATAGGTTAACGGTGGCACATCCACCCTATCGGCAACGTTTACGCCAAGATATTTTTCATATCCACGTTCTACCAAACGTTTTGCTGCGTCGCCATCTAAAAATAAGGTTTTGGAAAGATATTCCTTTATGGTTTTATCGTTATAGCAGTTTGCTTGCGAATCGTCCCAAAAGGCAACTTGTGATTTTTGAGAGGTCGTTGGTATTCCAAACAAACCTAAAAGCCTACACCATAACGGATTGTTGTTTTTAAGTTTGTTATAAAACCAATCGTAACCAAGTTCAACACCCTCAATCGAACAGTTTTTAACCATTTTTCTTATGGTATTAAGGCGTTTACGTTGTTTAGCAAAACTTTTGCCGTAAGAACTTTCTTGGCCTGCACGACCACCCGAAAACCCTTCTGCAAAGAGCAAAAGGCCATCTTCACCATAACTTATAGCTGCGCTTGAAATAACGTCCATTTGTCCTGTGCCCATATAAAAACGATTGTGTGGATAAGCGTCGCTTTCGTGTAGCATTGTAATTTTGCCCTTGTAGTTTTGGCTAACTTTCATTGCATTAAACATTACCGAAGGAATATCCTTGCTATCCCCACCACAATAGAAAGTTCCCCTTGGTCTACAAATTGGTTTATGTCTATTGCCGGCAAGTGCTTTGGCAATATTAGGCATTGAATAACCGTCTAGTTCGTCAGCGCCCGTTTGGTTGCAACCAATAGGAATTTCCGGAGAAAGAATATCCACTTCTTCTCTAATCGCCTTTGCCAAGTCAATTAACGTTTCGCCCATAAAAGAACGCCATTTTTTATACAAAGCAAGACCTTTTTTGGTGTTGCCGTTAAACAATTTTAAAAGGCTTTCTCTATCGTATTCTTTGCCAACTTTTTTACTAAATTCTTTTAAGTGCAAGGGGCAAAAACAACCCTTATTACTTGATGCAGAAACTGAAAAATCGTCTTCTAACAACAAATATTTTGGTTTTGCAATACTAATAAAAAGTGCGAGTGTTTTGGACAAGGCTTTTTTGAAATTTTCGTCTAACACGCATGAAGAAAAAGGGGCTTGACTTCCGTCAGAACGAACGATGGGTTGAAAATCATCACTTTTCCCAGACTTAACCGTAAGCGTAAAATAGGCTGCCAACTCAACGCCGTGTTTTGCAAGTTCCTCTTTTGCTTTTTTAAATCTTATTGCACAATCTTGGATATATTCCATGGTCGGAAAACCCGTTAATCTATTCCCTTTGCTTGGCAAACAACCTGCAACTTCGGTGGCGTGATATTCTTTTACCATCCTTAATGCGTTTGATATAAAATCGCCAAGTCCTTCATCTCTTTCTGGAAAATGAATAGGGAGAGAAACCCTTAGCTTAACGTCTTTTTTCATTATAAAATCTCCTATTTGTCAATTACAAACTTCCATCTTTAAGCACAAGGTTTGCAGTTGCAACGTTGGTTGCTATGGCTATGTTGTAAACGTTTGCAATTCTAAGTAGCGCTTTAACGTCTGGGTCGTGTGGTTGAGCCGTTAACGGGTCACAAAGGAAAAGAACGAAATCAATCTTTTCTTCGGCAACTAGTGCGCCTATTTGTTGGTCGCCACCAAGTGGACCTGAAAGATATCCTTTAACGTTTAGCCCCGTAGCCTCTGAAATGCGTTTTGCCGTCGTGCCCGTGCCACAAAGTTCAAATTTTTCTAACGTGCTTTTATGTTTTAAGCACCATTCAACTATTTCACACTTTTTGCTATCGTGTGCAATTAATGCAACTCTTTTCATATAGATATTTTTCTCCTTTTAAGCTTGCGATTTAATAAGTCTTAAAACGTTTTCCATAGTAAATGCTAGGTTTTCTCGGCTAAACTGTTTACTAACCGATAAATCTTGTGGCAACCTATTTATGCTGAATACTGCCGTTACACCTTGTTCATAGGCTGATGATAAATCACTTTCAGAACCACCAACTATTGCATAGGTTGGCACTTTTAACGCCTTTGCTCTTTGACTAACGCCTATAACAACCTTTCCACCAAGGCTTTGGCTATCGAACTTGCCTTCACCCGTAAATACTGCCTTTGCGCCCTTGGTGATATCTTTAAATTTAACCGTATCTAAAACCACTTGAATACCCATTTTGAGTTGAGAGCCGAAGAATGCAACCATTCCAGCGCCCATAGCACCTGCAGCGCCACCACCCTTTATGTCGTCTAGATTAATTCCAAGTTGGTCTTTAACGATTGAACATATATGCTTAACGCCTTTATCGAGCATTTCCACCATATCTTTATCTGCCCCTTTTTGTGGAGCAAACACGAAAGACGCACCCCTTTCGCCGTAAGGTGGATTATCTATGTCGCACATGGTAATAATTTCAACTTCTTTTAGCCTTTTATCCATACCCGTTAGGTCTATTCTGCAAACGTCTTTAAGAGTGCCACCCGTAGGTATAAACTCCTTTTTGTCGGAATTAAAAAACTTAACGCCACAAGCGCACGCACACCCACAACCAAAGTCGTTAGTAGCTGAGCCACCTAGCCCTAAAATAATTTTCTTAACACCTTTGCTTACGGCGTGCATTATAAGTTCGCCAACACCGTATGTTGAAGTTAAGGCAGGGTTTTTGCAGTCTTCCACCATAGGAAGCCCTGCTGTCGCAGACATTTCTATAACGGCAGTTTTGCCGTCGGACAAAATGCCGTAAAACCCGTCGCACGGCTTAAGATAAGGTCCGTTTACCGTAACGTTTATTTCTCTACCACCAAGCGCAGTTAAAAAACAGTTTACGCTACCTTCTCCACCGTCGGCAACGGGGATTGCGTAAATATCGCTATTGGGATAGTGAAAACGAATTTTTTCAGCCATTATATCGCAAACTGTTTGCGAAGAAAGTGTTCCCTTAAAAGAATCGGGTATAACAATAAATTTATCCATATTTCACCACAAAAAATCGGCGAGAAATTCTCGCCGATTAAATTATTTTGCAAATTCAGTTGCGCGCCATTCTCTAATAACGTTAACTTTGATTTGACCAGGATATTCCATTTCCTGTTCAATCTTTTTAGCAATGTCTTTTGCAAGGAATAAAGTTTGCGCGTCGTTAATTTGTTCTGGTTTAACCATTACGCGAACTTCTCTACCTGCTTGAATAGCATAGCACTTATCAACGCCCTTAAAACTTGCCGAAATTTCTTCAAGTTTTTGAAGTCTCTTGATATAGTTGGTTGTAGTTTCCCTTCTTGCACCGGGGCGAGCGCCAGAAATAGCGTCGGCAGAAGCAACTAAAACGGCTTCTATGCTCTTTTGTTCAACGTCGCCATGGTGAGCAAGTATTGCGTTAACTACGGTATTGTTTTCTCTAAACTTTTTAGCAAGGTCAGCACCTATTTGCATATGAGTGCCTTCCACTTCAAAGTCAACGGCTTTACCAAGGTCGTGTAGAAGACCTGCGCGTTTTGCAAGCGCTGCGTCTACGCCAAGTTCGGTTGCCATAACACCTGCTAGGTGTGAAACTTCTATAGAGTGGCGCAATACGTTTTGACCATAACTAGTTCTAAATTTTAATCTACCCAAAGTTTTTACTAATTCTGGGTGAAGTCCGAATACTCCACATTCAAAGCAAGCAGATTCGCCGGCTTCTTTTATTTGTTGGTCAAGGTCCTTTTTAACCTTTTCCACCGTTTCTTCTATTCTTGCTGGGTGAATTCTTCCGTCTTGAATTAGTTTTTCTAAGGCGATACGGGCAACTTCCCTTCTAACTGGGTCAAAGCCCGACACGATTACTACTTCAGGAGTATCGTCGATAATAAGTTCAATTCCCGTTGCGTTCTCTAGCGTTCTAATATTTCTACCTTCACGCCCGATAATTCTTGCCTTCATGTCGTCACTAGGTAGTGGAACGACTGATACGGTAATTTCCGTTGCTTGTTCGGTGCTACACTTTTGTATAGCTAGGCTAACTATTTCTTTAGCCTTTCTTTCGCCTTCGTCTTTTGCTTGGGCTTCGATATTCTTTACCAAGCCTGCAGCGTCACGTTTGGCTTCGTCGGTAATAGCGTCAACTAATTGTTGCTTTGCTTCTTCCTTGCTCATTTGAGAAATCTTTTCAAACTCTGCAATCATCTTATCGTGTTGCTCTTTTATGTCTGAAAGTTTTTTATCAAACTCTGCGTGCTTATCCCTTAAGGAGTTTTGTTGACGAGTAGTTTCTTCGTTACGCTTATTTAAGTTTTCTTCCTTTCTATCAAGCGATTCTTCCTTTTGGTTAAGTCTATTTTCCATTTGCTTGAGTTCTGCGCGCTTTTCTTTACTTTCACGTTCGAACTCTGTGCGTAGTTTATGCTCCTGTTCTTTCGCCTCTAAAATAGCCTCTCTTTTTATATTCTTGCTTTCTTCCCTAGCGTCGTCAAGCATTTTTTCGGTAACTTTTTGAATATCACCTTGTTTTTTTGTAAAAGACTTATTCTTTAAAACCATGCCGACAAAAACACCTAAAGCGGCGAACACTATCGCAGCGATTACGCCAACTAATATCGTGGTGGTGTCAAAACCGGCTAAGAACAGGGAGCTGTAATTAAAATTCTGCATTATACATGCCCTCCTGTTTATTTTTTGCACGAAAAAATCTATCGTGCATTATTTATCACATTTATTTTACTATATTTTTTGACTAAAGTCAATGTTATATAAGTAATTAACTTTTACTTATTCGTGTTTATTAAAGGCTTGTAAAATTTTAGCCTTAATTTCATCTGCTACGTCTGGATTATTTTCTAAATAATCAACTGCTTTTTCTCTGCCTTGAGCAATCTTTTCTCCGTTATAAGAGAACCAAGACCCACTCTTTTCTAAAATTTCGTATTGTAAACCAAGGTCAATTAAACAACTGCCCTTGCTAATTCCCTTGCCGAAAATAATGTCAAACTCTGCCGTCTTGAATGGTGGAGCAACCTTATTTTTAACGATTTTAGCCTTTGTGTGGTTACCGTATGCGCCAGAACTGTCCTTTAATGCGTCAGCCTTTCTAACGTCAATACGAACGCTTGCGTAGAACTTAAGCGCCTTTCCACCTGCCGTAACTTCAGGGTTACCGAACATAACGCCAACCTTTTCACGAAGTTGGTTGATAAAGATTATACAAGTTTTGCTCTTGTTGGTGATTGCAGTTAACTTTCTAAGCGCTTGGCTCATAAGTCTTGCTTGCAAGCCCACGTGAGAGTCCCCCATATCTCCTTCGATTTCTGCCTTTGGAGTAAGTGCCGCAACAGAGTCAACAACGATAACGTCAACTGCTTGGCTATTAACAAGCGATGCAGTTATGTCAAGCGCTTGTTCACCCGTGTCTGGTTGTGATACGTATAATTCGTCAAGATTAACCCCTAAAGCCTTTGCATAGGTTGGGTCAAGCGCGTGTTCTGCGTCAACGAAGGCTGCAACTCCACCTGCTTTTTGGGTTTCTGCTATAACGTGCAATGCAACCGTCGTTTTACCAGAAGATTCAGGTCCGTAAATTTCAATAATTCTACCACGTGGAAGTCCACCAACGCCGATTGCAAGGTCTAGTGATAAACAACCTGTAGGTAAAACTTCAATAGAAGTGTCCCCTGCATTTTGACCAAGACGCATAATTGCGCCCTTGCCGTATTGTTTTTCTATTTGAGCCATCATGCTCTCTAGTGCTTTTGCCTTTTTTTCGTCCATTTTTTTATTTCCTTTTTATTTTATACTTTTTAATTTTTTTATTGCTAGAAACAGCGCCGTATTTTTTGCCGTTTCAGTAATTTCTTCACGACTACCCGTAAGATTTAACTTATAGGTATGAACACCGTCCATCATACCGACGCCGATATACGCAAGCCCCGTTTGGTCGTCTTGTTCTTGTTTAGGGCCGGCAAAACCGGTGGTGGATATAACTACGTCTGCATTACCGTCTTTCAAAAGCCCTGCGCACATACGGTAAGCAGTCATTGAACTTACTGCCCCATTCTTTAATATCTGGTCTAACTCTATATCAAGTCTTTTAGACTTGGAATGGTTGGTATAACAAACTATGCCTTCGTATACGTATGACGAAGCCCCTGCGTTTTTAATAACGCTTGAAACAACTCTTCCACCCGTAAATGATTCAGCAGTTGCCATCTTTAGGTTTTTAAGTTTAAGTAAATCAAATAACCTTTCCCCAAGCGAAACGTTACAGTCTGCGTAAAGGTCTTCTTTTAATTCGCTAACTAGCACCCTTGCAACGTCTTGCGAACACTCTTTATCACAAACCAAACTTATCGTATAATCTCCGAATGATACTTGGTAGTTTATTTCCACACTTTTAGAAAGTTCTTTCGCAAGTGCGATAGCGCTTTCTAATTTGCTTTTCGCCCCGAAATACTTAAAGGTCATTCTAACTTTTTGAAGATTATATTTTTTATCAAGATAAGGTAACAAATACCTATCGCACGCAAGGGTAAATTGCGCTTTGTCTTGTGGAAGCAGAACGGTAGTTAATTCTTCGTCGTCTAACATAAACCCTTGAAAAGCGCCCGTAAGGTTAGGTATAAGGGTGGCTTCCATAGGGATAACTGCGTTATAGTCGGAATACTCTTTGCCGTGCGCCTTTTTAACAGCTTCCAAAAAGCTTACGGCGTTATCGTTTTCAATAAGGTTAGTTTCCGTTTGGTCGGCAATAATCTTTTTAACGTCAAACGTCAAGCCATCGTTATTAACGATTATCAAAACGTCTACACGCTCTTTATACTCGGTAAAACTTCTTTTAAACCCCAAATCGTCGGAAAGGGATAAAACTTCCACTAGGTCTAGTGAAAAGCCCCCGTTAATTATACAACTAGAAATTTCGTTTAGATATTCGCTATCCAAGCGTTCTAGTGGGTTTTTGAAAAGTATAAGCGCCGTTTTCATATTATTTTGTGGATATAACCCCTTTATTTTTTACAAGACATTCTATCCCCGAATATACGGTTAGCAAGGTGGAAAGATAAAACAACACTTGCCCCGAAATATTAACTATATCAAACGCCATTCCCGTTAGGTCGGCAGAAACTAACAATACTAAAATTGCAACGTCGGTTAAGAAGGTTTTTATTTTACCAGACTTGTCGGCTGCGATAACCTTACCTTTGCCTGCTGCAATAAGCCTAAAGCCACTTACCATAAGTTCCCTTGCAAGTATAACTGCTACGCAAATGCTTGCATACCAAGGCAATATGCTATCGCCAAAACATGGAACTAACATAATTATTAGCGCTGTGGAAACCAAAATTTTATCGGCAATAGGGTCTAAAAACTTTCCAAAGTCGGTAACTAGATTGTTTTTTCTTGCAATATAACCGTCTAAAAAATCGGTAAACGCGGCAAGTGCGAACACTACTGCGCAAAGAACGTAATGGAAAGGAATAACGCTAACGTAAAATAGCGCAACGAATATAGGTATCATTAAAATTCTTAAAATTGTAAGTTTATTGGGTAAATTCATATTCTATCTCCAAAAAGGTCGTAGCCTTGCGCCTTTATAATTTGAACGTCGTAGGTTTTGCCTACTTCCACTTCGTCGGAAGAAAAGAAGTAAACCTTTCCGTCAATATCGGGTGCATTAAAATACGCCCTACCGTAGTATGTAAAGTAGTTTTGGTCAAAACCTTCGCAAACCACTTTTAATGTTTTATCCTTAAAGGTAGCAAGGTTTTGCTTAACCACTTGCTTTTGAACGGAATATAACTTTTTAAGACGTTGGGTTTTGGTCTTTTTATCTATTTGATTAGGAAGTTTATACGCAGGAGTGCCTTCTTCACGGCTATACGCAAAAAAGCCGGCGTTAAATAATTTTGCTCTCTGCAAAAAATCAACTAAATCGTCAAACGCTTGTTCGGTTTCCCCTGGAAAGCCCGTTATAAAGGTTGAACGAATTGCTATATCTGGGATTTCCTTTTTAAGTTTTTCTACTAGCCCCAAATATTCTGCCTTGCTACCCTTTCTGTTCATTAACTTTAGGGTTTTATCCGAAGCGTGTTGCAATGGAACGTCTATGTATTTGATAACCTTGGGGTTATTCTTTATGGTCTTTATTAGTTCGTCTGTAATGCCTTCGGGATAGCAGTATAAAATTCGTATGCTTTTAACGTTGGAAAGTTCGGACAGTTTATCTATTAGTAATGAAAGAGTGGGTTTTTCAGGAAGGTCAACGCCATATTTAGTGGTATCTTGCGCAACTAGAATAAGTTCGTTAACTTCGCCAAGCATTTTTGCTTCTTCAACAAGGTCTAATTGGGGAACTGAACGATACGCCCCACGTATTGATGGAATTAAACAATAGGTGCAATGATTGGAACACCCGTCGCTTATCTTTAAATATGCGTGAGTGAAGGTGGTAAGAACCCTTTCCTTGCAAGGCTCACCACTTGGTTTACCAACTGCGTTTACCCTTTCGCCTTGTATAACACTTTCGATAACGTTTGGTAATTGGTTGTAATCGGAAACACCTAAAAAACCGTCTACTTCAGTTAGTTCGGGGTAGATTTCATCAATAAATCTTTGTGGCAAACACCCCGTAACTATGATTTTTAAGTTTGGTTTTATATTTTTAAGGGCGCAAGCCCATAAAATTTCTTCAATGGCTTCCTTTCTAGAACTTTCCAAAAAAGCGCACGTGTTTATTACTATAACGTCGGCGTCTTCGGGGTCGTTTGAAATTAGATATTCCTTTGATAAAATTGCCAAAGCCTTTTCCGTATCCACACGGTTTTTATCACAGCCAAGGCTTATAAAACCAACTGAAAGTTTTTTACTCATAACTCTAATTAAAATTCGTCAGGTGGGGCTTGCCCAAACCTTTGTTCGTATTCTTCACGGGTTAATAATACCCTTCTTGCTTTACTGCCTTCGTTTTGTGAAACTAAACCCATTCTATCCATTTTGTCCATAATGCCACCTGCTTTAGAAAAGCCTATTCCAAAACGACGTTGCATTGCAGAAATAGATATTGTGCCTGCGTTAACGCCAAACCATAGCGCTCTTAAGAAAATATCGCTATTTTCTCCACCGTCTGCTCCACCGTTATCACTTGCAACGGGGGCTTCGGGTTGTGGGTTTGCAGCCTTTTCCAAGAACTCTTGAAGTTCATCGTCAAAGTATGCAACGTTCTTTTCTTTGATATAGTTAACCACGTTGTTAACTTCTCTCATGTGAATATAGGCGCCTTGATATCTTGCAACACCCGGCATTTGTGAATTTTTGTAAAGCATATCGCCGTTACCAAGAAGTTTTTCTGCGCCTGCTTCGCTTAGTATGGTTTGAGAGTCGTTAAAGTTCATAACCTTAAACGCAATACGTGAAGGTAGGTTGGCTTTAATAGTTCCCGTAATAACGTCAACCGAAGGACGTTGGGTTGCCAATACTAGGTGAATACCTGCAGACCTTGCCTTTTGGGCTATTGCGCAAATTCTTGCTTCTAGGTCTTTTTTAGCCGTTTGCATAAGGTCGGCAAGTTCGTCAATGATAATAACGATTCTTGGCATCTTTGCAACGGTATCGCTTGCAACCGTTTGATTATAATCGTCGATATTTACTATACCTTGATTGCTTTCACGGAAGACTGCAAAACGCCTTTCCATTTCTGTATACGCCCACTTAAGCATTTCAATGGCTTTTTGTGGCGACGTTATAATTTCGTCAATCATAAGATGTGGCAAATGTTCGTAAGCGGCAAATTCCACGCCCTTTGGGTCAACTAGGAATAACCTTAATTCTTCTGGGCTGTAACGCATGATTAAACTTACAATCATTGTGTTTAAGCATACCGATTTACCCGAACCCGTTGCGCCTGCAACTAGGTAGTGTGGTCCTTTTGCAAGGTTGTCGGTAATTGCGTTGCCAACGATATCTTTACCAAGGGCAAACATAAGCGAACCAGGTTTAGACTTTCCATCTTTAGCAGAAAGTTCCATAACTTCTCTTAGTCCTACCGTTTGTGGAACTTTATTAGCAACTTCTATACCCACAAGGTTTTTGCCTGGGATAGGCGCTTCTATACGAACACCTTCCCTACTTGCAAGACGCATACGAAGGTCGTCGTCATAACTTAACACCCTACGAACGGAAACGCCTGCAGGCATCATAATTTCGTATCTAGTAATAGACGGACCTTGAACGTAGCCTTGTGGCTCGGCGTTAATATGGAACTGCGCAAGCGTTTGCTTAATAATTTCCATATTTTCAGGGTGATCTTCTTGTGGAGCGTCAACACTTTGTTCGTATTTTTGCAATAGGTCAAGTGGTGGACGGAAATATTCTCTATTTATTGGTGGAGCAGGTTTAGGTGGTTTTTCTTCTTCCACGGGTTCTTCCACGGGTGGCTCGATTGCTCTACCAAAACCCATTCTGCCGGCAGTTGCGTTTTGGTTATTGTCAGCAGCCACTCTGCTAGTATAACTAGTAGGCTCTTCAGTAACGTTTTCTTCTTCAGGTTCTTCGGGCGCAACGAAAATGTTTCTCACACGTTCGCTTCTTACCGTAGAAATTGGTGGCTCGCTAACTTCAGTAGCCTTTTCTTCGTTATCGAAAATTTCTTCTATCTCTACCGTATGGTTAAATTCTTGACGAGTGATAGGTTTATCTTCTTCAGGGGTTTCTACAGGTTTAGGTTCTACCACTGAACGAACTATTTCCACGGGTTCTGCCGTTAGATTTGAATTTTGAGCATCTTCAAAATCTGCTAAACTTGCAAAACGGTCTGCATGGCTTTGCGCATCGTCTTTGTATACCGTTTCTTGATGTTCAAAGAAAGGAATAGGGTTTTGCGTTTGCTCTGGTTGAACTTTTGGTTGTTCAACGGGTTCTTCTATCTTTGGCGCAGAATTTTGCGCTGGTGAATAGGTTGGATTTGGTGAAATATACTCTGAAACGGTTGGGTTTGGCGATATATAGTCGGAAACCTTGGTCGTTTGCTCTTGAGAATTAGAAGAATAACTGCCCGTATTGTAGTAACTATGCTTATCCACTTCAATTGGAGCAGGTGTTTTTATATAGTCAAGTTTGCTTTGAATATCCCCAGCGTAGGCTTGAGAATAAGATACGGTTGCACTTGCTACGCCTAGACCACCGTTAGTGTAATCTATTTTAACGGGTTGTTGTTCTCCTTTAAGTTTTTGAGCCTTAAAATCATCTTTTTTAGGGTCTACTACAAAAAGTTTTTGTTTGCCTTGCGCCACACTTGGAACGGCTTCTTGCACGGGATAATCTTTAACCCCAGAAAGTTCTACGTTAGCGTTTGGAACAACTTCTTCCGTTTTAACAAAAGACGTTCTTAAACCCTCCTTAACGTCAACAACAACGTCGCTTTTGCGTTGCTTTATAATAGTTCTTACAACCAAGAACACGCATATTGCAAAAAGAATTGATAAAACGATTATTGCAGGAACTGAACCTTGCAACACGGTAGGAAAAACGTATGCAACTAAAGAAGTTATAAAACCACCACCCGAACAGGTAGTAATTCCACCATCGCTTGCCATAAGATACGACGAAGAAATATATTCGCCGTAACTACCACTAAAACCATAAGTAGTGATAACGTGCAACAATAACGCAAGACATACTGCGCTTAAAACTATAAACGCAGTAAGTTTTTTATAAAGGTGCAATCTTTTGCCCGTTATACATACTATACCGTAGTAAATTGCCATACCCATGGCAACATAGGCAAAATAACCAAAAGTTCCGAAAAGAAAGGTGTTTACGGCTATACCAACGCCACTAAAAACTGCTTCTCTAGTAATTAAGCACACCAAACATAAGGTAGCAAATAAAATTAAAACTACCCCTAAGGTTTCTTTAGTGAAAATAGTATCTTCTTTTTTCGGTTTTTTACCGTCCGTTTCCGTTTTCTTTTTAAATAACCCCATATTAAAGTCCTTTTTTCTTATTACATAAAATTATACCAAAAACGCCTTCGTTTTACAATGCTTTGGGGCAAACTTTTTTTATATATTTAAAATATTTTAAACTAGTATATATATTAAGCCTTTGATTTGCTTATTCTAGACATAGAACTTTAAATGTTTCTAAATCACTATACTCTCCCATAATTTATATTAGGTTAAAAATATTAACCTAAAGTTGGTTAAAACTTGTTGACAATTTTGGTTTTTTTATGTATAATATTTTTACCTATGGAGGTGGGTGTTATGGCATACACGAAATTTGCTGAATTTTTAAGGGTTCTACGTGTCAAGAATCATGAAAATATGGGCGACACAGCAAAACTTCTTGGAGTTAAAGTTGCATTTGTGTCAGCTGTTGAAACGGGAAAGAAGAACGTTCCTGAAGATTGGGTTATTAAAATTATAGAACACTATAATTTAAATGAACAAGAGAAGACGGAACTTTTACAAGCAATAGAAGATTCAAAGACTACTTCTAAAATAAATTTAGTATCTGCCCCAAACTTCAAAAGACAAGTTGCATTGCAGTTCCAACGTTCTTTTGATGAAATTGACGAGGAAACTGCAAGAAAAATATTGGAACTTTTAGGAGAAGACTAATATTGGATTACGAAACCCGTCCCACAAGCAGAGCGCAAGTTCGATTATACGCTAAACTATTTAGAATGATATTTAACCTTTCGTTGTTTGAGCCAGTTAATCCTATTATGTTGTTAGACAAAATAAATGAAGTTTTTCGTGACGTTAATTATGAAATAATAGAAGAATCATATTTACCCAAAAAAGTTCCTGCACAATGTATAATGACAGAAGACGGTGGTTTTTTAATACAAATTGCTGACTATGTTTTTGAAGGCGCTTATGAAAGAAATACTGGTGGTTATAGAATGCACATAATGCACGAAATTCTCCATCCTTTTGTTTATAAACTTGGGTTTACCCCCATCTATAATAGAACAGTTAAGCCTAAGGAAGTCCCTGCATTTAGAAGTATAGAGTGGATAGTAAAAGCAATGGCAGGCGAGGTTATGATGCCTTATGAAGAAACAAAAGGGCTAAATGAAAAAGAGTTAATGGAAAGGTATGGTGTTTCTTGGGAAGCAGCACATCATAGATTAACATATTAAAATTGAATGATAATAAAAGAAAAGCACTTAAAAGTTGCTACCAACAACAATTAAGCGCCTTTCAGGAAAATCTGTTATACAGTGTTCTCCTCCCTAAGAATAGTATAACACTTCCTGTCTTTTATGTCAAATAAAAAAAGGAGGTGTTCCCTATGAACACAATTTTGTCGTTGCCAAAATTGGCAGAAAAAGACGTTTTTAACTCTTTTTTGGTTAGAAACGCAACGTATGACGGGAAAGAAGAAATACCCCGAATTACGACTAGTAACTTGATACCTGAAAAGGTGATAACCTTTTCAAAAGCCAGAAGCAAACAAGAATTTGACTCGTGGATACACTTTTATGAACACGATAGTGTTTTTGAATGTTTTTGGAATAACCCACAAAAATATTTGCCTATTATAAAGCAATATAAGGGAATTATATCCCCCGATTATAGTTTATACTATGATATGCCTTTATGTATGCAAATATGGAATACATATCGTGGCAAAGCTTTAGCACATTGGTTGCAAGAAAATGGTGTAGAAGTGATTCCTAACGTCCGTTGGGGAGATGTTAGGACATTTAAGACATCTTGTTTAGGTGTTGAAAAATATAAGACCATAGCAGTTGGAACACACGGTTGTATTAAAACAGTCGAAGGTAGAAAGATGTTTATTACAGGGTTTGACTATGTGATAAACAAATTAAAACCTAAAACAGTAATCGTCTATGGACGTATGCCAGATAAGATATTTTGTTTGGCGAAAATGCAGGGTATTTGCCTATTGCCGTTTCAAAGCGAATTTAGTTTATCTCACCCAAAGGAGGTAAACTAATATGGGTGCAGGATATCATGGTGGCTTTGGTAAAACAAGGGGAGCAGAACAAAGAAATAGAATTGGGCATCCTGTCCCTCCTACGCAAAAAACATTAGATATGGCATTAAACCCAGAATTGCACGCAAAAGTAATTGCAAAAAAATATGGGATAAATTTAAGAGGTGGAGGAAAAGAGGTTTCTATAAAATACAATAAGGATTTAAGACCAGGAGTATATGGTATTACTAGAAGAAATAACCCTTATGTAATAGAAGTAGGGCCGTCGGCATTTGTTAATGAAACTGAATTAGCAAATACTATTGCACACGAACTTAATCACTCTCGTTCGTTTATTAAAGGTGGAAATGCACCAGAAAAAACAGCCTATGGTTCAGGTAATAAGTTATCAAAATATATTGGAGGTAAATTATAATGTGGAAAGATGAAAAAGACAACATGTTAGATATATTAGATGAGATAGAAAAAGGACAAGCAAAATTTCCAACTGTATGCCCTGTTTGTGGAAAGCAAGAAGCGCATTTATACATGCATAAAGAAAGTGGAGAAAACATTGGAGGCTTATGGGTGTGGTGCAGTAGTTGTAAAAATTATATACATGCAACATATCAGATTCCACATTGGTGGAAGAATAGTTTAGAAATTAAAGAAAATGAACTTTCACCAGATCCACAACATTTAGAAGAAAATAAAGATGTTTTGGATATGTGGGTTCAAAATTTGTATAAGCAGAAATAGATAGATTTAGACCATAGCAGTTGGCACACACGGTTGTATTAAAACAGTCGAAGGTAGAAATATGTTTATTACAGGGTTTGACTATGTGATAAACAAATTAAAACCTAAAACAGTTATCGTCTATGGTCGCATTCCAGATAAGATATTTTGTTTGGCGAAAATGCAGGGTATTTGCCTATTGCCGTTTGAAAGCGAATTTAGTTTATCTCACCCAAAGGAGGTAAACTAATATGGGCGCAGGATATCATGGTGGCTTTGGTAAAACAAATGGTGACAAAACTCATCAAAAGAATTTAGAAACAGCAAAAAATGCTTCTAATAATTTAATAGATAAAAATATTGTTTCTGAAATGGAAAGAAATAATATTAAATTCACTAAAGAAAATTTGATTTTCACGACAAAAGATAAAACAGGACAACTTATCTTTCTGGAAAAAGGGAACAGTAGTGCTGGGTTAAAACACATAGAACAACGACATACTAAAGATTTCGTGGAAAAACATAAAATACAAGCGTCGCAAGTATCAAAGCACATTCATTCCGTTTTTACACAAGGAGATTTGGAATATTCTAGGACAACTGTAAAGAAAGGGAAAGAAGGCTTTGAACGTTTGTATAAATATAAAGGGAAATATTATTTGTTGTCAGGTGTTGGAACAAATGGTTTTGTAGTTTCAGCATATCCTTTAGATGACAAAACTGCCAAACAACATATAAGGAGATATAAAAAATGAGAGAAAAAATTAAATTAATGTTTGATTATCTTCAGGGCGCAATTTGGACTAGCGATATAGAAACAGGCGAACCTCTTACAGGGATAGATATTGTAGATAAAGACGATATTATAATTAAAATAAATTATGAAATGGCTGATATGTATTCGTCATATTATGAATTTGATTCACATGATGAGGCTTGTTGGTTTAATAAAGAAAAGCAGAAAGAGGACAAACCTAAAATGCTTGAATTGTTATCTAAACTAAAATTACGTCTTAAAGAAATCAATGACGGTTCTTTTGAGATTGAAGATTTAATTACTTCAGAATACGAAAAGCTATAAAGGTATTCTAATATGAAAGAATTAGATGTAGTAAAAATTACACAGGATTATGAAAATATACCATCGGGAGCAGAAGGAACTATTGTTTGTGAATATGATGGTAAAGCATTTGAAGTGGAGTTTATTGATGCTAATGGAGATACATTAGATGTTGTAACAACTCCTGCTGAACTATTAGAAGTGGTTGAAGAATATCAAGGTTAAAAAAAGTGGTTTGTTAAAAAATGTTTAACAAACCACTTTTCTTTTTAATATAAATCCCATTCAAAAGGGACGAATAAAATCGTCCCTTTTACTTTCGAATACTTACTTTTTATACAAAATTCTTCCACATTGGTCGCATTCGATTACTTCGCCGTTTTTGAGTTTGTTTTTCTCTAAAAGGGAAAGTTCCATTTGACATGCGCCACAAACTTCGCCCGTTACTTCAAACACGATTGGGAACATTTTGTTTGCCCTTTTACGCTCGTATTTTTCCATAAGCGCTGGGTCAACTGCTTTTTTAAGGGTGGCAAGTTGTTTTGCAATTTCTTCCCTTTCTGCTTGATAAGACGCTTTTAGTTTATCATACTCGGCTTTTGCTTCGGCATATTGGGTTTGAGCGCTCTTTGCCTTTGCCCTAATAGAAGCGTATTCCGAAACGATTTTTTGCATTTCTTCGCTAATCTTATTAACTTGCGCAACCATCTTTTTTATAGCGCTTGCAAGTTCTTCTGCTTTTTTGGAAAGGTAGTTAAGTTCGTTATCGTCTTCTGCGCTTTCTAACGCTTTTTTAAGTTCTTCTAACTGTTCGTTAAGTTTTGCTTGTTGTTTGATTGCTACTTGATACTCGTTATCCAAAACGCTTGCTCTATCGTCAAGTTTATTAACGTTTTCTTCAACGCTTTCTATATACGCTTTTGCAGAGCCTGCTTTTTTACGCGCAGGGCTACCAGAAAGTGCAACTTCTATCGTGCGAAGTTTTGCGTCTGTTTCTTGATAACTAATTAAATCTTTTATCATTTTAGTATCTCCTACTTATATAAATCTTTTATCTTCAAAATAATATACGTCAACGCCTTCTAGTTCCTTTTGTATTGACGAATAGAATTTTTTAAATCCATAATTTTCTGCCGAATAGTGGGTTAACAAAATAACTGCCACCCCACTCTCTACAAGGGTTTTTATTTGATGGTGTGCAAGGTCGCTTGTAACCACAACGTCTACGCCACCATTTTTAATTGCTTGCTCTACGTGAGAGCCACCTGCCCCACAAAAACTAGCGACGTTATTTATCACGTCATTCTTTCTACCGTAAGTTATAACCTTACTTGAGCCGAAGGTGTTTTTTACCGTCTTAACGAAGCCTGCAAAACTAGTTTGGCTTATACAAAATTGTCTGCCATATCCTACGTTTTCGCCCATTACGTCTAATATTTTTTGCTCGGACGCGCCCAACGCTTTAGCAAGGTGAAAATCTATACCGTTTAATGCCATATCAAGGTTTAAGTGCATGGAAATAACGTTCATATTAGACTTGATTGCAAGCATTATAGGCGCTGTGTCAACACTTTCGATATCAAGCGTTTTAGGTGGGTTATATATTGCAGGGTGATGCGTAATTATAGTATCAACGCCAAGCCTTTTTGCTCTTTTTACACAGTCTATCGACAAGTCTAAAGAAAACAAAATTTTGCTAACGTTTTCGTGGTCGCTAATAAGAATACCACTATTATCGTAGCCACCGTTTTCTATAATCTTTTTGCTTATTTCAAAGGGAGCGTATCCGTCTAAAATAGCGTAAAGATTATCTAATTTTAACATATTCACTAAGCCTTTCAATTTCCTTTTCTAAAGAAATTTTAGTTTCTTGATTTAAATCTTTTTTAACGCATACCTTTTTTAATGCGTTTATTTTACATTCAATACTAGCAATAAAGTCTTTCGACCTTTCTTTAAGATTGGTTCTGCCAAACTCAGTTTCTTCGTCGGTTAAAAAGTCCTTGCCCTTTTTACAAACTATAAGGTCGTAAAAAATCTTTCCGTCCTTAAAAACAAGGTCAACGTCTATATGATACCCAAGTTCTATTAGTATTTTACGAACCTTATTCGTATTCTTCATCGGTTGAAGAACAAGGCTATCAGGCAAATTATTTGCTTTATGTAGAATGCTTATAATTTCTTCACCACCCATACCTGCAATCAGCGCGCAGTCGCAAGAAGGAAGATTATCAAACCCGTCTGAAACGACTGCTAAAGCCTTGCCCGTTTCAATTTGCATGCTAAGCAAATTCTCTGCTTTCTCCAAGCATTTTTTACTAACGTCAGAAATTATAACTTTATTCGCCTTGTTTTTATCAAGAACTTGTTTTGCGATAAGACCGTGGTCGCAACCAACGTCGGCAAAAACCGAACAGTTTGGTATATAACTGAATATTTTTTCTAGCCTTTTGGTAAGCATTAGTCTAAAAAGTCCTTAAGACGTTTTGAACGGCTTGGGTGACGAAGTTTTCTTAATGCTTTGGCTTCGATTTGTCTAATTCTTTCACGGGTAACGTTAAACTCTTTACCAACTTCTTCTAGCGTTCTTGGTCTACCGTCGTCTAAACCGTATCTTAAACGTAAAACCTTTTCTTCTCTAGGTGTAAGAGTATCCAACACGCCCAAAAGTTGTTCTTTTAGCATGGTGAACGCAACGGCGTCGGTTGGAGCAACGCTAGTTTCGTCTTCCAAGAAGTCGGATAAGTGGCTATCTTCTTCTTCACCGATAGGCGTTTCCAAAGAAACGGGGTCTTGGGCAATCTTTTGAATTTCCATAACCCTTTCTTCGGTAATTCCCATTTGTTCGGCAATTTCTGCTGGGTTTGGCTCTCTGCCAAGTTCTTGCAATAATCTTCTAGACACACGAACTAGTTTATTGATAGTTTCAACCATGTGAACGGGAATTCTAATAGTTCTTGCTTGGTCGGCAATAGCCCTTGTAATTGCTTGGCGAATCCACCAAGTAGCATAGGTGGAGAACTTAAAACCCTTTTGATAGTCGAACTTTTCTACAGCCTTCATAAGACCTAGGTTGCCTTCTTGAATTAGGTCAAGAAAGTGCATTCCACGTCCCATATACCTTTTAGCAATGGAAACAACCAAACGCAAGTTTGCTTCTGATAAAAGTTTCTTTGCCGTTTCGTCGCCTTCCATCATTCTTTTAGCAAGTTCAGTTTCTTCGTCCGGTTGCAAAAGTGGAACTTTACCGATATCTTTAAGATACATTTTAACGGGGTCAGCCATTCTGTCTTCTTTAAGAAGTTGGTCGTAAAGTTCTTTGTCCTTTTCAAATTCGTTGATTATTTGTATGCCTGAATTATCAAAAATCTTGTAAATTTCTTCAAGTTCTTCGGGTGTTACTTGGGTTTTTTCAAGTTTGTCAAAAAGTTGCGAACTAGTAATACTCCCCGCTTTTTTGAACTCCAAAATTATATCACCCACTAGGCTTATAAGTTCTTCAGATAAGCCTTGTGAAGTTGATTTTTCGTATTCACTGCCTTTTAATAATTCGTTAATTTCATCCATACGTCGTCCTCCTGTGGGATAGCCCACACTTTACCTTTTTTAGTTGCTATATTCTCTTTTTTTCTACAAGCAAAACGCTTAATTTTTTTGCTATTTCTCTACGTTTTTCAGTATCAGTTTCTTCTATGAACATTTTGTTAAGAACTTCTATTTCACGGTTAATAACCCCTTGTTTTATGGTGCGCAAACAATCGTTAAAATAAACT
Source organism: Christensenellaceae bacterium (assembly GCA_045591355.1). Taxonomy (GTDB): domain Bacteria; phylum Bacillota; class Clostridia; order Christensenellales; family Borkfalkiaceae; genus UBA1259. The sequence continues at coordinate 24,815 of JAZNSS010000027.1, read as the reverse complement.
GCTTGGTCGTAACGCTTATTCTGGTCGGTTTCCATACCAGCAATGCGTGAAAGTTCTTCTTGCCCGTCTTCCATAAAATCGTAAAGTTCGTTAAACTTGGGTTTTTGCCCTTCGCTAAGTTTTTGCGAAATATATCTTTGAATTTCCTTATGTTCGGGAAGTTCAAAGTTTAGCCCGTTTATATCCGTCTCTAACGCAAACGGCTTATTAAACAAATACGACGAAAGCACGTATCTTGAAGCCATAACCGTTTTGCCACCGTAGTTGTCGTTAAAATCAACGTTAACCACGTTATCTTCGCTTTCTTTAGGTTTAGACTGTTCGGAATACAATTCCCTTTTCAAGGCTTCAAAGGTAACGCCCGTTGCGTCACGCACGGTCTTTAACAAGTCTTCTTGCTCTGTTGCAGACGAACTTTCCCTTATAACCCTTATTGCGTTGGACACGAACTTGCGTCTACCGTCTACGGTATTTAGGTCGAAAGTCTTTTTCAAAACGTCTATCTTAAAATCTACCAAAGGCTTTGCTTCAAGCAAGAGTTTGCGATATCCGTCTGCGCCTAGTTTATTTATAACGTCGTCTGGGTCCATTCCGTCAGGCATACATATAACCTTTACTTCTAACCCTTCTTCGCTCAATATCTCTAAGCCCTTAACAGCCGCCTTTTGCCCTGCAAAGTCCCCGTCGTAACTGATTATTATTTTATCCGAATAACGTTTAAGTATGCGTGCTTGGTCTTTGGTAAGCGCCGTACCCATACTTGCTACTACGTTTCTAAACCCTGCTTGCGATAAGGTTACCACGTCTAAATGCCCTTCAACGATAATAACGTTATCTATACCTTCTTCGTTCTTAACTTTTTTAAGATTATTTAGGTTAAACAAGGTTTTGCCTTTAATAAAAACCTGCGTTTCCTTGGTGTTGATATACTTTTGCTCTTTAATACCGTCTATTCTTCTACCGTCAAAGGCAACTACGTTGCCAAATTGGTCGATTACGGGAATAATTAATCGTCCACCCAAGAAGTCGTAATATCTGCCGTTCTTTTCACCAACGGCGCCCGAAGCGACCATTTCTTGATAGGTATACCCTTTTTGTTTAAGGTGGTTAGGAAGCCCGTTAAAATCAAGTGATGCGCCAAGCCCAAATCTTGCAACCGTTTCAGAGTTAAATTTTCGTTTTAATATATACTCTACGTGCTTGTCTGCATAACTAGTTTTAAGGTTCTTAACGTAAAAGTAGGCAGTATCTTTTAGTAAGTCCAAAAGCCTTTGTTTGAAGGCTTTTTGTTCTTTTATTTTATCGTCGTCATACTTAACGTCGGGAAGTTTCATTTTAACTCTATCTGCTAAAAATTTAACAGCGTCGTTAAAATCAAGGGATTCTATGTGCATTATAAAGGATATAACGTCGCCACTTTCATGACATCCAAAGCAGTAGAAAAACTGTTCCTGAGAGTTAACGCAAAAAGAAGCGGTCTTTTCATGGTGGAAAGGACATTTCCCCCAAAAGTTAGAACCACGTTGCTCTAAATGGACGTAGCGACTAACCACGTCTATTATATCGTTTTTGCTTTTAAGTTCTTCCAAGAACTTGTTATCAAAACCTCTCATTAGTTTCCTTTATAACTCCCACTTCCTTGGGATAAATATTTTAGTAAATTCTTTTACGCAAAAGGTATCGCTCATGCCCGATATGTAATCGCACAATACCGTTTGAATAGGGTATTGCTCTAGTTCTGCGTGATAAAATTCTGGCAAAAGTTCGGGGCGCTGTAAATAATACCCGTAAAGCGCCGTTATCATTTTATCAGCGCGTTCTTCTTCGTCACGGAAGGTCTTATCACTATACACTCTTTCAAATAAAAAACTACGCAAGGTGGTGGTTGCCTCCAAAACGTGCTTTTCCATTTCCACCGTGTTTTTGCCTTCGCTTTGCTTGTATATAGAGTATACCATAGTGTTTATTCTTTCGCTTGAAGTTCTGCCAAGAACTTCAACAGCGTCTCTAGGTAAATCGTCAAACACGATAAATCCACTATCTATTGCGTCGTCTATGTCGTGATTTATGTATGCTATACGGTCGGCTAGGTTAACTGCCTTACCTTCAAGAGTTTTAGGCGTGCAACTTAGTTTGTGATTTATAATTCCGTCAACAACTTCACGCGTTAGGTTAAGCCCTAAACCGTCACGTTCTAAAAAGTCAACAACTCTGCCCGATTGAACGTTGTGCGAAAACCCGTCTAGGTCGTTTAATTTGTTTAATATGCGTTCCCCTGCGTGGCCGAAAGGTGTATGCCCAAGGTCATGCCCTAGCGCAATGGCTTCGGTTAAGTCTTCGTTAAGCGATAGAGCCCTTGCGATAGCCCTTGCCACTTGAGATACGTTAAGGGTATGCGTTAGACGCGTTCTATAGTGGTCGCCCTCTGGCGAAAAGAAAACTTGAGTTTTGTTTTTAAGCCTACGGAACGCCTTGCAATGCAATATTCTATCCCTATCACGTTGAAAATCCGTGCGCATAGGACAGGGTGTTTCTTCCCTTAATCTACCCACGGTATCCTTTGATTTTGTTGCAAATGGTGATAAAAATTTTTCTTCAATTAAAAGAGTTTTATCTTTCATAAACGCTCCTATTTAATCTAACGTATATAAATACTCTTTTTTTTTACTATTTCCTTTTTTAAGACAAAAAAATTATACCTAAATTATTAAACTTAGGTATAAAATTTTTATTTATTGAATTTTTAACTGTTTTTATCAAAAATCTTCTTCAAAAATTGACCTGTGTAACTTTGTGGAATTTCGGCAACTTGTTCGGGCGTGCCTTCGGCAATAATTTGTCCACCACCGTCGCCACCTTCAGGTCCTAAATCAACGATATAGTCGGCAAGTTTTATTACGTCTAGATTATGCTCTATAACGACTATGGTATTTCCACCGTCTTGAAGCCTTTTTAGCACCGTGCAAAGTTTGTCTATATCGTAACTATGCAAGCCCGTAGTAGGTTCGTCAAGAATATATAAAGTTCTACCCGTAGCGCGTTTAGAAAGTTCTGTGGCAAGTTTAACCCTTTGCGCTTCGCCACCAGAAAGGGTTGTAGAACTTTGACCAAGTTTTATATACCCTAGTCCAACGTCTTGCAAGGTTTTAATCTTATTGTAAACGCTGGGTATAGATTTGAAAAACTCACACGCTTCGTCAACGGTCATTTCCAAAACGTCGTTTATATTTTTGCCTTTATACTTAACTTGCAACGTTTCTCTATTATAGCGTTTGCCCTTACAAACTTCGCAAGGAACGAACATGTCTGGCAAGAAGTGCATTTCTATCTTTATAACGCCGTCGCCTTCGCAGTTTTCGCATCTGCCACCCGAAACGTTAAAGGAAAATCTGCCAGCCTTATAACCACGTTCTTTTGCGTCTGGAGTCATTGCGAATAGTTCTCTAATTGGAGAGAAAACACCCGTATAGGTAGCAGGGTTGCTTCTTGGCGTTCTGCCGATTGGCGCTTGGTCAATTTGAATAATCTTGTCAAAATACTCTATGCCCGACACGCTTTGCGCCTTGCCGTCACGAACTTTTGCGCCGTTTAGCCTAGACGCAAGGTAGGGATATAAAATTTCGTTAACGAGCGAACTTTTGCCCGAACCCGAAACGCCCGTAACTGCCGTTAATAGCCCCACGGGGAACTTTGCCGTTACGTTTTTTAAGTTGTTTTGGCTTGCGCCTTCAATGGTGAGCCATCTATCGTCTGGTTGTTTACGAACTTTAGGTATATCGATAACGCGTCTGCCTGCAAGGTAATCGCCCGTTATTGAGCGTGGCTCGTTCATAACGTCTTGCACGCTTCCACACGCCACCACTTCTCCACCGTGAACGCCTGCCTTTGGACCTATGTCTACGATATAATCTGCCGAGCGAATAGTATCTTCGTCGTGTTCAACCACTATCAAAGTGTTGCCTAAATCACGCAAGTCTTTTAACGTGCCTATAAGTTTTTGGTTGTCCCTTTGGTGAAGCCCTATGCTTGGTTCGTCTAAAATATACAACACGCCCGTAAGTCCACTACCTATTTGGGTTGCAAGCCTTATACGTTGCGCCTCCCCACCCGAAAGAGTTACGGCGCTTCTTGATAGCGTAAGGTATGAAAGACCAACGTTGATTAAAAAGTTTAGCCTTGCCTTTATTTCTTTTAAGATAGGTTTTGCTATTTTAGAATTAGTTTCGTTAAAAGTTAATCGTTCTATAAAATCATATAAATTTTTTACTGAAAGATTTGTAAGTTCAGAAATGTTTTTGCCACCAACGGTAACGGATAGGGCTTCTTTCCTTAACCTTTCCCCATTACAAGCATTACAAGGCGTAACCGTCATATACCTTTCAATTTCCGTTTTCGTATAGTCGCTAGTCGTTTCACGATAACGTCTTTCAAGGTTAGGAATAATGCCTTCCCAAGAAGAATTAAAACTTCCACTAAAGGTCCTTGTGGAATATTCCATTTTAATTCTTTCACCACCGTTTCCGTAAAGCAACATATTGTATATTTCGGGTGGCAAATCTTTAACGGGAACGTCTAGGCTAAATCCGTAATGGCGTGCAAGTGAATTAAAGTTCATTTCTGCCATCTTGCCACTATCTAAATTCCAGCCCGTAACCGTCATTGCGCCTTCTCTTAAAGTTTTGTTCTTATCCTTAACCACAAGGTCGGGGTCTACCCTTTTATTAAAGCCTAGCCCGTGACATTCGGGGCATGCGCCAAAGGGGTTGTTAAAAGAAAACAACCTTGGCTCTATTTCTTCTATGCTTATTCCACAGTCGGGACAAGAATACTTGGTGGAATACAACTGTGTTTCGCCGTCTATTATATGCACGCTAACAAGTCCGTCTGCAAGTTTTATAGCCGTTTCAATGCTGTCTGATAGACGTTTTTCTATTCCTTCTTTAACGATTAGTCTATCCACCACGACGCTTATATTATGCTTTTTGTTTTTATCAAGTTTAATTTCTTCGTCAAGGTCGTAAACGATACCGTCTATTTCCACCCTTGCAAAGCCACTTTTTTTGTAGCCTTGAAGATTTTTGGTATATTCACCCTTTTTGCCACGAACTACGGGCGCGTTAACTAAAATTTTACTGCCTACGGGCAAGGTCATAACCTTGTCGCAAATTTGGTCAACCGTTTGTCTTGAAATTTCCTTACCACAATTTGGGCAATGTGGAACACCCACCCTTGCAAAAAGCAAACGGAAATAATCGTAAATTTCCGTTACCGTTCCTACTGTAGAACGTGGGTTATGCGAAGTGGTTTTTTGGTCTATTGAAATGGCTGGCGAAAGCCCGTCAATACTGTCTACGTCTGGCTTTTCCATTTGACCTAAAAACATTCTTGCGTAACTAGAAAGGCTTTCCACGTATCTACGTTGCCCTTCTGCGTAAATGGTATCAAAGGCAAGGGTAGACTTTCCCGAACCGGATAGCCCTGTTAAAACAACAAGTTTATCCCTTGGGATTACGACGTCTATATTCTTTAAGTTATTAGCCCTTGCGCCCTTTATAATCAAGTTTTCTTTCATATTATTTTCTCAATTTAAGTTTTAATTTTGCTATGGTATCACGAATTTCTATACACCTTTCAAAATCAAGGTTGGCTTGTGAAATCTTCATTAAAGCCTTTAATTTTTCAATTTCTTCAGGGATATCTTGCTTTTTGATATCCTTGGTTCTATCTGTCTTTTTAGTGATTTCTAGGGTGTTTACAACGTCTTTAATAATGGTTTTTGGAACTATGCCGTGCTGTTTATTATATTCCGATTGAATTTTGCGACGCCTTTCCGTTTCCCCTATCGCCCTTTTCATACTGCCCGTGATAGTATCGGCATACATTATAACTTTGCCGTCTGCGTTTCTTGCCGCCCTACCAATAGTTTGTATAAGGGAAGTTTCGCTACGCAAAAAGCCTTCCTTATCTGCGTCAAGAATTGCCACTAGTTTTACTTCTGGTAGGTCTAGCCCTTCACGAAGTAGGTTTATTCCACACAAAACGTCAAACTCGCCGTTGCGAAGCCCAGATACTATTTCTATTCTTTCCATAGTATCTATGTCGCTATGCATATAACGAACTTTAACCTTGTTTTCTTTTAAGTATTCGGTTAAACTTTCAGCCATCTTTTTAGTTAAGGTGGTTATCAATACCCTACCACCTTGACTAGTTACTTTATTTATTTCCGTAAGTAAATCGTCTATTTGATTTTTAGTTGGCTTTACGGTAACCACGGGGTCTAGAAGCCCCGTTGGTCTTATAATCTGCTCTACTACTTGCCCTGCTTGTTCAAGTTCGTATTTTGCAGGGGTTGCCGAAACGCATATCATTTGCCCAACACGTTGGTCAAATTCTTCAAAAGTTAAAGGTCTATTATCAAAAGCCGACCTTAATCTAAAACCGTAGTCAACCAAGTTGGTCTTTCTTGACCTATCGCCGTTATACATTGCCCCTATTTGTGGAATGGTCATATGCGATTCGTCAATAAACACGATAAAATCTTTTGGAAAATAATCTAGCAAGGTGAAAGGTGGCTGACCTATTTGTCTTCCGTCAAAATACCTACTATAATTTTCTATTCCACGGCAAAATCCTATTTCCTTAATCATTTCTATATCGTAATCGGTGCGTTGAAGTAATCGTTGTGCTTCTATAAGTTTGCCGTCTTGTTGGAAAAACCGAACTTCGTCGTCTTTATCACGTTCTATGGCTATAATTGCGTTGTTTAGTTTTTGTTGAGCGACTGCATAGTGGCTTGCTGGGAATATTACTGCGTGTTTAAGTTCGGATATAACCCTACCCGTAACTAATTCTGCTTCGCAAATTCTATCGATAGTATCGCCAAAAAATTCTACTCTAATAAAGATTTCGGTATTGCTAGAAGGAAAAATATCCACCGTGTCGCCGTTAACTCTAAAAGACGACCTTCCAAAGTCAATATCTTTTCTTGTATATTGCACGCTAACTAGACGACGCATAAGTTCGTCCCTATCCATATTATCGTTAGGGCGCAAAGAGATTGCTAAATCGTAATATTCCTGTGGAGCGCCCAAGCCGTAAATACATGATACCGACGCTACCACTATCGTATCGTATCTTTCGGCAAGCGAACAAGTTGCAGAATGGCGAAGTTTATCAATTTCGTCGTTAATAGACAAGTCCTTTTCTATATAGGTATCGGTAGTTGGGATATAGGCTTCGGGTTGATAGTAATCGTAGTAGGAAACGAAAAATTCCACTCTATTTTCTGGAAAAAACTCTCTAAATTCGTTACACAACTGCGCTGCAAGGGTTTTATTGTGCGCGATAACAAGGGCTGGGCGTTGAACCTTTTCTATTACGTTTGCCATAGTAAAAGTTTTGCCCGAACCCGTTACGCCTAAAAGAACTTGCGTTCTTAAGCCGTCTAAAACCCCTTCGGTCAATTTTTCAATAGCCTGTGGCTGGTCGCCTGTAGGCTTATAATTAGAATGTAAAACAAATTTATTCTTTTCCATAAAAACTATTTATTAAAGTTATTCCCTATTTGATTATAATCCAAACCGAATAAAAAGGCAAGGCTAAAAACAACCTTTAATAACCTTTTATTGGCAATAAAGCATATTATATACAGTAATCCAAGGAGGGATTTATATTATGTGTAGTTTATTCGGTTGCAATAACCGTAATGGTTGTAACAACTGTAACGGTTGCAACAATTGTTCAAATTTAAGGGTAATTCGTGGTCCTATCGGCCCTACGGGTCCTCAAGGTCCACGTGGTCCACAAGGCCCTCAAGGCCCTGTGGGTGCAACGGGCGCGACTGGCGCTACTGGTCCTATCGGTCCACAAGGTCCTATTGGGGCTACCGGCGCTACGGGTGCAACGGGTGCGACAGGTCCTGTCGGCCCACAAGGCCCTGTTGGTGCTATTGGTCCAGCCGGCCCACAAGGTCCGGTTGGGGCAACGGGTGCGACGGGTGCGACTGGTCCCGTCGGTCCTCAAGGCCCTTCGGGAACTAACGACGCCATATACGCAGGCGTAACCACTTCAACCGTCGGCGCTGGCGCAATTATTCCGTTAACTCAAATAGCGTCTACTGACGGAACTACTATGACTGTTAGTGGTGGTTCTATAAATCTACCGGAAGCAGGCACTTATCTAGTTTCCTATTTCGTAAACGGCTCCGTTCCTACGGATAGTTTAATTACTACCCTTTATCTAGACGGAGCACCTATCGTTGGCGAAAGCATTACCCTAAACAATACTGCCGACCAATTATTGTCGGGTAGTAAAACGATATTACTAACCGTAACCGATGCAGGAACGTTATCACTTTATAACGATTCAACCCAAACGGCAACCATTGCGGGGGCGTCGATAACTGCGCTAAAGACAGCGTAAACTTAAAACACCAAGCCTTGCGCTTGGTGTTTTACTTTTGGTTTGATATTTTATATTCTCCGTTTTTATCCACGCTTACGTAGACGTTGCCCAAAACGTCAGTTCTTAAAATTTTGCAGTTTTCATTAGTTGTAGTTATTCTATTTATAACCCTTGTTGAAGGGTGACCGTAAACGTTATTTCCACCCACGCTTATTACGGCGTTTTTAGGTTTTAAAATATCTAAAAATGGTTGGGAAGAACTGTTTTCATCACCGTGGTGCGCCACTTTTAGAAAATCTATATCGTATAAATTAACTTTGTCCTTGTGAAATACGTTAATGATATGCGTTTTATAATACTCTAAAACCTTTTGTTCTTGAAGTTTATCGGCATCACCCGTAAATAAAAATCTAACGCCCTTATACGATAAATATATCATTGGAGAAAGATTATTCACTTGTTGGTCGGTAGGATTGTTTAAAAGATTAAACTCATCGTAATAAGTGTTGTTTTCGCTTTCGGATATCGGTGATAAAAAACCAACGTAGTAATTTTCCCCTTGAATTTTGCTAGCCATTTGGGAGTATTCTACTCTGCAGCCTTTATCTTTTATCACGCCTATTGCTCTTTCAAAGGCTGAAAAAATACTTGTATTTTTAATAAAGGGCATATACACTTTACTAGCGCCGTAGTCTTCTAAAATTTTGTAAGCGTTGCCAATGTGGTCGCTATCAGGGTGGGTTAACACCATATAGTCAAGTTTTTTAACACCAAACTGACTAAAAACGCCCACTACCTTTTCATAATACTCTCTAACGCTTTGCCCACAATCGATAAGTAAGGTTTTTCCGTCGTCAAACCTTATCAATGCGCAATCGCCTTGACCAACGTTTATAAAACAAACGGCAAAACCGTTATTCATCTTAAAATTATTTTCTTCATTCCTACAACCGAACAAAACGGTTGATGAAAAGATAATAGTTAAAACGATACAACTTATTATCCTTAGTCTTCTTTTGTAACGCATACGTTTATTTCTTTTTAAGCGTTATATTTCTAATTCCTTCTAAAATTTTTGGCATATTATCAATAGCCGTTCTATATCCTATATCGAACATTTCGCTTCCCGAACGGAAAGACATAGAATTATATCCCCTAAGGTCTGGGTGAAGGACTATATCGCTAAACTCATAACCCTTTGCCCAAGGCTTATCAATTTTACCTTGATAGGTAGGAAAAAGTTTACCTAAAATTCCACTTTGTTTTGGTTCGTAATCTTTAAGGTCAATACCCACTACGTAGTCTGCGCCCATTCCCCTTACTAGGTCGGCTGGTATAGAGTTGGAAAAAGCGCCGTCAACGTATCTTTCGCCGTCTATAACGACGGGCTTAAAGTATGGTGGAATACTACTTGAAGCGCAAACTGCTTGGGCAATATTTCCCTTATCAAAAACGTATTCGTCGCCCGTTTCTAAAACGGTTGCCACGCACTTATACGGCTTTTTAAGTTCTTCTATATTAGATACTGCTAAATTCTTTTCCACTAATTTAGCAATACCCGTCGTATCCATATTGAGTATTTTAGGAAGGCTTACTAATTCGCCGAAATTAATGGTTTTTATAAGTTCAAAAATATCGGTTGAAGTATAACCGTTAGCGTAAAAAGCGCCTATTATACTACCTATACTCGTTCCTGCAACGATATCAAATTCAATACCGTTTTCTTCAAAAGCACGTAAAGCGCCAAGTTCGGCAAAGCCCTTTGCCCCACCAGAGCCAAGCGCTAAACCAAGCCTTGGCTTTTTAGGTTTTCTATGAAACAACCACGAAAAAAATCCCATAACTAGTATTACCTTCTATTCATTCACTTTAGGTTTTTTAAGACAGACTTTTACTATAAACACTACTAGTAATATTAGCGCAAGTCCCAATAAGATTAACAAAACAAGGTCTAAACTTATAGATAAAAGGGTGCATAGCGCAGATAATCCCGAAATCAACAATCCTGCAATAAGGTTACCCACGACTATCGGCAAAATAACGTCTTTGAACTTTAGGTTCAAAAATACTGCTATTGCCGTGCCCGTCCAAACCCCCGTCATAGGAAGTGGAATGGCAACGAATATAAACACCCCAAGTTGTTTAATTAGCCTTTCGGAAAGCCCACGCTTGCCTTTGCTTTGTTGTTTTTGTAAGGTTTGGTCGGCTTTTTCTTGGAAATAATACTCCACCTTTTGGGCAAACTTGTTGATAAACTTTATCTTCTTTAACAAGTTTAATATAGGAATAAGCAGGAAGAATATAGGGATAAAAATAATAGTTGAACCAAGGTATGCTAGAGCAAACGATATTAAAAACCCAAATCTTTCCCACGCAAAAACTATTGCGCCTTTTAATTCTATCATCGGAACTGCCGACATTAAAAGAGTGGCGATATAGTCGTTACCAATCAGTTGTGAAATTAATTCCCTCATACACAAAAAAACCTTTGAATTTTTTTATATTTATAGTATAATATGATTAATTAATAAAATCAATCAATTATAACTACTTTAACCCGAACGAAAATATGACAACGCAAAGAATGCTATCCGTTATGCGCAAAGGCATAACTAAATATAAAATGATAAAAGACGGTGATAAAATTGCCGTTGGCGTTTCCGGTGGAAAAGATTCGGTAACCTTGCTAAAACTTTTAGCCGAATATAAGCGCTTCTCCCCCGAAAGGTTTGACCTTATAGCCGTAACCGTTGACCTTAACTTTTCCGAAGGCAATCCGGATTTTACGCCTATAAAAGAACTTTGCGACAGCCTTAACGTAGAATACTATATTCAAAAAACGGATATCGCCCAAGTAGTGTTTGACGTGCGCAAAGAAACCAATCCGTGCGCTTTATGTTCTAAAATGCGTAAAGGCGCACTCTATTCTTTCGCAAAAGAAAAAGGTTGCAATAAAATTGCATACGGTCATCATGCAGACGACCTTATCGATACCTTACTTTTATCAATGCTATATGAAGGTAGGCTTTCTACCTTTGCGCCAAAAAGTTATCTAGACCGAACCGATTTAACCCTTATACGCCCTATGATAATGCTAGAAGAAATCGATGTTTTAGCCTATTCTAAAAACTTGCCCGTAGTTAAAAGTTGTTGCCCTGCCAACAAGCAAACCAAGCGTGAATACGTAAAAACTATTATTTCAAAAATTGGTGAAGAAATCCCTAACGTTAGAGAAATGATTTTTACTGCGCTAATACACCCAGAGCGCTATAGCCTTTTCGATAAATATGAAAACGACGTTGATAAATTTTAACTTTAGCCCTGCGTAAATACACGTGGGGTTTTATATTATAACGCCCCTATGCTCTACGATGGAAGAAAAAACTATTTGCGTTTTAGTTCTGCCAAATTTTTGCAATGCGTTTATAAACTTATCCATATCAACGGTATTTTTAAAAATTACCTTGACTAGTAAAGAATATTCACCCGTAACCCTATCACACTCAACGACTTGTGGAGATTGTTTTAAGAATTCGTATAATTCTTCCTTACGCTCTGGTGAAACTTCAATATCAACGTAACTTTTTATAACGTTTTCAAACACCGAAGTATCTATTTCAGTATAATACCCTTTTATAATTCCACGCTCGGTAAGACTTTCTATCCTTGCGCTTACCGTTGGGGCAGATGCGAATATTTTTTCAGCAATAGCCTTAACAGACATTCTTGCATCGTTTTGTAAAAGCCTTAAAATCTTAACGTCAGTTTCGTCTACGTTGTTATATTTCATACCGTCCTCCTTTGGATAATTATACTATACTTTATTTTATAAAAATTTTCAACGATTTTTTTAACTTTTATTAAATTTTAACCTTTATTTTTTTATTTTATTAAAAGATTAATTATTTTTATTGCGTGTTTTGACTATATATAAGGTTGGTGTTAAAATGAAAATATAAATTTTTATGATCACTCCAATCTGTTTAGCGTTGGCGGAAGTTACTTCCGCCTTCGTTTTTTTAAATAAAATTTCTTTAAGTAAAAAAACTAACGGTAATATGCCGTTAGTTTTCTTTTTTATTTATTTTCCGTTTGTTTGGTATTATCTTGCGTTTGTTCGCCTTCCTTCACTTGGGGATGAGTAAACACTTCGTCTGGGATGGCGTCGATATAAGCAAGCACGTTAACGCCCGTTAGTCTTTCAACTTCTTCCCTATCCTTAATGGTATTATCCATCAAGTATCTAATGGTAACGTATCCAACCGATGTTAATAAACCTACTGCAAGTCCCACTATAATATATTTAGTATAGTTATAATGTTCGCTTTGAGTGTTAACGTTAGTCGTTTCTTTAAGTTCAACGTTATCTGCAACCAACTTGGTTTTTAGAATTTCCTTAGCCGTTTCAACAACTACGTCTAGTTTGTCTTCTGCAAGTTCGTAGGAAGAATCGGTATATGATATATTGAATATCAAACTACCTTCTTCACTATAATCGATATTTATCTTTGAAGCAGAAATAGCGCTTTTGCCACCTTGTTCTTTGTAACTTTCGTTAGTTGCTTCGATAAATTCCGAACTTGTCAAAATCATTTCGATATTTGGCAAGTATAATTGCGCAAGGGTAATTTTACTAGTGTTGGAAGCGTTGTTTCCACTAGCCGTCTTAAAGTCGGTTATAAGCATTACGCTTGTGGTTTCGGTATATACGGGGTTAACCCTTAATATTCCCAAACCAAAACCCAACAATGCGCCTAGAACGGTTGCTAATATCAACAACAATAACTTTTCGTATAGCGCAGAGAAGAATGTTCTTCCTGATTTTACTTGTTCGTTTTGCATAACTTGGTTATCCATACTTACACCTCCTGCGATTCTATGCAGGCAAGAACGGCACAACCCGTCAATTCTTCTGCTTGTTCTTTAGATTTAATAGTCTTATCAAGGGCTTGCAAAGTAAATACTATAAGCAAACCAAGAACTACGCCGATTACGACGGCAACCACTATAATTTTAGTTTTGCTCATATCAACGTTGCAAGATACAACGCCCATATCTTCAATAGTAGTGTTAAGCCCCGTAAAGAAATATGATGATTCCACACCGAAAGCCAAGATTAAAACCTTAACCTTTTCTTGAGAAAGGTCTGCTTTATTATCTAAATAGGTTACGCCGAAAGCAAATGCGTTTTCAATTTCTTCAGAATCGTAATTTATTACGCCAACGTTTTTGCTATCAATATATTCTTCTTCAACGGAATTGCTATCTTCCGTTTGATAGAAAAGTTCGTTTTGTTGCAATAATGCTAGGTCGGTTTTTAATCTTGCAATATATTTTACTTCAGAAGTTTCAACCGTGCCGTCAGCATTTTCCAATGATGGAACTGTGCTAATTTCCGATAATGCTTCACCACGCTTTGCACGAACTAGTAACTTTTCATACTTTTGGATAGTTGCCAAAAGCGTATCCCTTTCTGCTTTAGTAGTTGCTTGGTCTAGTTCTAAATAACTATTTCTTATCATTTTAACAAGCACGGCTTGTTGACCAAGAGAAGCAATCTCAATTCTTATTTGCGTTAAGGTAGGATTGTTAACCACCGTTCCCAAATCTTCAATGTCTGCTCTCTTTTGCTCGCGTTCTTCTAAAATACCTATTTCAGTAGAATAACTTGCAATGTTTCTTTCAAGTTGTTGAACGTCTGCTATAAAAACGTCAACCCCCAAATTTACATACGTGCTATCTTTTACGTAAGATTTATAATAGAAATTTGCCCTATCAATTACAACGCCGTTATCGCAAAAGTCCATTACCGTTTCTTTATAAGCGTGAGTCGTATTAACGTCGTTAGTTACGTCTTGTCCGTCGCCCATGCTATATAGAACTTGCGCTTCGGCTATATAATTAGGGGTTCGTAAACTTGCGTAAACCCAACCGATTAAAGTAACGACTAAAACGGTTATTAAAAGTAGCAAGATATTACGTTTTATTATTTTAAAAACTTGTTGAAAAAGATTTCTTTCTTTAACAACGTTATTAACGTTTTGCTCTTCCATAGTTTCCCCTTACTTAAATATATTTCTCTAATATCTGTTGAAGTTGATTCTTTTTCGCTAAAATATCCTTAGCAAGCGCTATTTGGTTTCTAGCCCTATCAAGGTTATGCCCCGGATATTTGGTTTTGAAATATTTATCGCCTAAAATATAGTCGGTTAAAAATCTAACGGCAAGTTCAACCGTCATTGCAAAAACACCAAAGTTCATGGTTTCCTTTTCACAATCAGTCAAGTCGTCTTTCATTTCACCGATAAAGCCTTTTGCAAACGCTTCGTATTTATTAAGGTCAAGCGCAACGTTATCCACGTCTGGATCGTCTTCCATAAGGGTATTTGCAATAAACCTTATTGCATCGCCAAAATCGTAGGCAACTGCGCCAGACATTACCGTATCTAAATCTAAAACGGCAAGCGCTTCGCCCGTGTCTTTATCAAATGAAACGTTATTACACTTGGTATCGTTGTGGGTAACCCTTAGTGGAATTTTACCTTGGTCTAGATAATTTTGAAGCAAACACGCGTCGGCTTCAAAACTTTTTAAGTCGGCAATTTCTTGCGACAACTCTCTAACACGTTTGCAAGGATTTTTTTCTATAGCGTCGTATAACGCTTTATAACGTTTTGGCGTATTGTGAAAATCTGGTATAGATTCAAACAACACTTCAGCGTCAAACCCTTCTAGACAGTCGTGGAACACGCCGAATGCTTTACCCACCCTTTCGATTATGCCAAGGTCTTCAACTAGGTCGTAAGTAACGGAATTGTGGATATACCTATAACATCTCCAATACTCGCCGTGGTCGTCGATTATAAAAGGTTTTTTATCTGCTTTGGATAAAAATGCACGCAAAACAAACCTTTTAGTTGAAAGACCTTTTTTAATAACGTTTGCCCTAACGTAGTCGGTTACGGCAACGATATTATCCATAAGTCTTTCAGGGTTGCTAAATACTTGCTTATTAATTCTTTGAACAATATAGTTCTTTTGAACACCATCACGCAAATATTTTACGTGGTAAGTGCAGTTTATATTGCCCGTAGAAAGTTCTCTACAACTGACGTATTTTCCCCCTACGTCAAAACAAGAGCATATTTCTTGTATAGTCAAAATAATCCCCCTACACTATTTACTACTTATAATATTATCATATTTTAATAAAAAATCAAGTGAAAACTTGTTTTTATATTATTTAACTAAATTTTTTATCGTCAACGTTAATTATTCTATCGCACATTTCAGCAGCAGAACGTCTATGCGAAATTAAAACGATTGTTGAATCTTTCAACTGTAAAAGATTGCTTATAACTTGTTTTTCCGTTTGTTCGTCAAGAGAACCCGTTGCTTCGTCTAAAAGTAAAACGGGGGCTTTAGTTAGAACTGCCCTTGCTATTGCTAGCCTTTGAACTTGACCTTCGGAAAGCCCAAGACCGTTTTCACCAACTTCGGTATCTAAACCGTTTGGCAAGGCGTTTACAAAGTCGCTTGCCATGCTCACCTTTAGGGCAAAAGCGATTTCTTCTTCAGTTGCGTCGCCCTTAATTAAGGTAACGTTATCACGAATAGTCCCCGAAAAGAGCATATTCCCTTGTGGAACGTAAGAAAATAGTGAACGCGTGCTTTCATCAACGGCGATTCTTTGACTTCCACAATCGAAATACAAACTGCCGTCTAATGGTGGATAAACCCCCAAAAGAAGTTTCATAATCGTGCTTTTACCAATACCCGAAGCACCCGTTATAGCAACCGATTCGCCCTTCTTTATATCAAGGAAAGCGTTCTTATATATCAAGTCCCTACCGTCGTAACTAAAGGTTAAATCTTCAGCGCAAATTCTAGTAAGGTTTTTATAAAGCGTAGACGGGTCAACTAGATTTACGGTGTTATCTTCTTCAAGGTTTTCAATCTCTATTAATCTTTCTGCCGAAGCAAGCGTTGCGTAATACTTTGGCATAACGCCGGATAAGGAAGCGAATGGAACTTGCACGCTATTTACTAACTGCAAGATTGCCGATAAGTCGCCATAGCCAAACCCTAGCGTTCCGTTAAATATCTTAATAGCGCCAAATATCAAGGCAAATATATACCCTGCGCTAAAAATAAAGTTATAGGTAGAATGCCCCAAAATTGCAAAGTTGCGCCTTTGCATTTTAACCTTAAAATTCTTTTCTTGAAGGTCTGACGCAGTTTTTTGCGTTCTTTCCGAAACGGAAAACACCTTTATTGCTAGAACGTTTTCAATACTTTCTTGCATATAAGAACGTGTTTTGCCGTCGGTTTCTTGTGATTTTTTGTGTAGGCTTTTAAGTTTACCTTTCAAAAGCGTAACCACCAAAAAGACCATAAGCCCTGCAACCACGAAAGCTAGAGCGAATATCCAATCGATAAAACAAAGCACCACTACTGCCAAGACAAGCCTAACAACAGAAGAGACGACGGTAGGCAGTATAGTAGAAACGCCATCGGCAACGACGGAAACGTCTGCCGTAAGACGATTCATTAGTTCGCCACTATGATACTTTGTTACTTGGCTATATTTTTTGTTAAGTATTGCTTTGAAAACCGAAGTTTTATAGCCGATTTCTAGCCTACCCTTTATATGTTCTACAAGCCCGTTTATTAGCAAACGAAAAACGAATTGCAAAAGGACTATGCTTACTATTGCGATAACGCCAAAAATAAAAAGGTTTGTGTTTTTGTTTACTGCGCCGTCTATTACTATCTTAACTACGTAAGCAAACCCAACCATTAAAACGGAAAAAAATGCGTTTGCTAAAATAAGAAATACTAGATTTCTTTTTTGACCTTGCGCTCTTTTAAATAACCATTTAACTGGATTAGGACCTTTCATATATACGCCAAACCTTTATTTTTTGTTAAAAACTTCTCTTAACCAAGTAATTATACCACAAAAACCCCCACATTGTAAAGACCAATCTTGTTTATTAAAATATTTTAGTTGAAATTTTTATTTTATTGGTTTATAATGTTGATATGCTTAAACAAGTTTTTTCAAAATTCGACAAACTTCATATACGAAAGTTCGACGATAAACTAGAAGATTTTTTCTACGGCTATGGCTATCCCGTATTGCTTGCCGTAATAACCTTTCTTTGTTTTACGTTTAAGTTGCAATACGTTGGAACGATTATATTTTTTGCGATAGGCTGTTATATTTTAATTACCCGTCGTGACGCTACCCCCATTCTGCCACTCTTACTCTTATTTATATATTTGATAAGGGATTTAGATTTTTTAGGGCAAACGTATTTCCTTATAACCGTTTTACCACTCGTTGCGTGCGTAATATATCATTTTATAAGGTTTAGACCTAAACCATTTAATTTTGGAAGGTTATTCTTGCCCATTTGCTCGATAACCGTTGCGCTTATGCTTTCGGGGCTTTTCTCAGACTACGCAGACCGTTACGTTAACGGATTACTTTACACCATTCCGTTAGGTCCTGTTCTTCTTTTCGTTTACCTATACTTTGCAAACTATATTTGTTATCCCGAAAACTTTGACTTTAAGAAATATTTTTGCGTTATATTACTCATTGTAGGCATACTTATATGCGCAGAATTCGGCGTATACTATTTGAATTATAAAATTCTTAAAAACAAGATTTTTGCCGGCTCTGAACTTGGTTGGGGAAATATAAACATATTAGCGTCAATGCTACTACTATGTATCCCACTTGCTTGTTATCTTTTAGTTAAAGCAGATAAAATTATACCATACCTTGCATGCATCGCCCTATTCTACCTAGTAATTTTTATGACGGGTAGCGACGGTTGTTTAGGTATTTCCGGCTTGTTTTTACCAATAGTTTTATTCTTCGTATACAAAAAACTACGTGGAAACAACAAAATACTGTTTAATAAATTAGTCTTTGCCGTCGTTCTTATAGGTTTAGTTGGGCTTTTAGGTCTATCAGTTCTTGGTAAAATCCATATGGTAACCGATTTGTTAAGCAAGGCGTTACACGGCGAATCCGGCCGTTCAAAACTTTATCGTGACGCATGGAGAATTTTCCTTGAAAACCCCTTATTCGGTGGTGGCTTTGGATATTATAACCATAACAACTACTTTCCACCAAACGGTGAATTAAGGCTTTACAACGCCCACTCCACCCTTTTCCAAACTATTGGTTCAATGGGGCTAGTTGGGCTAGTTGCTTACGTGTATTACTACTACACGCGTATAGCCGTGCTAATTAAACGCAATACTTCCTTTAACCTATTCGGCTTTATAGCGTTTTTGATGTTTGCTTGCTATGGCTTTATAGATACGATAGAGTTTTCAACCATTCCTTGCATGATAACGCTAACTCTTTTAATTCTTGCAACGGAATTTACAAACCACAAAGAAGGTCAAAGATTTTATCCTTTATGGAAGGAAAACGCGCTTAAACAATACGGCGTAAAATACAACAACGATTAAAGAATATAAAAACGACGGGGCGTAGCCAAAGTGCTACGCCCCGTTTTTGATTATTTTGTTTTGTCAATTTTGTAAGTAGGAACAAGTTGGTGAACGACTTCTTTCATCTTTTCCGTTTCCTTGTAAGCAAGTTCTTTCATTTCTGCAATAGTGTCAAACAAGGTATGTTCTTCGATGTCTAGTGGCTTGCCTATAAATATCATGGAGTTTGGCGTTTGCTCTAAACCTTCTTCGCTCATAAGCATTTCTTCGTAAAGTTTTTCACCCGGTCTTAAACCCGTTATCTTTATATCAATGTCCTTAAACGGCTCTAAACCACTTAGTTTAATCATATTTATCGCTAAGTCGTAAATCTTAACGGGATCGCCCATATTAAGCACGAAGATCTCTCCACCCTTTGCAAAAGCGCCTGCTTGCAATACCAAACTTACGGCTTCTGGAATGGTCATAAAATAACGAACGATATCTTTGTGCGTAACGGTTATAGGTCCACCTTCTTGAATTTGTTTGGTAAATAGTGGTATAACCGAACCGTTTGAGCCTAGAACGTTACCAAAACGAACTGCAACGTAATCGGTATCGTATTTTTTGTTTATGGTTTGAACTATCATTTCGCAAATACGTTTACTTGCGCCCATAATGTTGGTTGGGTTAACTGCCTTATCCGTGCTTATAAGCACGAACTTTTCCACCCCGAATCTACCTGCCGCATCGGCAACGTTATAAGTTCCACAAACGTTATTTTTAATCGCTTCGTTAGGACTTGTTTCCATAAGTGGAACGTGTTTATGCGCAGCCGCGTGGAATACTATTTCTGGACGATATTTGTTAAACACGTCGTCAATCTTATTTTTATCACGCACGCTTGCTATTAATGTTAACAAGTTAAGATTTGGAAGTTTTCTTACAAGTTCTTGTTCAATTTCGTATGCGTTATTTTCGTAAACGTCTAAAATAATAAGTTGTTTTGGCGCATGGGTTGCAATTTGACGACAAAGTTCGCTACCAATAGAGCCACCCCCACCTGTAACAAGAACTATCTTGCCTTCTATATAGCCCATAATCTCATCTATGTTAACTTTGACTTGTTCTCTACCAAGAAGGTCAAGTAGGCTAACTTCTTTTATATCCTTTATGGTTACCGTTCCGTCTGCTAATTGATACATACTAGGAATGGTCATTACCATGCGTTTTGTCTTTTTACATTCTGCAACAACGTCGTGCAAGGTCTTTTTATCTAAAGATGGTATTGCGATAATAATTCTATCTATATCGTAACGTTTAACGGCTTTAGCAACGTCTTTAATTCCACCGACTACTTTTACTCCGTGAACGCCCCTACCTATTTTGCTTTCGTTATCGTCAAGCACGCAAACGGGCATCATTTTTGATTGGACGTTATCTTGAAGTTCTTTAATAATGGCTTGTCCTGCATAGCCGGCGCCCACTATCAATACGCGTTGCATATCGCTCTTTTGTGTGTAATGCTTATGATAAAATTCTATAAACGTGTTAAGGAATCTTACGAAAAACCTAACCACGCAAGTAAAGAAAACTATAAACAACACGCATATGAACGCCCAACCTATAACGTAGTCGCTCACCAAGAAAGCCACCACCAAGTTATAGGCGAAAACAACGAAACAAGATAGCAAAATCTTAAACGCATCACGCACGCTAGCATATTTTAATATGGTCGTATAAAGCCTTAGCGCTAAGTTGACTAAACAAAAAATTGCAACCCCACCTAAAGCGTAATACCAAGTGTTTTTAATACAAACTTCAAGGTCTAAACGCAATAGAATGATTGATAAAAGCCAAGCCCCCAACACGGTAATCGTGTCCAAGAAGACTAGCAACGCTATCTTGAAACATTTTTTTAACATAAACTTCCCCTTACACTATTTACTATTAAAAATAATTCTTTTTATATTTTCTACGGTTAAACCAGCGTCTTCTAACTGCTGTTCAACGCTTTGATGTTTAACAAACTCGTCTTTAACGCCGAAACGGAAAATGCGCCTACCTATTCCACGGTCAGAGTAATATGCCGAAACAATCTGACCAAATCCACCTGCTAGAACGTTTTCTTCCAAGGTGATAATTTCGCCCTTAATTCCGTCTAATAAGCCGTTATCAAGTGGTTTAACGCTTCTAACGGCGACCACCGAACAGTCTATCTCTTTGGATAGTTCTAATCCAAGATTTATCATTCTAGGTCCGATAGCCAAAACCGTGTAATCTTTGCCTTGTCTAATATAGGACCACTTTCCGTTATCAAAATTCCCTTCACCATTCCCTTTTTTAGGGTATCTTATAGCCACGGGGGAATTTAGCGATAGCGCGTATTTTAGCGCGCCGTCTAGTTCACTTTCGCAAGCAGGAGTTAGTATAGTTAGGTTTGGCAAGTGGGATAAAAAACTTAAATCAAACAAACCTTGATGAGTTTTTCCGTCTTCGCCAACCATTCCTGCTCTATCAAGACAAAATACTACGGGCAAGTTTTGAACGCAAACGTCGTGCAATATTTGGTCGTAAGCCCTTTGCATAAAGGTTGAATATATTGCAACTACGGGTTTAAGCCCACCTATAGCCATTCCTGCCGATAAGGTAACGGCGTATTCCTCGGCAATGCCAACGTCTATAAAGTTTTTGGGGTTGACATTTTCTACCAAAGCAAGCCCCGTGCCGTCTTTCATTCCGGCAGTTATTGCAACTACCCTATCGTCTTCTTGTATAACCGAATTTAACGTGTTGCCAAGCTGAGCGCCAAAACCACCCGACGCGCTTTCAAAGTTTTTACTTACGCCGTGATAGGTGTCGGCATTTTCTTCAGCAACGTCAAACCCCTTACCTTTGGTAGTTTTGATATGTAAAAATATAGCAGTATCTTTTGACCTTTCCTTTACTCTGGAAAGAATATTTATCATTTCTTTTAAATCGTTGCCGTCGAACACGCCAACGTATTTAAAGCCAAGGTTTTCAAAATAATTGTTACGGTTAAACGCCCTTTTTAGGAAGTTTTTAACCTTTCTAAAAAACTTGGTAATAAAGGAGTTGCCGAAAATCTTTTTGAAACGGTTTTTGCTTTTAACGTAGCCCGTTTTAGTGGTGCTTCTAGATATAAACTTGTAAAAACCGTTTTTGTTTTTAGAAATAGACATACCGTTATCGTTTAGTATAACGATATAATTTTTTGGTTTGGAAATTTGAGCGTTTAGGGCTTCAAGGTTAAGTCCGTTTGCAAGCGAACCGTCGCCAACTAAGGTTATAACTTGATAGTCTTGCCCAAGTTTATCCCTTGCGTTGCACATTCCAAGCCCTGCAGAAATAGAAGTTCCTGCATGCCCCGTAGAAAAAGCGTCGTAGGGGCTTTCTTCCACGTCAGGAAACCCAGAAATACCACCCTTTTTGCGAATGGTCTTAAATAAATCGCCACCCCTGCCCGATAAAAGTTTGTGGGTGTAGCATTGATGACCTACGTCAAAAATAAGTTTATCGGTTGGCAAGTCAAAAACGTAATGAAGGGCAATGGTCGTTTCCACAATTCCTAAATTACTAGATAGATGCCCACCGTTTTGTTTAGTAACCCCTAAAATTTCCGCGCGAATTTCTTCTGCTAGATTTTTAAGTTGGTCAATATTAAGTTTTTTTAAGTCAGCGTTCGTGCCGATATCTTGCAAAATACTCATAAATTAATCAAACTAAAAATCCCCACCAAAAAATCCGCATACTAGTATGCGTTGTTTTTTATTATACTACACCTTTATCTTTAAGTCAATGTTTTTATTTTTTTATATAAATTCTTTTGTTTTTTCAATAAAATTAACTTTCGACAAATTTCGTCTTGACACAAAACCCTTTTTAAGTTATCATCATTCTAGCAAAAAAATTAGGAAACGTGATTAAATTGTTTGATAATATAACCTTAGAACGTTGGTGCGAAGTTACACTTAAAATAGGTGTTAATCTTCAAAAGGGTCAAGGGCTAGAAATCGTATGCCCCGTAGAAAAAAGCGAAGTTGCCGAAGCGCTTACTAAAAAAGCCTATGAGTTTGGCGCTAGTATAGTTCGTGTTCGTTGGAACTGTGATAAAACGGATAGGCTTAACTATCTTTATGCCGATAAAAGCGTCCTTTGTGATATTCCCAAGTGGTTCGTGGATAGTAAAAACGACCTAGTTGAGCGTGATTTTTGCTATCTTGCAATAACTTGTGAAGACCCTAATTGTTTTGACGGGGTTTCCCCACAAACGCTGGGCGCAGTTAACCAAGCAAAAAGCAAGGCTTTGCGCAAGTATTTTAACGCAGTAACTTCTAATAAAATAAGGTGGTGCGTGGCAAGCGTGCCTGATAAAGCGTGGGCAAAAACGGTATTCCCTAATATTGAAAACGCCGAAGAACTTTTGACTGACGCTATTGCAAAAACTATGCGTATAGATAACGAAAACCCACTTAAAGAGTGGGAAACACACGTTTCTACCTTGCAAAAACGTGCAGACTACCTTAATAAAATGAATTTTGAATATTTGCGCTTTACCAACGGTTTAGGCACTGACCTAAAGGTAGGGCTATGCAAAAACCACGTGTGGCAGTCTGCAAAAGAACGTGCTCAAGACGGGCTAGACTTTATAGCAAACCTACCCACCGAAGAAATTTTTACTGCGCCACACAAAGATAAGGTTGACGGCGTAGTATATTCTGCAAAACCATTAATCTTTAACGGTAGTTTAATAGACCAATTTAGTTTAACGTTTAAGAAAGGCAAAGTGGTTAAATACTCTGCAAAGGTAGGTTATGATAATCTTACTGCTCTACTTTCTTTAGATAAGGGCATGCTTAGACTTGGCGAAGTGGCTTTAATAGGCAAAAACAGCCCTATTGCAAAGAGTGGAATTTTGTTTTACAACACCTTGTTTGACGAAAATGCAAGTTGCCATTTAGCGCTTGGAAAGTCTTACCCCACTACCATAAAAGACGGCGAAAGTTTAACCCTAAAAGAACTAAAACAACTAGGCGCAAACGATTCTATCGAACACGAAGATTTTATGATAGGAACGCCCGACCTTACCGTAACGGGTATAACCAAAGACGGCAAAAACCTTACCCTTTTTGTTGACGGTGAATGGACTATTTAATAAAAACTTAAAAAGTTATTATAAAAATTTACAGCAAAAAAACGCAAGCGAAACGCTTGCGTTTTTATTAATCTATAAAAAACTTTTCTCTTGGAACCCGACTTGCTCTATATCCATAACGAGATTCATAAAGTGCAACTTTTAGATTTCCTGTTTCATGTGTCTGTTCATATTCTTTTTCATTTCTTGGTATGCCTTCAACAAAATCATAAGTTCCGGGCTCAAAGTCGGAAGAGTCATAGATAACTAACATCCCTTGCTCAGTCATTATGGCTTGTTTCCCCATACAATAAAACTTTTTTTGATCTAAATATCCACACTGTTCATAAATACTTTTTCCTAAATAGAATCCACCCCTATTAGAAATGTCACCAACTCCCGAATACATTGTGTCAAAATAGTAAACGTCGTTTCTTATTTGTATTACTGCGTGAGAATATTTAGTAGAATAATCGTATGTTTCGTTTATCTCGAATTCTCCTTTTTCCCAAATATCATCACTTTCAACCGTTCCCTTAAAATATCTTTCGTGCTCAATAGTTACTAATATGTACTCAGGGTCTTCCGTAAGATAAGAATAAAGAAAATGTAGGGTATAATTCTTTATAGGATTATAAAATGCCCCCTTATGTTTTATTAATAAATCTTCTACTCTTGCTAAGTGTTCTTCTTCGCTATATTCAGTCTCAAATTTAAGCATGTCATTGTAACGCCAAATGTAAAGAGTTATAAGAAGTATAAATACACTACCCAACGATAATAAAGTAATTATTACTGCTTT
>JAZNSS010000026.1:0-2856 GCA_045591355.1 Christensenellaceae bacterium | reverse complement strand
TGAACTTAAACCATTAGAAAGGAAATGCAAATACCTTAATAATCTTGTTTTTAAAGCAAAAAGCGACGGAATTATGCCTATCTTGAACCAAAGACTAAACCCTGTCGCCGATAAAGATTATAAACCGGTTGAGGTATTTGTCAAATAGTTATGTCAAGCAATTATTGGAAAGAACAACAAAAATTAAATAATGCTAAAAA
This sequence comes from Christensenellaceae bacterium, assembly GCA_045591355.1. Taxonomy (GTDB): domain Bacteria; phylum Bacillota; class Clostridia; order Christensenellales; family Borkfalkiaceae; genus UBA1259. The sequence continues at coordinate 2,656 of JAZNSS010000026.1, read as the reverse complement.
AAGATTATTAAAACTATATCCTAATTTGCCCGAAGAAACGGGTATTTACATCTTAACAAGGGTTGATGAACAAGGTTTTAAATACGCATACATTGGGCAAACAAAAGCCAAAGGCGGAATACTTAAACGACTTGCCGAACACTTGATTGGTTATCAACATATAGACAATTCGCTTAAAGCCCATAAGTTAAAGGGGGAAAAAGGTGGCGAATTTGGATATGAAATTGATTGGTTTATGTGTTTAGAAAGTGAACTTGACGCTTACGAACAAGAATACATCTTAAAGTATGCGAATATGGGCTACCAAATGCGTAATAAGAACAGTGGCGGAAATAAGGGCAAAGTAGGTTTTGAAGATAATAAACCAACTAAAACGTATCGCGACGGCTTAAAGCAAGGGTATGCGAATTGCCTTAAAGATATTAAAGAATACTTTGATAAATACTTGGACTTTAATTACAAAAGACCAAATTGTTATAAGAAAAACAAAGAAATTAAAGAACTATTTATTAGAAAGTATGACGAATTTAAACAATTATTGGAGGGCGAAAACAATGATTAAATTAGACGAAACATCAAAAGAATTTGAAGAAATTGAAAATGGTTGGTATGAGGAAGTTAAAACAATTAATACCAAGAGAAAATTAAAAAAGTTCGTTAAAAAAATTATTTGTGGTTACGAACACGATTACGGCACATATATTCACGCCGTTGCGGTATGCACGAAAGCATTTATCCGCTTATATGGTGGCGGAATGAGTGGTTTACAAGCCAATTTCTTAATGTGGCTACTTATCCGTAAAACATTTGGTGTAAATGACGAATTTGGTTTGCAACTTGTTAGATACGAAAGTGTTTTATATCCACAATTGCTTGAAAGTTTTAAAACCGAAATAGATAGTGAAACACACGACAAGATTATTGCAAAGGCAAAAGAACTTATCGCCCAAGACGACAAAGACGAAAAGAAAGCGGTTAAAGAAGTGCGCAAACATTGGGAAAAGTTGGCGACCGGTTGGCTACCACGTTGTATAACGCTTATTGCTAAACCGAAAAAGGAAAACGCTAAATGATAAACACACTTATTTTGCAAGGTCGTTTAGCGCAAGATTTCCTTAACAAAAATGGTAACGCCTATTCGACCCTTGCAGTGGATACTTATAAAGGCGACACAATGTATATTGATATTGTTGCATTTAAACAAACCGCCGAATATTGCTTTAACTATTTGAAAAAAGGCACAAGTGTTCTTGTTGAGGGTTCGTTAAGTATTAGTAAATATCAAGACAAGAAATATATTACTTGCATTATTAAAAGTATTAATAGTTTGTATGGTGGCGAAAGGGTTAAGCAAGTGGAAAAACCACAACCGCAAGATACTAACGATGATGTGCCGATTGATATTGACGATGATTTATTGCCGTTTTAATTATGAATAGTAAATACGATTATGATGATTTAGAAAAGTTGTCGGTGCGTGAACTTTGTAATAAATACGGTTCAAGCGTGCAAGCGATTAAAAAGGCACTATATCGTAATGGCATTAGAAAGTTTAAAACCATTAAAATTACATCGCCTTTCAAAGAACCTATCTATGTGGCGGATAAACAAAAATGCGCCGATGAATTAAACATATCAAGGCAATCGGTTATCAATGCGCTAAACGGCAAAAACGTAAAGATACTCGATGAACTTGGAATAAAAATTGAATATGCGGAGGAAAAATAATGGACGAAATTACTGAAAAGATTATTGCTTATAATAAAAAAGCATTAGACATTATTGCTAAATATAAACTTGATTTTAAAACCTTTCATTATTCAACAAATTACTACGAATACAACATTAACATTAATAGACGCTATCACAAAAGAATACCGGCTACGGATTTCTTAATTCTTAAAGCGGTCATTAATTGCAACATTAAGTTGTTGGAGGTCTTATGAAATACATAAAACTTAAAAGCGGAAAAATTATTGATAATACTAAAGGCGAATACATCGTAAAAGAAATGCTAAACCGCGATAACGATAGATTAATGATTGTCGCAAAACCCGAACACATACACGAAAACTATGTTGATGTGGAGGACGCATTTCCGTTTGAAGAACAAGCCGACACTATTGAAGAATTAGTTGATAAGTATTCAATTAGTTATGACGGAGGAAACTACTTTGACATATTAGATGATTGCCCTATTAAAACCAATATAGAAACAGGTTTTTATAAAAGCATTGGTAAGGAAAACCCTATTGTATATGGAGGTATTCTCACGAACAAAGGTCTTATTTATGTAGCAAGATTGAAAGGCGTCTTGCCAAATGGCGAGATAGATTGGGAATTATTATGAGTAAAGAATTAGAGGCATATAACAGGTTATGTTTGCATTTAGATTATGATAATAGTGATTATATGCACAATGGAAGTTATGAAGAAGATAACGAAACTATTGAAACCGCACTTAAAGAAAAAGAAAACATTGAAAAGACATTCATTGATTTATTTAGCGAAAAGGGAAAAGTTATAACTTCTATTGAAATTAAAAAGAAACTCAAAGCCTTTGAAATTATTAAAGAGAAACCGCAAACACTTTATTTGGTTAAAACTTGCAAAAATTATAATGATTATTTTGAAATAGCAAGCGATATGGCGCTTA
>JAZNSS010000025.1:0-59631 GCA_045591355.1 Christensenellaceae bacterium | reverse complement strand
AAAAATTTATACCTTCATTTTATACTTGAAGAAAGGAAAAAATTTCATTTATTTGTTCTAAAAAAGGCGAATAATACATAAACGTTTATACTTAAAAAATTTTTTATAGGAAGTATAATAAAAACTTTTATAAATACCTTTGCAATTTTTGTGTTTTAATAGTAAAATGTAATCAAAGATATAATCGGAGATGCAAATATGATTAAAGTAGGTATAGTAGGATACGGTAATCTTGGTAAAGGCACGAACCTTGCGCTAACCAAAGCAAAGGATATGGAACTAGTTGGTATTTTCACTAGAAGAAATCCGTCTGACGTTGTTCCCGTTGTGGAAAACACACCCGTATATTCTATGGAAAAATTAAATGATTTTAAAGGGGTTATCGACGTGTTGATTTTATGTGGTGGCTCTGCAACAGACCTTCCTAATAACACGGCAAAAGTGCTAAAAGATTTTAATACCGTTGACTCTTTCGATACCCACGCAAAAATTCCTGAATACTTTGAAAGTTTAGAAAAAGTTGCTAAAGAAAACGGCACGCTCTCTGCAATCAGTATTGGTTGGGACCCAGGGCTATTTTCTATCGCGCGCGCGCTTTTTGGCGCAGTATTGCCCGACGGTAAGGATTATACCTTTTGGGGCAAAGGCGTTTCACAAGGGCATAGCGACGCTATTCGTAGGGTAAAGGGAGTAAAGAACGCTATCCAATATACCATTCCCATAGAAGAAGCGTTGGATAAAGTTCGTCAAGGTGAAAACCCAGATTTAACTGTCGGTGAAAAGCATTATAGAGAATGTTTCGTTGCCTTAGAAGACGGCGCAGATCCCGTAGCCGTTGAAAAAGAAATCGTTACCATGCCAAACTATTTTGCAGATTATAAAACGGTGGTGCATTTCGTTTCTAATGAAGAAGTAAAAGAAAAGCAGAAAAAACTTTCTCACGGTGGTTTTGTAATTCGTTCAGGTAACACAACTAAAGAAAACGGCGAGATATTAGAGTTATCATTAAAACTTGATTCTAACCCAGAATTCACTTCAAGCGTTTTAGTTGCTTACGCTAGGGCTATCGCAAGGCTTTCAAAAGAAGGTAATAGTGGGGTTATGACCGTTTACGATATTCCACTTAAATATCTTTCACCACTTTCTAACGAAGAATTAAGAAAATCTATATTGTAAGGATATAACATGGCAAAAAACTACGTTAAACGTCAAGCAAGGCGTTCTGCTAAAAAAGTTGCTAAAAAACACCCCGTTTTAGCAATAATTTTGGTAATCATTTTCGTATGCGCGCTTATTGGTGGATATTTCGCATACAAAAAGTTAACGGATAAAACCCTTCCAATAACGGGTGAACTGTCCTTTCATTTTATGATGCTTGGCAACGATAATGCAGGGGACTCTATATACGTAAAGGCTGGCGACAACGATATCTTAATCGACGCAGGTAGCCGTGATGATAGTATAGACGATATAAAAAAATATGTTGACCAATACGTTACTGACGGCAAGTTGGAATACGTTATAGCAACCCACGCAGACCAAGACCATATAGCAGGCTTTGCAAAAACTGACGGAAGTATATTCGACCTATATGAATGTGATATTATTATAGACTTTCCGTTGTCAGAAAAAAATACTGCAACCTATACAAGATATCTTGAAGAAAGGGCTGATGAAGTTAAAAACGGCGCAAAACACTTTACTGCATTGCAATGTTATAATCAAAGCGTTGACGGTGCTCTAAGGGAATATTCCTTGACCAAAGACGGTAGTGTAAAAATGGAAATTTTATACAACTACTACTATGACCACGACGCTAAAGACGAAAACGATTATTCAGTATGTTTAATGTTCCACCACGGGGACAGAAAGTTCTTGTTCACAGGGGATCTTGAAGAATCGGGTGAACAAAAACTTGCAGAAAAATATGATTTTACACAAGTGGAATTGTATAAGGCTGGGCATCACGGTTCAAAAACTTCTTCAAACGATTGCTTGCTTCGTGAAATTAAACCAAAAATGTCGGTTGTAACTTGTTGCGCTGGTAGCGTAGAGTATACTCAAACGTTTGCTAACACCTTTCCAACCCAAGCATATATAGATAGAATTTCCGTATATACCGATAAGGTATACGTTCCTATATACGTTGACGTTCAGTTCAACACGGCAAAAGATAAATACGAAAACGTTACGGAATACGGCTTACTTAACGGAAATATCGTAGTAACTTCTAATAAAGACAAGGGTGTTTACGCAGAATGTTCTAACAATAACACCTTGCTTAAAGATACCGAATGGTTTAAGGAAAATAGAGTTTGCCCAGCAAATTGGGCTTAAAAGGAAGAGTGCCACAAGGCACTCTTTTTTGTATAAAAAAACTAGATAAAATGATACTAATAATATGAAAGTATCAAAAAAAGACGGTATATTTAAGGGCGCGTTAATTCTTGGCGTATGCGCCTTTTTTGCAAAAGTATTAGGCGCTTTTTATAGAGTTCCACTCACAAACCTTTTGGGTGGTTACGGATTAGGGCTTTATCAAATGATTTTCCCCATATATTCATTACTTTTGGACTTCTCTAGTGGGGGAGCGCCAACGGCGCTAGCAAAAATTATTTCTTCCGAGAATAACGATAGAGAAACGTCTGCCCACAATTACCTTGTGTCAAGTATAAAATTTTTATCACTAATAGGCGTAGGATTAACCCTTGTTTTAGTTTTATTTTGCAAGCCGATTTCTACATTACAGGGTAATAGTAATTCCTATCTAGGCTACTTGTTTTTATCCCCGTCAATATTGCTAGTATGCGCAATTTCTTGTTTTCGTGGATATTTTCAAGGGCTAATGGATATGAAGCCAACTGCAATTTCGCAAATAATCGAGCAACTAATAAAACTAGGGCTTGGTTTAGCATTCGTTTATCTTTTATCGGCAAATACCGTCTACGCAGTTGCAGGTGCAACCTTTGCAATAACTTTATCCGAACTAGTTGCGCTTTTTTATCTTGTTGTAGTTTATAAAAAAAGGAAAGTCAAACTTAATCTTAACCTTTTGTATCAAAAACAGGGTAACGGTGAAAGGATAAAACGATTGTTAAAGTATTCCTTTCCAATAATAGTGGTGGGAACGCTTATCCCTTTATCTCACGTAGTAGATAGTTTTATGATAGTAAACGTTTTGTCAAAATATCGTCAAGACGCAACCACCTTGTTTGGCTTATTGTCCGGCGTAGCGCTTACGGTAATAAATTTGCCCGTATCCATTTGCCACGGAGTTTCTACCGTTGCCGTTCCGTCAATTTCGTCAACTCATAGCAAAGAAGAAAAAAATCGCCGTGCAGAAAAAACCTTGCTTTTAACCTTGCTAGTAACCATACCTTGCGCAATTATGTCTTTCTTATTTGCCCCTTTTATAGTTAGTATACTATTTAGGTCGCTTGGAACGTATGAAAAAGACGTGGCAATAAACTTAATAAAAATTACTTCGCCTTGTATTATTCTGCTATCTCTAATTCAAACGCAAAACGCAATACTAGTTGCAAAAAATAAACTTTATCTTCCGTCTATTAACCTTTTTATCGGGGTGGCACTCAAGATTGTGGTAAATTTAATCTTGCTACCTATCCCTAAATTTAACGTATACGGTGGCGCATTTGGTTTAATTGCTTGCTATTTTTTCACTTGTTTGGTAAACTTAATTACGTTAATAAGTTTAAAGGTGAAAGATGAACGCTCAATCCTTGCAAGTAGGCAAAATCCAACTTAATAATAACGTATTTTTAGCCCCAATGGCAGGGTATACCGATTACCCCTTTCGCAAAATAGCCCTATCTTGTGGATTTGGGCTTGCATTTACCGAACTAGTAAGCGCAAAAGGTTTAATCTACGGTGGCAGAGCCAACGAAGAATTAGTTTTTAGTGGGCAAGACGTAGACAGAACAGCCGTGCAAATATTTGGCTCTGATTTTGAGTCTATGCGTAAAGCGTGTGAGTGCGATCTTCTTGCACCTTTTAAAATAATTGATATAAATATGGGTTGTCCCGTTCCAAAGGTTTTTAAAAACGGAGACGGAAGCGCATTACTTAAAGACGTATTAAAGGCAGAAAAAATAATAAAAGAATGCGTAAAAAGTGGCAAAATAATAACGGTTAAAATTCGCACGGGGCTAAAACGTGGTGACGACGTTGCGTCAGAGTTTGCCAAAATGGCAGAACAAAGTGGCGCAAGTCTTATAACTATTCACGGCAGAGTAAGGGAAGACTATTATTCGGGAGAACCTGATTATAACGCAATCTATAAAGCAAAAAATAGTGTAAACATTCCGGTTATTGCAAACGGTGGAATTTTTACCGTAGAAGACGCAAACTTAATGATGGATAAAACGGGCGCAGACGGAGTAATGTTGGCGCGTGGCGCTATTGCCGACCCTTTCCTTGTTTGTAAACTTTTAGGCGTAGAGCCAAATATTTCCCTAAAAGATTTTATTATTGAACATATAAACAACCTTGACGGATATTATTCGCCAAGGCGTTCTGTATTAGAGTTTAGAAAGTTCGTTTCGTATTATTTAAAAGGGTTAGTAGGAGTAAAAGAAGCAAAACTTGCTATATACCAATCGGAAAACTTTGACGAAATTAAACGAATATTAAACACAATTCTTTAACAAATAAATTAAATTCCAAATAGAATGATATATAGCATTTTTTGGAGTTTAATATGAAGATTTCTTTTGTAACTGAACAATCCTTAAACACCGTTTGGCAGGAAAGACTAACCGAACTTACGGGGCAGGATTTAGTCGTCTTTGGATTTAACGGTATGGGGCTTGTTAGTTATAAAAAGGAATTAAGTGGCGAAACGGAGTATTTTCACGATTTAGCAAGGCTTTCCAAGCAGTTGTCTTGTGTTGTTGTATCGGGTTGTGATACAGATACTTACGGCGTTTTTCGTCACTCAGGGGTGATAGCCGATAAGGGTAAGATTTTGGGGGTTTCCGACATGACGCATTCCGTTGACGAAAGCGAATTCGTTGCAGGTGGGAATTACCGTGTTTACGAAACTTCAGTGGGGAATATAGGTCTAATTATTGGTGAAGACTTATTTTTTACCGAATCCAGTAAAACTTTATCATTGTGCAATGCAGATTTTATAATTTGTTTATTTAAAAAGCAAGAAAACGTTATGCCACAAGTCGTTCTAAGGTCGTTATCTTACGTAAACGGCGTTCCTATGGCGCTTTGCGCTGACGGATATAGTATGCTATCTGATATACGTGGTAACGTTGCGTTTGCAACTAGCCAACAGCATTTTTCGGCTGAATTAAAAATAGAAAAAGATTATCACGAAATTGGAACTAGAAGAAGGGGACTTTACCGAGAAGGTTTAGTCTACTAAAGGAGTAAAAATGGCTTTTAATATAGTATTGGTTGAACCGGAAATTCCACAAAACGCTGGGAATATTGCAAGGACTTGCGCCGTTACGGGCAGCAAACTACATTTAGTTCGTCCATTGGGGTTTGAAGTAACCGATAAGCAGTTAAAACGCGCAGGGCTAGATTACTGGCATTTTTTGGATATTACCTATTACGATAGTATTCAAGAAGTTATGGACAAGTTCTATAACGGAAAAAATTTTTGGTTTTTTTCTACCAAAGCAAAAAACATTCACTCTGAAGTTGGTTATCAAGACGGGGATTTTTTAGTTTTCGGCAAAGAAACAAAAGGCTTGCCCGAAGATTTGTTACAAAAACATTACGACCAATGCGTAAGACTTCCTATGATGGACGAAACACGTTCACTAAATTTATCAAATTCAGTATGCGTTGGTGTATACGAAGCGTTAAGACAAAACGATTATAAAGGGCTTAAAACCCAAGGTGAAATACCAAAACGCTAATAAAAACACGCATCTTGCTATAACATTTTTATATAATTGGATTTTCAAATTTATTCTTTGTTTGTTTGACATGAAAAAAGCCTTGTTATAAAATTAAATTAAAGAAAATTTACGTATAGGAGAAAATATGGGCTACGCAAATCTGTTCTTTATGTTTGGTGGTGTCGTTGCCATGATGTTCGGTATGAAGATTATGGGACAAGGGCTAGAAAAATTTGCAGGAACTAAAATGAAGGCGATGCTTGGCAAAGTTACAACTAACCGTTTTGCAGGAGTTGGTGTCGGTATTGCCGTTACAAGTATTATTCAAAGTTCAACGGCTACCACGGTAATGCTAGTCGGCTTCGTAAATATTGGTTTGTTGACGCTTGTTCAAGCGGCAAACGTCATTATGGGTGCAAATATTGGAACAACCGTTACGGCGCACATCGTTTCTTTATCCGGCGTGGGCAGTATAGACGTTGGCGCAATAGCAGCAATTATAGGCTTTTTTGGTCTTATGGCATCTATGCTACTTAAGAACGAAAAGATTAAAAATATCGGCAATATTTTAGCAGGTTTAGGGCTTTTATTCGTCGGTTTAGAATTTATTTCTACATATGCAAAATTAATAATGTTCACAACTGACGCGAACGGTAATAAAATTCCATACGACTGGGCTTATGCTATTTTCCAAGGCGACCACTTCCCATTATTGTTAGTCCTTGTCGGAATAGTTTTAACGGCGCTAGTTCACAGTTCGTCAACGATTACTAGTTTAATGGTTGTTTTAGCAAGTTTAGGTGTTCTATCTTTTGATAACGCTTTATTCCTTGCGCTTGGTTCTAATATAGGAACTTGTATAACTTCAATAATGTCCTCAATAGGCACGTGCACGAATGCAAAAAGAACTGCAGTTGTTCACCTAATGTTCAATACTATTGGTTGTTTAATATTTATAGCGCCAATATGGATTTGGAGCGATAACGTAACAAGATTTTTTGAAAGTATGTCGCAAGATGTTGGTCAACAAATTGCTATATTCCATACCTTGTTTAATATAATAACGACGATAATACTATTTCCGTTTATGAAATACGTGGTTAAGTTAACGTGCTTACTAGTTAGAGATAAAGAAGAAAAGCAAGAAACGGAGATGCGTTTGCAATACCTTGACAACCTTCTTATGGAAACCCCAACCGTAGCCGTTGGTAATATAAGAAAGGAATTAGTCAGAATGAGCGAATTTGCAAAAACCAACTTGAATTTATCAATGCAAATGCTTTTTGATGAAAAACTTGACCATAGCGAAGAAATTGCTTCTAACGAAAAGACGATTAACTATCTAAATCACTCAATAACGGCGTTTATGACGAAGGTTATGAGTAAGGAACTTACCGTTGAAGACGATAAAAAGATTGGTTCATATTTCCACGTAGTATCCGACCTAGAAAGAGTGGGCGACTATTCGGAAAATATTATGGAATACGCCATAAGACTTCGTCAAGAAGAACTTAAATTTTCTAAAGAAGCAGTGTCAGAGTTGAAAAACACCTTGAATATTGTCAACGAACTCTTTGAAGTAGCAATGGAAGCGTTTGACAAGAGAGACGTTTCAAAAATTAGCAGAGTATACGAACTAGAAGAAATGGTTGACGAACAAACGGAAATTCTTGAAGGAAAGCATATTGAAAGGGTTAAAGGTGGCAAATGCGCAGCGCAAATCGGTTCGGTTTATTTGCAAACCGTATCAAACCTAGAAAGAGTGGGCGACCATATCACTAACGTTGCGCAAAGCATTACTTCTTATAGAAAACCAAAAAAACAAATTGAAGTGGTTGAACAAACTTCAAACGTATAATATAAACTATCATTTTAATAGGTTAATCCACCGTTAAAGCCTTGACAAACGGTGGATTTATTTATATAATTAAACACGATAAATAAATTATTGGGGGAGTTTGGCAAAACGTCAACTTTCTCGGAGGTTGTTTTTATGAATAAAAAATCTATAAAAGACGTAGAAGTAAACGGAAAAAGATGTCTTGTTAGGGTTGATTTTAACGTTCCTATGAAAGACGGTAAAATTACTGATGAAACACGTATTAACGGCGCATTGCCAACCATTAAATATTTAATGGAACAAGGCGCAAAAGTTATACTTTGTTCACACATGGGCAAACCACATAACGTTTTGACCGAAGGTTTTGGCTTAACTAAAAAGGAAAAGAAGGCTGTGGAAGCCCTTCCTGCCGAACAACAAGCAGAAGCAAAGGCAGAATACCTTAAAAAGGCACTTAAAGATAAAGAAAAATTATCACTTCGCCCAGTTGCAGAAAGATTATCTCAACTTTTAGGCAAAGAAGTTGCATTTGCAACCGACCTAGTTGGTGAAAGCGCAGATGCAGTTGTTTCTGCTCTTAAAGACGGCGACGTTTGTTTATTAGAAAACACCAGATTTATGGCTGGCGAAGAAAAGAGAGACGAAGCGCTTTGCAAAAAACTTGCTAGTTACTGTGATATTTACGTTAACGACGCATTCGGAACGGCTCACCGTTCGCACGCAACTACGGCTGCTATCGCTGAATACGGTTTCGTTGATACTGCAGTATGTGGTTTCCTTATCGAAAAAGAACTTGCAGTTATGGCAAACGCTTTAGAAAATCCTGTTCGTCCTTTCGTAGCAGTATTAGGTGGCGCAAAGGTTGCCGATAAACTAAAAGTTATCTCTAACTTGTTAGAAAAATGCGATACCCTTATCATTGGTGGTGGTATGGCATACACCTTCTTAAAGGCACAAGGTTACGAAGTAGGAACTTCACTTGTTGACGACGAACAAATTGATTACTGCAACCAAATGATGGCAAAAGCAAAAGAATTAGGTAAGAAATTACTTCTTCCTATCGACGCTGTTTGCGCTAAATCATTCCCAAATCCAATCGATGCAGAAATCGAAGTTGCTCAATATGATTCAGATAAGATTCCTGCAGATATGATGGGCTTAGATATCGGCGAAAAAACTGCAGAATTATTTGCAAACGAAGTTAAGGGCGCAAAAACCGTTATTTGGAACGGACCTATGGGCGTGTTTGAAAACCCAATTTTAGCAAAAGGAACTATCGCAGTTGCTAAAGCGCTTGCAGAAGCAGAAGGCACGACCATTATCGGTGGTGGCGACTCTGCTGCAGCAGTAACAACGCTTGGATTTGCTGATAAAATGACGCATATTTCAACGGGTGGTGGTGCATCACTTGAATTATTCGAAGGTAAAAAACTACCTGGTATCGAATGTCTTAACGATAAATAATCCCTACGGATTTTTATACTAACTTTTTAACAAAAGGAGATTATTATGAGAAAACCAATCATTGCAGGAAACTGGAAAATGAACAAAACGGCAAAAGAAGCCGTAGAACTTATCAACAACTTAAAGCCACTAGTTGCAAAATCTAAGCCAGAAGTTGTTGTTTGCGTTCCTTACACCGATTTGTGGGCAGTTGCAGACGCAATTAAGGGAAGCAAAATTAAACTAGGTGCTGAAAACGTTGCATGGGCAGATAACGGCGCATTCACCGGTGAAATTTCAGCAGATATGTTAAAGGAAATAGGCGTTGAATACGTTATTATCGGACATAGCGAAAGAAGACAATACTTTGGCGAAACCGATGCTAGCGTTAACGCAAGATTAAAACAAGCGTTAAAGAAGGAATTAAAAACTATCGTATGCGTTGGCGAAACTTTAACTGAAAGAGAAAAGAATAAGACCAAAAAGGTTCTAAAGAAACAAGTATTAGAGGGCTTTGCAGATATCACTGCAGAAGACTTTGCAAATATAGTTATTGCTTATGAACCTGTTTGGGCTATCGGCACGGGCAAAACTGCTACTGCTGAAGACGCTAATAAGACTATCGGCTTTATCAGAAGTCTTGTTAAAAAGACTTGGGGCGCAGAAGTTGCAAAAGCACTTCGTATCCAATACGGTGGAAGCATGAAGCCAGGTAACGCAAAAGAACTTATGGCTATGCGCAACATTGACGGTGGTTTAATCGGTGGCGCTGCTCTTAAGGCAGAAGATTTCGCAGGAATCGTTAATTACAAAGGTTAATAACAACTAAATTAAAAGGCTTGGGTTTGATCCAAGCCTTTTTGCTTTCTATAAAGTTTTCTTATTTTGTATATAAATATATTTAAATAACAATATGTAGCGAAAAGTAATTGACTTTTGTCGAATATTTTGATAAAATCAAAATTGTTAAAAAACCTTTGTTGATAAAACAAAAGGTAGAAAGTAGCACACTTAACTTTTATATTCGGTTTCGGTGTGCTTTTGTTGTTTTTTATGGGAGGGTTAACGTGAAAAAGGTTGGCTTAATAATGGGTAGTGATAGTGATTTGCCAATAGTTCAAAAGGCTATAAACGTTCTTAAAGAGTTTGGTATCCCTTACGAAGCGCATATATATTCTGCGCATCGCACTCCGGAACAAGTTGACGCATTCGTGTCAAGCGCAATCGATAATGATTTCGGCGTTATAGTTGCCTTTGCTGGTATGGCGGCTCATCTTGCAGGCGCAGTTGCAGCAAGAACGACGCTTCCCGTAATCGGCGTTCCTTGTAAGTCAACCAACCTAGACGGGCTTGACGCTCTTTTATCAACCGTGCAAATGCCAAGTGGAATACCTGTTGCAACCGTTGCTATAGACGGTGGTGCAAACGCAGGTATACTTGCAGCGCAGATCATATCCTTAACGGATACGTCGCTTGCTGAAAAGATAAAACAAAAAAGGCTTGCCGACGCTCAAAAAGTATTAAAGAAAGACGCAGAACTACTTAAAGGGGTTTAAGCACCCTTTTTTGCAAAGACCTGCGTCTTTGTTTGTTAAAAAGTTAAATCTAAAATCTAAAGGAGATTTTTTATGAAAAATTTAGTTTATTCAGGAAAGACCAAAGACGTATTCGAACTAGAAAATGGTAACTACCTTTTAAAGTTCAAAGATGACTGCACCGGAAAAGACGGTGTGTTTGACCCAGGTGAAAACTCTGTTGGTTTAACTATTGAAGGCGTTGGCGACGTTAACCTTCGCATGTCAATTTATTTCTTTGAAAAAATAAACGCTGCAGGTATTAAAACTCATTATATTAGCGCTAATCTAAAAGATACCACCATGGAAGTTGTTCCCGTAAAAGCATTTGGCAAAGGTTTAGAAGTAATTTGTCGTTACAAAGCAGTTGGTAGTTTCTATCGTCGTTATAGCGACTATATTGAAGAAGGCGCAGATCTTCCAGCATACGTAGAAACAACCTTCAAAAACGATGCAAAGGGCGACCCACTAGTTACTAAAGACGGTTTAGTTGACCTTGGCGTTATGACGGCAAAACAATACGATGAACTTAAAGAAATGACCCAAAAGATTACAAAAATCGTTGCAGACGATTTACTTGACAAGGGTTTAGTTTTATACGATATTAAATTTGAATTCGGATATGATAAAGACGGCAACGTTATTCTTATCGACGAAATTGCATCAGGTAATATGCGTGTTTACAAAGACGGCAAGTATATTGACCCAATGACATTATCTAAATTATTTTTTGCAAAATAATTGATTTACTTATAGACTTGCAGGAGGTAACAGATGGGAGGCTTTTTTGGCTGTGTAAGCCGTTCAAATGCCGTTCCACAGGTTTTTTATGGAACGGACTATCATTCCCATTTAGGCACGCATAGGGGTGGACTAGCCTTTTACGATAAGGAAATTGGACTTCAAAGGGAAATTCACAATATTGAGAATTCTCCTTTTAGAACTAAGTTTGAAAACGTGTCGCGTAAAATGAAGGGTGTTTCAGGGATAGGCTGTATTGCAGACCAAGACCCACAACCTTTACTAATTAAATCACACGTTGGAACTTACGCAATTTGCTTCGTCGGTGTTATAAACAATCAAGAAGAACTTGTAAATGAATATTTATCTACGGGCACGGGGCATTTTGATGCTAAAACGGGTGGTGGAATAAATTCTGCCGAATTATTGTCCGTATATATAGATAAAAAAGATAGTTTTGTAGAAGGAATAAAATACGCCCAAAGCAAAATAAAAGGTTCTGCTTGTATATTAATCCTAAAAGACGACGGCACGATAATTGCAGCAAGAGATAGACTTGGTAGATTACCCGTTATTTTAGGGAAGAGCGAAGACGGATATTGCGTTTCCTTTGAACAGTTTGCTTTTGAAAAACTTGGCTATGAACCGGAAAAAGAACTTGGCCCAGGTGAAATAGTTGAAATTTCCATAGACGGTGTAAAACAGTTAAATGCACCGGGTAAAGAAATGAGAATGTGCGCATTTTTGTGGAGTTATTATGGATTTCCAACTTCTACCTACGAAGGGGTTAGTGTTGAAATGATGCGTTATAGAAACGGCGCAATCATGGCTAGAAATGATAAAGAATTAGGGCTTGCGCAACACGTTGACTACGTTGGTGGCGTTCCAGATTCCGGCACTTCGCACGCTATAGGTTACGCTAACCAAAGTGGAAAACCATTTGCGCGCGCATTTATCAAGTATACGCCAACTTGGGCAAGAAGTTTTATACCTTCTGAACAATCTGATAGAAACAGAGTCGCTAAAATGAAGCAAATTCCCGTGCGTGATCTTATTAAAGACAAAGACTTGTTGTTTGTTGACGATTCTATCGTTCGTGGCACGCAAATAGGGAAGACTGTTGACTTTTTATATAGTAACGGTGCAAAATCAGTTCATATGAGGTCTGCTTGTCCACCAATTATGTATAGTTGTAAATATCTTAACTTCTCTCGTTCAACTAGCGAAATGGAACTTATTGCAAGAAGAACGGTGGTTGAACTTGAAGGTGAAGAAGGATTAAAGCACTTGGACGAATATAGCGATGGCAAAACCCAAAGGGGCAAAAACTTAAGAAAACATATGTGCGAAAAGTTGTCACTCACTTCTCTTGATTTTCAATCTCTTGAAGGGGTTATTGAAGCAATCGGCATAGAGCCTTGTAAACTTTGCACTTATTGTTGGAACGGAAAGGAGTAAATTTATGAATAAATCAAAATCAGATGCTTACGCATCAGCAGGCGTTGATATTACTGCAGGATATAAAGCAGTTGAACTAATGAAAGAACATATCGCTAAAACCAAAACTAGTGGAGTTTGCTCTGGCGTTGGTGGTTTTGGTGGTTTATTTGAACTAGATTTAACGGGAATGACTAATCCTATTTTAGTTAGTGGAACTGACGGAGTAGGAACAAAACTTAAATTAGCATTCCTTATGGATAAGCACGACACCGTTGGTATCGACTGTGTTGCTATGTGCGTTAACGACGTTATTTGTTGTGGCGCAAAACCATTGTTCTTTTTAGATTATATCGCTTGTGGCAAGAACGTTCCAGAACGTATTGCCGATATAGTTAAGGGTGTTTGTGAAGGCTGTGTCCAATCGGGTTGCGCACTTATAGGTGGCGAAACTGCTGAAATGCCAGGTTTCTATCCCGTTGACGAATACGACCTAGCAGGATACTGCACGGGTATCGTTGACAAAAACAAGGTTATCGATAATACCAAAATGAAGGTTGGCGACGTTGTTATTGCTCTTGCGTCAAGTGGCGTTCACTCAAACGGCTTTTCACTAGTTAGAAAGGTGTTCGACGTGGAAAACGTTGACCTAAAAGCCCCCGTTGCAGAACTTAACGGCAAATCTTTAGGTGAAACCTTACTTGCGCCTACTAAAATTTACGTTAAGTCCGTGCTTGCTTTAATGAAAGAAGTGGAAATTAAAGCCATTTCACATATTACCGGTGGTGGTTTCTACGAAAATATTCCACGCAGTATTCCAGACGGTCTTTGCGCAAAGGTTACAAAGAGCGCAGTTAAAGTTCTACCAATATTCAACTATTTAGCAAAGAAAGGTGGTGTAACCGAGCGTGATATGTTCAATACCTTTAATATGGGTGTTGGTATGAGTATCGTCGTAAGCAAAAACGATGTAGATAAAGCGTTAGAAATCTTAAAAGCAAACGGCGAAGACGCATACGTTATAGGCGAAATCGTTGTCGGTGAAGACAAAATAGAAATAGTTTAATTAAAAGGCTCCGTTTCAATCTCTGAATGATTTTTGACGGAAAAAATCTACAAAATACTTTGCGTTTTTTAAGTGATAAGACCGCTAGGGGTATTACCCCTTAAAAGAACGCTCGTCTTTTTTGCTTTTTTCTCGTCAAAGTGAATAAATGCTAATCATTCATTTATTGTCACGTAGCCAATCACAAAAGGAAAGTATGAAACTAAAAAACGTTTTAAAGGATTTTCTTGATGGAATTTCTGCAGGATTACTTATAGTTATCGGTTGCTCAATCTTTTTGGCTTGTTCTTCGGAGGGGCATAAAATTATTGGCGCAGTTCTTTTCTCGGTAGCGCTTCTTTGTATTTGTTATAAAGGTCTTAACCTTTTTACGGGTAAAGTAGGGTTTATACCAGAAAAGCACGATAAATCTGCCGTATCAACCTTGCTTATAGGTTTATTGGGCAATTTAGTAGGAACCTTGGTTTTCGGAATAGCAGTTAGTTACGCAATTCCATCACTAAACCAAACTGCAATAGTTTTGGCAAATGGAAAGTATGTTCAATATTTGTGGCAAGCCTTGATTCGTGCAATTTTCTGTGGTGTATTAATGTATCTTGCAGTTAGCATTTTTAAGGACGGAAAAACTATTGCTGGAATTATTTTCTGTATTCCCGTGTTTATTTTAAGTGGTTTTGAACACTCTATTGCAGATATGGGATATTTTGCAATCGCTAGAGAATTTTCTTTTGACGGATTCGTGTTTATTATGGTTGTAATCGTTGGTAACGCTATCGGTGGAATGCTTTTACCTTTACTTAAGTTAAAAACCAAAAAGGATAACGAATAGGAGAGCGAAATGAAACAAGCAAAAATAGCCGTTTTAGTATCGGGTGGTGGAACGAATCTTCAAGCGCTTATCGATGCAGAAAAAAAGGATATAATTAAAAGTGGCAAAATAACTCTAGTTATTAGCAATAACCGTAACGCTTACGCTCTTGAAAGGGCAAAAAACGCTGGAATTTCAACGGAAATCGTAATAAAGAAAGAACTAGGTTCTCAATCTGCTTTTGAAGAGAAAATTATAGAAATATTGACTATTAACAACATAGATTTAATCGTTCTAGCAGGTTTTATGAGCATACTTAGTGAAGACTTTACTAAACGTTATCCTGAAAGAATAATTAACGTTCACCCATCACTCATACCTTCTTTTTGTGGAAAAGGCTTTTATGGATTAAAAGTTCACGAAGAAGCATTAAAAAAGGGTGTAAAGGTAACGGGCGCTACCGTTCACTTCGTTAACGAAATACCTGACGGTGGCAAGATTATTATGCAAAAGGCAGTAAATATTAGAAAAAACGATACTGCTGAAAGTTTGCAAAAGAACGTTATGGAAAAGGCAGAATGGAAGATTTTGCCACTTTCCACAGAAAAAGTTTGTAAAAACATAATTAAAAACAATTAGATTAAGGAGTAACTATGGATATTTATAAGATTAACCAAATTGACAAATTGATTGAAGGCAATTCTTACGTAGGTCGTGGAATCGTTATAGGTAAAACCCCCGACGCAAAGAAAGCCGTTCTTGCTTATTTCATAATGGGCAGAAGCGAAAATAGTCGTAACAGAATATTTACTGAAAAGAACGGTGAAGTATTCACCGAACCTTTCGACGCATCAAAGGTTGAAGACCCAAGTTTAATTATTTACGCAGCAATTCGTAGTTACCAAAATAACGTTATCGTAACAAACGGCGACCAAACGGATACCGTTTACGAAGGTCTAAAGGCTGGCAAAGGTTTTGACTGTGCGCTTGCTTCACGTGACTTTGAACCAGACTTTCCAAACCTTACTCCACGTATCAGTGGTATGTTAACCTTTAACGATAACGATTTTTCTTATAAAATGAGCATTTTAAAGAGTGCTGATGCAAACGGAACGGCTTGCAATCGTTACGGATTCCACTATACGGCGCTTGCAGGTTTAGGTCACTTTATTCACACCTACGTTTGTGACGGAAACCCAATTCCAACTTTCCAAGGCGAGCCTGAAAGAGTTGCGATTGACAACGATATCGACGCGTTTACAAACACCTTGTGGAATGCGCTAGATAAAGATAACAAAATTTCTTTATACGTTCGTTACATTGATTTAGAAACGAAAGCGGAAGATAACCGCCTTATAAATAAAAATAAATAAGACGATTTTAGGAGAGTAGTATTATGAAAGAATTTGAATTAAAGTATGGTTGCAATCCAAACCAAAAACCTTCAAAAATTTATATGAAGAATGGAAGTGAACTTCCAATCGAAATTTTGAACGGCAAACCAGGATATATAAACTTTCTAGACGCATTTAATAGTTGGCAATTAGTTAAAGAACTTAAGGAAGCAACGGGCAAGGCGTCTGCCGCTTCTTTTAAGCACGTTAGCCCAGCAGGCGCTGCAGTTGGCAAGCCATTATCAGAAGTTTTGCAAAAATCTTGCTTCGTTGACGATATCGAAGGTCTAAACGATTCACCAATCGCTTGCGCTTACGCTAGAGCAAGGGGAACGGATAGAATGAGTTCTTTTGGCGACTGGATTGCGCTTTCCGACGAATGTGACGAAACCTGCGCTAAAATTATTGCAAGAGAAGTATCCGACGGTGTTATCGCTCCATCATACTCTCCAAAGGCGTTGGAAATTCTTAAGGCAAAAAGAAAAGGAACTTATAACGTTGTAAAAATCGACCCAAATTACGTTCCTGAAGAAAAAGAAACAAAAGACGTTTTTGGTATCACCTTTGAACAAGGTAGAAACAACTATAAGATTAATAAGGAATTATTGACCAATATCGTTACTGCAAACAAGAACTTACCTGAAGAAGCAGTAATCGATATGATAATTGCTTTAATTACCTTAAAATATACTCAATCTAACTCAGTTTGCTATGCTCACGACGGACAAGCAATCGGCGTTGGCGCAGGTCAACAAAGCCGTATACATTGCACAAGACTTGCAGGTCAAAAGGCAGATTTATTTATGCTTCGCCAATCTGAAAAAGTTCAATCATTACAATTTAGCGAAAAGTTAGGTAGACCTGATAAAAATAACGTTATCGATATCTATCTATCCGACGATGCTGAAGACGTTTTGGGTGATGACGTATGGCAAAAATACTTCGCAGTTCGCCCAGAACCTTTCACAAGAGAAGAAAAGAAAGCATATCTTTCAAAAATTAGTGGAATTACGCTTGCTAGTGACGCTTTCTTCCCATTCTACGATAACATTGAACGTGCTAAAAAGAGTGGCGTTAAATACGTGGTTCAACCAGGTGGCTCTGTTCGTGATGATTTAGTTATCGGCAAAGCAGACGAATTTGATATGGTAATGTGCTTTACCGGTATGAGATTATTCCACCACTAATATTTGGGAGATAAATAATGAAGGTTATGGTTGTTGGTAGTGGTGGCAGAGAACACGCTATCATAAAGAAATTAAAGGAAAACAAAACAATAACCACTTTGTATGCCGTTCCGGGGAACGGTGGCATGAAGGACGATGCCGTTTTAGTGGATATAGGTGCAAAAGATCTAGATAAAATTTGTGATTTTGCAGTTAAAGAAGGTATCGATTTTGCCGTTGTTGCTCCAGACGACCCATTGGTTTTAGGGTTGGTTGATAGATTAAACGAAGTTGGTATCGAATGTTTTGGCCCAAGAAAGAACGCTGCTATTATTGAAGGTAGTAAAGCGTTTTCTAAAAATCTAATGCAAAAATACGGTATTCCAACGGCAGAATATCAAAATTTTGATGACGTAAATAAAGCGCTATCTTATCTTGATACGAAAAGCGCTCCAATAGTAATCAAGGCAGACGGTCTTGCTCTTGGAAAGGGTGTTATTATTGCTCAGACTATATCTGAAGCAAAACAAGCCGTTATAGAAATGATGGAAAACGGCAAATTTGGTGCTAGTGGTAGCACGGTTGTTATTGAAGAGTTTTTAGAAGGACCAGAAGTTTCCGTTTTAGCGTTTACCGATGGTAATATCGTAGTGCCTATGGTTTCAAGCATGGACCATAAAAGAGCAAAGGATAACGATCAAGGTCTTAATACGGGTGGAATGGGAACAATTGCTCCCAATCCATATTATACGAAAGACGTTGCCGACGTTTGTATGGAAACTATTTTTAAGCCTACAATCGACGCAATGAATAAAGAAGGCAGAACTTTTAAGGGTTGTTTATATTTTGGTTTAATGCTAACCAAAAACGGTCCAAAAGTTATTGAATACAACTGTCGTTTTGGCGACCCTGAAACGCAAGTTGTTCTTCCACTTATGGAAAGCGACTTGTTTACCGTAATGCAAAAAACTGCTAGGGGAACTTTGACTTTTGACGACGTTAAGTTTTCTAACAAAAATGCTTGTTGTATAATAATGGCGTCTGACGGTTATCCAGAATCTTACGAAAAGGGTTTTGAAATTATTCAAACTGAAAAAATAGACGGTGACGTTTTCGTTGCAGGCGCTAAACTTGACGGCGATAAACTTTTAACTAACGGTGGTAGAGTTTTGGGTTTAACAACGATTGACCAAACGCTAAAAGGCGCAATAGAAAAAGGTTATAAAGAAATAAACAAAATAGGCTTCAAAAACGCTTTCTATCGCCACGATATTGGCGCAAGAGCGTTAAAAGCAACGGAGGAAAAGTAATGGTTTATAGAGTTTACGTGGAAAAGAAAGAAGAATTAGCGCACGAATCAAAATCCTTACTAAGCGAAATAAAAGAATTCTTGGAAATTCCTACCTTAGAAAAGGTTAGGGTTATAAACCGTTATGATGCAGAAAATATCGAAGAAGTTTTGTTTAACTATGCAAAATCAACGGTGTTTTCCGAACCACAACTAGATATTGTAAGCGAAAGTTTAAATTATGAAAACGCTTTCGTTTTTGCCGTTGAACCACTCCCAGGTCAATTTGACCAAAGGGCAGACTCTGCAGCCCAATGTATTCAAATTATATCTTGTGGCGACAGACCTATTATCAAGACTGCAAAGGTTTACGTTTTATACGGCAATTTAACTAGTGAACAACTTGCAAAGATTAAAGCACACGTTATAAACCCCGTTGAATGTAGAGAAGCGTCTTTAGAACTTCCTGAAACGTTAACTACTAAATACGATATTCCAACAACTGTTGAAACTCTTGACGGATTTATTGATTTAGATAGGGACGGCTTGGAAAAGTTTGTTAATAAGTATAGACTTGCAATGGATGCAGACGATATAGAATTTTGCCAAAAATATTTTATATCTGAAAAACGCAATCCGACCATTACGGAAATTAGAATGATTGACACATATTGGGCAGACCATTGCCGTCATACTACCTTCTTAACGGAAATTGACGACGTTAAGTTTGAAGATAAACTTTTACAAGACGCATACGACGAGTATATAAAAGTTCGTAAGGAATTAAATAGAACAAAACCAATCTGCTTAATGGATTTAGCAACTATTGCAGTTCGTAAACTTAAAGCAGAAGGTAAACTAAATAAACTTGACGAATCGGAAGAAATTAACGCATGCACGGTTAAAATCGACGTTGAAGTTGATGGCAAACCTGAAAAATGGTTGTTGTTATTCAAAAACGAAACGCACAATCACCCAACGGAAATTGAACCTTTCGGTGGCGCTGCAACGTGCATTGGTGGCGCTATTCGTGACCCACTATCAGGTAGGTCATACGTATACGGCGCAATGCGTGTTACGGGTGCAGCAAACCCATTAAAGCCTGTTAACGAAACTATAAAGGGTAAACTTCCACAAAGAAAGATAGTTACTACTGCCGCTGCAGGGTATTCTTCATACGGCAACCAAATAGGTCTTGCAACGGGTATTGTTGACGAATTATATCACGACGGTTACGCTGCAAAACGTATGGAAATCGGTGCAGTAGTTGCCGCAACCCCAGCCGAAAACGTTCGTAGAGAACGCCCAGAAGCAGGCGACGTTGTTATACTACTTGGTGGTAGCACGGGTAGAGACGGTATCGGTGGCGCAACCGGTTCATCAAAATCACACGATTCACACTCAGTAGAAACTTGTGGCGCAGAAGTTCAAAAGGGTAACGCGCCTGAAGAACGCAAACTTCAAAGATTGTTTAGAAACAAAGAAGTTTGCCAAATGATAAAACGTTGTAACGACTTTGGCGCTGGTGGTGTTTCCGTTGCAATCGGCGAACTTGCCGACGGCTTGGAAATTAACCTTAACGCAGTTCCAAAGAAATACGAAGGTCTTGACGGAACGGAACTTGCTATTAGTGAATCTCAAGAAAGAATGGCAGTAGTTATCGAAAAGCAAAACCTTGAAAGATTTATTCAACTTGCCGACCAAGAAAACTTGCAAGCGTGTCAAGTTGCTACCGTTACTAAAGAGCCTAGACTTACAATGCTTTGGAACGGTAACAAAATAGTAGATATAAGCAGAGAATTCTTAAATTCTAACGGTGCGTCAAAGCATATTACTATCACGCCGGAAAATACTCAAAAATACTCAAAGGAAATCCCAGCCGATTTCGTTAGTGGATATAAAGCGCTTGCCGAAGACCTTAACGTATGTTCTAAACGTGGGTTAGGCGAAAGATTTGACTCTACCATTGGCGCAGGAACGGTTCTAATGCCTTTTGGTGGAAAACATCAATTAACGCCTATCCAAGCAATGGTTCAAAAGATTTCCGTAGAAAAGAAACATACCGACGATTGTTCTCTTATGGCTTGGGGTTATAACCCATTCTGCGCAGAAAAGAGCCCATATCATAGCGCTTATTTAGCAGTTGTTGAAAGCGTAAGCAAACTTATCGCAACGGGCGCTTCTTTTGAAGACGTATACTTAACCTTCCAAGAATACTTTGAACGCCCAGGTAAAGACGGAAAACGTTGGGGCAAGCCATTGTCAGCATTGCTCGGCGCTTTCAAAGCGCAACTTGATTTAGGTATCGGTTCTATCGGTGGAAAAGACTCTATGAGTGGAACTTTTGAAAATATTGACGTTCCACCAACACTAGTTTCTTTTGCCGTTACTACTGATAAAACGCAGTATATACTTCCAAACGAATTTAAAAAGGCAGGTCATAAGGTTATACTTATAAAACCTGAATATGACGAAAACGGTTTACCTGTTGCAAAATCACTAATCGATTGCTTTAATAAAGTTCGTGGACTTGTTGAAAGCAAAAAAGCGTTTGCTTGTTGGACGCCTGTTTACGGTGGTGTTGCCGAAGGTGTTCTTAAAATGTGTATGGGTAATATGCTAGGCTTTAAGTTTAGCGACAACTTAACCCTTGATAACTTGTTTGGTTATTTATACGGCTCATTTATCGTTGAGGTTGAAAACGACGAAGGAGAAATGATTATCGGTGAAATTCTATCCGACAAGATTATTTCTTACAAAAACGATAAAGTATGTTTGGATGAACTTTGTGGCTTGTATGAAGATAAACTTGAAGACGTTTTCAGTTGTAATATTAAGGGTAGTGATAAACCTATACAAAACTTTAATTATAACGCAACCGAAAGGTATACAACCAATATCAAAGTAGCAAAGCCAAAGGTAATAATACCTGCTTTCCCAGGAACTAACTGTGAATACGATAGCGCAAAAGCAATGCTAGACGCAGGCGCAGATGCAGAAATATTTGTTATCAACAACCTCTCTTCTGATGGTATATCTAGAAGTGTAGAACAGTTCGCTAACAAAGTTAAATCTTCACAAATGATATTCGTTCCCGGTGGTTTCTCTGGTGGTGACGAACCTGACGGAAGTGGTAAGTTTATTACTGCATTCTTCCGTAACGAAGCAGTAAAGCAAAGCGTTACCGACCTACTTGATAACCGTGATGGATTAATGTGTGGTATTTGTAACGGCTTCCAAGCCCTAATTAAACTTGGTCTTGTTCCTTACGGAAAGATTATCGATACCGACGCAAGTTGTCCTACTTTGACGTTTAATACAATCGGTCGTCACCAATCAAGAATCGTAAGAACTAGAATTGCATCTAATAAATCACCTTGGCTTGCCGATACGAACGTTGGCGATATTTATAACGTTCCTATTTCTCACGGCGAAGGTAGATTCTTGGCAGATGAAAAATTAATATTAGAACTTGCTAAAAACGGTCAAATAGCAACACAATACGTTGACCTAGATGGAAACGCAACTTCAAATATCCGTTTCAATCCAAACGATTCAATGTATGCTATAGAAGGTATAACTTCGCCAGACGGTAGAGTGTTTGGTAAAATGGGGCACTCTGAACGTGTAGGCAACGGCTTATACAAAAACGTTTACGGCGATTATGATATTAAGATGTTTAAGTCGGCTGTAAAATATTTCAAATAAAATAAAAAACCTTGCAAAATGCAAGGTTTTTTCATTTTCAAATGAGTTATACAAGTAGTTGCTGAATGGTATTTTTCATGTTCTGGATAACAGTTTGCGAGTCGTTTTCTTCTTTGGTTATTGACATTATAGAGCCGTAAATCAAAGAACAAACTGCGTATTCTAGTATAATAGATTTTTCAGTAGAAAAACCTTTAATACGGCAATGACTTTGAATAGCGTTAATAACGGGCGTATCGAACTCCTTCAAAACCTTTTTATGGGTTGGGTCGGTGGTCGACTGAATTAAAAATAAAACGGATAAAAAATTGCCGTTGGCTATCCAAAACTTAACGCATGAAGCGCATAGTTCTTTAATTTGTGAAGGGTAATCGTTATCAAATACTTGGCTAATTTGTGAAGCAATTAAAAACCAATCGTCTTTTATATATTCAAGTATAGCGCAAACTAGTTCGTCTTTGTTCTTAAAATGACGATAGGGCGCTGCGCAAGAAACCTGTGCATCACTAGCAACACGGCGTAAAGAAAAGTCTTTTATGCCGTGTTTTTCTAATTCTTTTAAGCCAGACAGTATAAGTCTATGCTTCAAATTGTTTTCGTTTAATAAATCTGCCATGACGTTCCTTCAATAAGTTAACACTATTAACATACTCATTTTAACACATTAATAAATAATAATCAACTATTTATAAAAAGAATTTTTAAGATAGAAACTTAATTTAAAATGTTATTTTACTATATTTTATAATAATTTTCTTTATATTGTTGACTTTTATAAAAAAATATGATAAATTTAATATAAACATTATGTTAACGGTGTTAACATAGTTCAAAATAGGAGATTTTATGATTAATAAGAAGATGCAAGCGCTTGGCGCTAAAAGGTCGGTTATTAGAGAATTGTTTGAATACGGCAAAATTAGAAAGGCTCAAATTGGTGAAGAAAACGTTTTTGACTTTTCTTTGGGTAATCCTAGCGTTCCTTCGCCAAGTTCTGTTAACGAAAATTTGGTAAAACTAATTAACGAACAAGATTCCATTACGTTGCACGGATACACTTCTGCGCAAGGTGATATGGGTGTTCGTAGCGCTATTGCCGATTATATAACCAAAACGCAAGGCTTTAAGGTTGACAAAGATGACTTATATATGACCGTTGGCGCTGCCGCTGCGCTTACTTGTTCGCTTACTGCCGTAGTAAATAAAGGTGAAGAAGTTATGGTTTTAGCGCCATACTTTCCAGAATATAAAGTTTTTATAGAACGTTTTGGTGGCGTAGTTAGGGAAGTGTTGTGTGATACGGTAACTTTCCAACCTGATTTTGAAGAAATAGAAAAAGCGCTAAATAAAAATACTTCTGCAATTATAATCAATTCACCTAACAACCCAACGGGCGCAGTTATTACTGAAGAAAACGTTGTTAAACTTTGCGATATTTTAAGCAAAGCAGAAAAGGAATATAACCACCCAATATATATTATATGCGACGAACCTTATCGTGAACTTGTTTACGATAACGTTAAAGTTCCTTATATTCCTAACTATTATAAAAATACCTTGGTATGCTATTCTTTCAGCAAATCATTATCTATCCCAGGTGAAAGAATAGGCTACGTTTTAGTTCCGTCAATAGTTGATAACGCTAAAGAAGTATATCAAGCCGTATGTGGTGCTGGTAGAGCGTTAGGGTTTGTTTGCGCCCCAAGTTTGCAACAAAAACTTCTTCCGTATTGTTTAGGGCAAACGGCAGATATTTCTATATACGATACTAATAGAAAACTTTTACTTAAGGAATTATCTTCATACGGATTCAAGTGTGTTAAACCAGACGGAGCCTTCTACTTGTTCGTTAAAGCACCTAACGGTGACGCAAACGAGTTTTCGGAAAGAGCAAAAAAACACGAAATTATTTTTGTTCCTAGCGACGATTTCGGTTGCGCTGGTTACGTTCGTATTTCTTATTGTGTAAAAACTGAACAAATAGAAAGGGCGCTTCCTGCATTTAAGGCGCTTGCTAAAAGTTATAACTTAATTTAAGGAATTAATATGGAAAATAAACTTCAAAAAGCGAGAGAGATAATAAATAGAGTAGATAAACAAATGGCAGACCTTTTCGTTGAAAGAATGCACGCAGCAGAAATGGTTGCCGACTATAAAAAAGAACACGGATTAGAAATTCTTGATGCTAACCGTGAAGAAGAATTAGTTAGAAGAAATTCTGAATACGTTCAAGATGAAAAATTGCGTTCTTACTACGTAAATTTTTTAAAGAACAATATGCAAGTTTCACGCTCATATCAATCGGAATTGATGGAAGGAATGCGTGTTGCTTATTCTGGCACGGAAGGCGCTTTTGCGCATATTGCAACTATGAAACTTTTTCCATCGGCAAAAAAGATAGCCTACGGCGATTTTGAAAGCGCTTATAGAGCAGTGGAAAACGGCGATTGCGACGTTGCCGTATTGCCCGTTGAAAATAGTTTTAACGGTGAAGTCGGTCAAGTTACAGACCTATTGTTTTCCGGTTCGTTATACGTAAACGGCGTTACTGAACTTGCTGTTTCGCATAATCTTTTGGGAACTACTGACGCAACTATTGACGACGTTAAACAAGTAGTAAGTCACGCGCAAGCGTTAGGTCAATGTAGCGCTTATATTAGAGAGCATAATTTTCAAACCGTGGAATACGTAAACACGGCGCTTGCAGCAAAATTTGTTGCAGATAATAAAGATAAAACTATCGGCGCAATAGCAAGTGTTGAAGCCGCTGAGATTTTTGGTCTTAAGGTTTTAGACCACAACATTAACGCAAGCCGAACTAATACTACAAGGTTTGTAGTCGTTTCTCGTTCGGAAAGGAAACACTCAATAAAGGAAATGGGCGTTCACACCATAATATTATTTACCGTTAGAAACCAAGCCGGCGCTCTTGCAAAGGCGATAGAAATTATAGGTAAGCACGGCTTTAATATGCGCACCTTACGTTCTCGTCCTATGAAAGAGTTGTTGTGGCAATATTACTTCTATATTGAAGCAGAAGGCAATATAAACACGCCTGAAGGTCAAGAAATGCTTAAGGACCTTTCAAAATATTGTGATAAACTTAAAGCAGTAGGAACTTATTTAAAAAATTGTTAATCGGAGGATAATATGACTGAATTAAACCTTAATTTAGGCGCAAACAGTTATAAAATAATTATTCAAAAAGGCGTTATCGCAAGCATAGATAAATACTTTAACCTAAATAGAAAAGTTTTGATTTTGACGGACGACGGCGTTCCTACGGAGTATTCTAACACTATAGCAAATCTTTGCAAGGAATATAAAATCGTAACCCTTACTCAAGGTGAAGGTTCAAAAAGTTTTGAAGGACTTCAAAAAGTGCTTTCTGCAATGTTAGAGTTCGGAATGGATAGAAAGGACTGTCTAGTTGCCGTAGGTGGGGGTGTTATAGGCGATTTGGGTGGATTTGCTTCTGCAACCTATATGCGTGGAATTGATTTTTATAATTTTCCAACAACCTTGCTTGCTCAAGTCGATTCTTCCATTGGTGGTAAAACTGCAATTAACTTTAACGGCGTAAAAAACATAATCGGCGCTTTTTATCAACCTAAATGCGTTTTAATAGATACCGACGTTTTAGCAACTTTACCTAATAGGCAGTTGTCAAACGGACTTTCTGAAGCAGTTAAAATGTCGCTTACTTCAGATGAAAAATTGTTTGAAAGGTTTGAAAGTTTATCTTTTGAAGAAATAAAAGAAAATCTTGAAGAAATAATAGTAAGTTCACTTAAAATAAAAAAATCTGTCGTTGAACAAGACGAGCGTGAATCAGGGCTTAGAAAAATACTTAACTTTGGTCACACCTTTGGCCATGGAGTAGAAGCCCAGATGGAACTAAAGGGAATGTATCACGGCGAATGCGTTGCCGTTGGAATGGTTGCAATGTGTTCGGAAAAGGTAAGACAAAGACTAATTCCCGTTTTGCAAAAACTTTCATTACCAACGACCTGTGAATGCGACGTGGAAAGGGCGCTAAAGTTCGTTTTGCACGATAAAAAGCGTTTAGATAACGGCGTAGACGCCGTTTTGGTAGATAGGGTTGGTAGTTTTGAAATTAAAAGATTAACGTTTGACGAGTTCAATAGTATAATTAGAAAAATTTTTTAAGGTAATTTTATGAAAAATACGTTTGGAAATGCTTTAACAATAACGCTTTTTGGTGAAAGCCACGGCGAAATGATGGGCGCCTGCCTTGACGGTTTAGCGCCCGGTATCGTTATTGATGAAGAATATATAAATAAAAAACTTGAGTTAAGAAGACCGTCTGGTAAAATTTCCACCAAAAGAGTGGAAGATGACGAATATAAAATAGTAAGTGGAGTTTTTAATGGTAAAACTACGGGCGCTCCACTCTGCGTTTTAATACCAAATTCAAATACGCATAGTTCGGATTATGCCGACCTTAAAGATTTACCTAGACCGTCGCATGCCGACCTTACTGCAAACTATAAATATCATGGTTTTCAAGATTATAGGGGTGGTGGGCATTTTTCCGGTAGGGTAACTGCATGCCTAGTTTGTGCGTGCGCTATTATTCAATCAGCGCTAGAACAAAAAGGAATTTTTGTTGGAACGCATATTAGTAAAATAAACGATATCGTTGACGATAATATTACTAGCGTTCAAGACGTTATAGATTTAGGCAGTAAGCAATTTCCAACGGTAAGTAAACAAGTAGAAAGCAAAATGTTATCATATATAGAGCAGGTTGCAAACGTAGGCGACAGCGTAGGTGGTGTGCTAGAAACGGTTGTGTTCGGTATGCCTGTCGGTGTTGGCGAACCTTGGTTTGACACTCTAGAAGGTGTTATTTCACACGCAATATTTTCTATTCCAGCAATTAAAGGCGTGGAATTTGGCGCTGGTTTTAGTCTTGCAAATATGTTAGGAAGCCAAGCAAACGACCAATTTGATTTAGATGGTGACGAAATCGTTACTTCAACAAATAATAACGGTGGTATTAACGGTGGAATATCTAACGGCATGCCAATAGTTTTCCGTTCGGTTGTTAAACCTACGCCGTCAATTTATAAACAACAGTCTTCGGTAAGGCTTTCAACCTTATCAAAGGAAGAACTTGCCATAAAAGGTAGACACGACCCTGCAATAATTCATAGGGCTAGGGTAGTAGTTGACGCTTTAACGGCTTTTGCTCTTGCCGACCTTTTAACGGTTAGGTTCGGCACGGACTATCTTGCAAAATAAGTTGGAGTTTTTATGAATTACGGTTGTATAGGCGAAAAGTTAAAGCACAGCTTTTCAAAAGAGATTCACAACTTAATAGCAGACTACGACTATGAAATCGTAGAGATTGCAAAAGAGGATTTAGATAGTTTTGCAATTAAGAAAGATTTTAAAGCCATCAACGTAACTATCCCATATAAAGAAAAAATTATGCCACACTTATATTGGATAGATGAACACGCCAAACTTATTGGGTCGGTTAATACCGTAGTTAATAAAGACGGTAAGTTGTATGGTTATAATACCGATTTTTACGGTATGACCAAGTTAATTGAAAAACTAAAACTTTCCTTGGAGAATAAAAAAGTTGCTATTTTAGGCTCTGGTGGAACTAGCAAAACGGCGCAAGCAGTTTCAAAAAGTCTTAATGCTAAACAAGTTTTGGTAGTTAGTAGAAATTCATCCGATACCACTATCGACTATCAAACTTTTGTTTCCGAACATAAGGACACGCACATAATAATTAATACCACGCCGATAGGAATGTATCCTAACGTAGAAGATTCACCTATTGATTTAAGTATTTTTAGCAAATTAGAAGGTGTAATCGACGCAATTTATAACCCACTTAGAACGGTGTTAGTAAGTCAAGCGCTTTCGCTAGGAATACCTGCTGAAGGGGGGCTATATATGTTGGTTGCCCAAGCAGTAAAAGCAAGCGAAATTTTTGTTGATACTAAATTAGACGATAGCATTTTGGATAAAACGTATAATTCAGTTATAAATCAAAAAGAGAACGTGGTAATAACGGGAATGCCTGCTTCGGGCAAAAGCACGGTAGGTAAAATAATTGCTAAACTTTTAGGCAAGCAATTCGTTGACACTGATGAAGAAATTGAAAAATTAGGCAAACCAATTCCAGAAATAATCAAGCACGACGGGGAGAATACTTTTAGACAAATTGAAGCGGACGTCGTTAAAAAGGTAAGTAAAAATACGGGGCTTGTTATTTCTACGGGTGGTGGCGCTATATTAAAAGAAGAAAACGTTTTTGCTCTAAAGCAAAACGGAAGATTATATTTTATAGATAGACCTTTAGAACTTCTTATCCCAACCGATGATAGACCATTATCTTCCAACAAAACGGATATGGAAAAACTTTATAACAAAAGGTATTCTATATATGATAGCACGTGCGACCAAAAGGTGGAGGCAAACTGCACTCCCGAAGAAGTTGCTAAAAAAATTATTGGAGATTACGTAAAATGAAATTTTTCGTATTAAACGGACCTAATCTTAATATGCTAGGAATTCGTGAGCCAGACAAGTATGGCAAAAAAACATTTAAGGATTTAAAAACTTCTATAAAAAAGTATGCAAAGGAAAAAGGCGTTTGCTGTAAGGTTTTTCAAACCAATAGTGAAGGTGGTTTGGTTGATTTAATTCAAAGCGCATACTATAAAAAAATAGACGGAATAGTTATAAACCCCGGCGCTTATACACATACGAGTATTGCTATATTAGACGCCGTTAAATCAGTTAATTTACCTTGTGTTGAAGTTCATATTTCAAAGGTCGAAGAAAGAGAAGATTTTAGGCAAATTAGTTATATCCGTTCTGCTTGTATCAAAACTATAACGGGTAAAGGCTTTGACGGTTATTTAGAAGCCATTGATTGCCTAATCGATAATTGTAAGTAGTGGCTGGGGGTTTTAAATGAACGTTAAAATAGAAAAGGGAGTTGCTTGTGGTGTCGTTAAAGCGCCACCTTCAAAGAGTATGGCTCATAGAATGCTTATTTGCGCTTCTCTTTGTCAAGGCAAATCTCTAGTTAAAGGAATATCCGATTGCGTTGACGTTTCGGCAACTCTTGCTTGCATGCAATCCCTTGGGGTTAACGCAGTTGTTAACGGAAACGACGTTATGGTAGAGGGCAATAATATTTTACATGCTTCACCAAAGTCCGTTCTAGACTGCAAAGAGAGTGGAAGCACCCTTAGATTTTTATTACCAATTGCTCTCATTACCGGCAAAACAGTTATGTTTACGGGTTCTAAAACCTTGCTTTCTAGACCACTAACCGTTTATCAAGAATTGTGTAAGGAGCGTAATTTAGACTTTATTTCTGACGGCGAGACCATAACAGTAAAAGGTCGCCTAACTAGTGGGGAGTATAACGTAGTTGGCAACATAAGCAGTCAATTCATTAGTGGATTACTTTTTGCGCTTCCATTGCTTAAAGGTGATAGTAAAATTAATATTGCGCCACCAATAGAAAGTAGGTCATATATCGAAATGACAAGGCTAGCCCAAGAAATGTTTGGTGTAGTTACTAAATGGGAAGACGAGCATACCTTGTTTATCCCAGGAAACCAAAAATATACGCCAACTGAAGTAGAAGTGGAGGGCGATTATTCAGGCGCAGTATTTATAGACGCATTAAACTTGTTTGGTGGAAAGGTAAAAGTAGAAGGGCTAAATGCCAATAGTATTCAAGGTGACGCCGTGTATAAAAAGTATTTTGAAATGCTTAAAAAAGGTGTGCCAACTATTCATATAGGCGATTGTCCAGACCTAGGGCCTGTTTTGTTTGCTCTATCTGCCGTTAAAAACGGTGGGGTGTTTAGTGGAACTAAACGTCTTAAAATAAAAGAGAGCGATAGGGCTGCCGCTATGGCAGAAGAACTTAAAAAGTTTGGAACGTCCGTTACTGTGTTTGAAGATAAAGTCGTTGTATATCCTGCAGATTTTCATGCGCCTACACAGCCGATAAATAGCCATAACGACCATAGAATCGCAATGGCTTGCGCTATATTGCTTACCTTAACGGGTGGTCAAATTATTCAAGCCGAAGCAGTAAACAAAAGTTATCCCGCTTTTTTTGAACACTTAAAATCTTTGGGTATAGGGGTTAGCGAATATGAAACTTAATAAAGATAGTAATATTCTTATCGTTGGGTTAGGTGTAATCGGTGGTGGATACGCCGCAGGGTTTACCAAGGCAGGATATAAAATAAATTGCATTACAAAAGAACAAAAAGACGTGGATTACGCTCTTGAGCGTGGCATAATTTCTAAAGGGAGCGTAGAAATCGACGAACAAATGATATCTAGCGCCGATCTAATTATTTTTGCCGTATATCCAAGAATTTTTATCGATTGGATAAAAGAATACCAACACTTATTTAAGTCGGGCGCGCTTATTACTGACGTTACGGGTGTTAAGGGTAGCGTGGTTGATAAAGTTCAAAGCATATTGCGAAGGGACGTTGAATATATTCCAGCCCACCCAATGGCAGGTAGAGAAAGTAGTGGTGTAGAATATAGCGATCCTAACGTTTTTAAGGGCGCAAACTACATTGTAACTCCAACTGAAAAAAACACCAAAGAAGCAATAGAAGTTTGCAAACAAATTGGTGAAATTTTGGGGTTTGGCAAAATAAGCGAGTTAACTGTTACTGAACACGACCAAATGATAGGTTTTTTATCCCAACTAACTCATTGCATTGCAGTAACGCTTATGACTTGCAACGATACCCCCGATTTAGAAAAATATACGGGCGACTCTTTTAGAGATTTAACCAGAATTGCAAAAATTAACGATAAAATGTGGAGCGAATTATTTATTATGAATAAGGAACTTCTTTTGCAAAATATGGATGCGTTTATTGAAGAATTTAAGTTGTTCCGTAAATTCATAAGTGAAGAAAACGAAGAAGAATTGCGTAGCAAAATGCGCAAAGCCACAAGGCGTAGGCTTTTATTTGATAAGCCTAAAAGCAAATAACTATTTAATGGAGACACGACTATGAATATGGAGTTTTACAGAAAATTGCCGATACCAATGGAGGTTAAAAAGCAATTTCCCGTTTCAAAAGAATTAGCAAAAATCCGTGATAAACAAATTGACGAAATGAAAGAAATTTTAGAGGGCAAGTCAGATAAACTAATGCTTATCATAGGTCCTTGTTCAGCCGACGCTGAAGCGCCCGTTTTAGACTATATAGGCCGTTTACGCAAAGTTCAAGATAAGGTTGAAGATAAAATATTAATTATCCCTAGAATATATACGAACAAACCTAGAACGACGTGCGAAGGTTATAAGGGTATGTTGCACCAACCCGACCCTAATTCTTCACCAGATTTATTAAAAGGTATCGTGGCAATAAGGTCGTTGCACATAAAAGCATTACAAGAAACGGGTTTTTGTTGCGCAGACGAAATGTTGTATCCGGAAAACCATAGATATTTGTCAGACGTTTTAGGTTATGCTGCCGTTGGCGCTAGGTCAACCGAGAACCAGCAACACAGATTAACTGTAAGTGGTCTTGATATTCCAGCCGGAATGAAAAACCCAACTGGTGGAGATATCACCGTTATGATGAACGCAATAAAAGCAGGGCAAAGTAGCCATATGTTTTTATATAGAGGGTGGGAAGTAAAAAGTTACGGCAACCCCCACACACACGCAATTCTTCGTGGCTACGTGGACAAACAAGGAAAATCACATCCTAATTACCATTACGAAGATTTATACGACCTATGTAAGACGTATAACGAAAGTGGTTTACAAAACCCAGGCGTAATCATAGATACCAACCACTCTAATTCGGGCAAGCAATTTCTAGAACAAATAAGAATCGTTAGGGAAGTATTAAAAAGCCGTAAATATAACAAAGATATCGAAAAGTTGGTTAAAGGCTTTATGATTGAAAGTTATATTAAAGACGGAGCAAGAAAATGCTCTGACGTAGAAGAATACGGAATGAGCATAACAGACCCATGTTTAGGCTGGGAAAAAACCGAAAAACTAATTTTTGAGATAGCCGAAACAATTTAATAATTATTAATTTTGCACCCCTTTGTATAAAAAACGAATATAAAACATAATTATTCATAAAATAATTCAATTAAAATAACATTATTGAATATTTTTCAAAAAATTATGAATATTTGCTTAAATTCGTTTGACAATATGCAAAGGGGTGTCGTATAATTATGCTTGTAAAAAATAAGCGGTGCAAACGGGTAGTAAAAAACTACAAATTCAACTACCGCAAAGAGAGAATTATGGATAAGAAGAACATTAAAAAGGTAGTATTAGCATATTCGGGTGGTTTAGATACTTCTATTATCATTCCTTGGCTTAAAGAGAATTACAACAACTGCGAAGTTATTGCAGTTGCAGGTAACGTTGGTCAAGCAGACGAACTTGACGGATTAGAAGAAAAGGCGTTAAAAACGGGTGCTTCTAAACTATACGTTCTAGATTTATCCGACGATTACGTTGATAATTATATTATCCCTACGATGAAGGCAGGCGCTGTATACGAAGAATATTTACTTGGCACAAGCCACGCTCGTCCTTGCATTGCTAAAGCGTTAGCAGAAATTGCTATTAAAGAAAATGCAGATGCTATTGCTCACGGTTGTACGGGTAAGGGTAACGACCAAGTTCGTTTTGAACTTGCTCTAAAATACTTTGCGCCTGAAACCCCAATCATTGCTCCTTGGCGTGAATGGGATATTAAATCTCGTGAAGAAGAAATCGATTATGCAGAAGCGCATAACGTTCCTCTAAAAATAAATAGGGAAACCAACTATTCTAAAGATAAAAACTTGTGGCACTTATCACACGAAGGTTTAGACTTAGAAGATACAGGCAACGAACCTCAATACGAAAACGAAGGCTTTTTGGAAATGGGCGTTTCCCCAATTCAAGCACCTGATAAACCTACCTACGTAGAATTAGACTTTGAAAAGGGTATTCCAGTTGCTCTTGACGGCAAAAAGATGACTTCTAAAGAAATTATCTTAAAACTTAACCAAATTGGTGGGGCAAACGGTATCGGTATTATCGATATAGTTGAAAACCGTTTAGTTGGTATGAAATGCCGTGGCGTATACGAAACCCCTGGTGGAGCAATTCTTTATAAAGCGCACAGCGTTTTAGAAAGCATTTGTCTTGATAAATACACCATGCACGAAAAGCAAAAACTTGCAGTTACCTTTGGTGAACTTGTATATAACGGTCAATGGTTTACTCCACTCCGTGAAGCTTTATCTGCATTCGTTGATAAAACACAAGAAAAGGTTACCGGTAAGGTTCGCTTAAAACTTTACAAAGGTAATATGATTAATGCCGGCGTTTGGAGTGATTATTCACTATATAGTGAAGAGATTGCAACCTTTGGCGAAAGTGATTACGACCAAACTGACGCAACGGGCTTTATCAACCTATTCGGCTTGCCAATTAAAGTTCAAGCGCTTGTAGACGGCAAAAACAAAAAGTAAAAATAACGTCCCGTATCTCATACGGGACTTTTAACGTGGGGTATCATTATGGCAAAAATGTGGGAAGGTGTTACGGGTGCAATAACGGATAAGGTTGCAGACGATTTTAATTCTTCCATATCTTTTGATTATAAACTTTATAAACAAGATATTTTAGGTAGTATGGCACACGCAAGTATGCTAGGTTTTAAAAATATCATTACCGAGTCGGAAGCGCAAACTTTAATCGACGGGCTTTCTAACATTTTAAGTGATATTGAAAACGGAACGCTTGCTTTCGACCCTAATGCCGAAGATATTCACATGTTTATTGAACAAGTTTTAACTGAGAGAGTTGGGGAAGTAGGCAAAAAACTTCATACAGCAAGAAGCCGTAACGACCAAGTGGCTCTTGATTTAAGAATGTTTCTTAAAGAAAGTGTCAACCAAATAATATCATTGCTCAAAAGTTTGGCGAAAGTTATCTGCGATAAAGCAGAAGAATATAAAAAAGACATTTTACCAGGATACACTCACTTGCAACGTGCTCAGCCTATTACGTTTGGTCATCATTTAATGGCATACGCTATGATGTTTTTGCGTGATATTGATAGGCTTAACGATTGCTATAAAAGAATAAACGTAAGCCCAATAGGTAGTTGCGCCTTAGCAGGAACTACATATGATACGGATAGAGATTACGAAGCAAAAAAACTTGGTTTTGACAAAGTTGCGTTAAATAGTATCGACGGTGTTTCGGATAGAGATTTTTGCGTGGAAATGCTTTCTTGTTGTTCTCTTATAATGACGCACCTTTCAAGATTTTCAGAAGAAATTATTCTATGGTGTAGTTGGGAATTTAAGTTTGTTACTCTATCTGACGAATACACTACGGGTTCTTCTATTATGCCTCAAAAGAAAAACCCCGACATGGCAGAACTTTGCCGTGGTAAAACGGGTAGGGTTTACGGCGACTTGATGACCATGCTTACCATATTAAAAGGTCTACCACTTGCTTATAACAAGGATATGCAAGAAGATAAAGAAGCAGTTTTCGACGGGGTAGAAACGGTTATAAAATGCCTAACTATTTTTGAAAAGATGATTGCTTCTATGAAGGCAAATACGGAAAATATGAAAAAAGCCGCAAGCGAAGGCTTTATAAACGCAACCGACCTTGCAGATTATATGGTTAAAAAGGGATTGCCTTTCCGTTCTGCATATAAGATTTCAGGGCAATTAGTTAAAAAGTGTATTGCAGAAGGCAAAACTTTAGAAACACTTTCACTTGAAGAATATAAAGCGTTTGATAATTGTTTTGAAGAAGACGTTTATCAAGCAATAGATTTATTAACTTGTGTGGAGAAACGTATTTCAAAAGGTGGCACAAGCGTAGCGTCGGTTGAAAAACAAATAGAATTCGTAAGGAAATCTTTATAATGATAAAAGTTTTTATAGACGGTGCTGAAGGCACGACTGGGCTAGTTATTAGAGATAGATTAAAAGAATATTCTGGGATAGAAGTTTTGTCACTTCCTGAAGAACTTCGCAAAGACGCAACGGCTAGAAAGGACGTAATGAACAAGTGTGACCTTGTGTTCTTGTGTTTACCAGACGTCGCGGCAAAAGAAGCCGTAACTTTCGTTACCAATTCAAACACCGTTATTATTGATACTTCAACGGCGCATAGAACGAATGAAGAGTGGGATTACGGTTTCCCTGAATTAACAGGTCAAAAAGATATAATAAAGAATTCAAAAAGAATTGCCAACCCAGGTTGCCACGCAAGTGGATTTATTGCTTTAGTTGCTCCACTTATTGAAAGTGGCGTTATTGATAAAGACGTTGCGTTGTCTGCCTTTTCTATTACGGGCTACACGGGTGGTGGCAAAAAAATGATTGCCGAATATGAAGGCGATTGTCCAGACCTTTATAGCGCTCCAAGACAATACGGTATTTCTCAAGCGCATAAACACATTCCTGAAATGATGAAGGTTTGTAAACTACAAACGAAACCATCTTTTTGTCCAATAGTATCTAACTTTCCAAGGGGTATGGAAGTAACTATTCCAATATCTAAGAAAGATATCAACGTTGGTATAGAAAAGGTAAAGCAAATCTATAGAGAATATTATAACGGCAAAATAGTATTTTTTAACGAGAATGCAGACGAGAGTGGTTTTTTATCTGCAAATAAGTTTGCAAATAAAGATAGTTTAGAAGTTTCCGTATTCGGAAACGATGAAAATATGATTTTAGTTGCAAGGTTTGATAATCTTGGTAAAGGCGCTTCAGGCGCTGCAATACAAAATATGAACCTAGTTCTTGGGTTTGACGAAGAAAAAGGACTTAACTTATAACAATGGAGAATAATATGAAACTAATTACTGGTGGCGTATGCGCCGCTAAAGGATTTAAAGCAAGTGGCGTTCACTGTGGCTTTAGGCACAATAGAACTAAAAACGACCTTTCTTTAATTTACAGTGAAAAGATTGGTAGCGCTGCTGCCGTTTATACGACTAACGCAGTTAAGGGTGCGCCAATCGCCGTAACGAAAGCGCATATTGCAGACGGTAAAGCGCAAGCAATGATTTGTAATAGTGGCAACGCAAACACTTGTAATGCAAACGGTGTGGAAATTGCCGAACAAACTTGTGAACTTTTGGCAAATGCGCTTAAAATTAATAAAAGTGACGTTATAGTTGCTTCGACGGGTGTAATTGGTAAGCCATTAGAAATCGCTCCTTTTGAAAAGGGTATTCCTGAAGCCGTTAAAAAACTTTCTGAAAATGGTAACGAAGAAGCGGCTATTGGCATTTTAACTACCGATACCGTTAAAAAAGAAGTTGCAGTAGAATTTACTATTGGTGGAAAGGTTTGTCGTATAGGTGGTATGGCAAAAGGTAGTGGCATGATTCACCCAAACATGGCTACCATGCTAGTATTTATAACTACCGATACCTGCATTTCCTCAGAAATGCTTTCTAAAGCGCTAAAAAGCGATATTGCCGAAACCTTTAATATGGTTAGTATTGACGGGGATACATCAACAAACGATATGGTATCGGTTATTGCAAACGGTTTAGCAGGTAACGACGAAATTATTTGCGACGGCGAAGATTTTGAAATCTTTATGAAAGCCCTAAATACCGTTACAGTTGGTCTATGCAGAATGATTGCAGGTGACGGCGAAGGCGCAACTAAACTTCTAGAATGTAGCGTTTACGGTGGAAAAGACCTTGCAACTGCTAAAAAGGTTGCTAAAAGCGTAATTTGTTCAAGTCTTCTAAAGGCGGCAATGTTTGGCGCTGACGCAAACTGGGGTAGAGTTTTGTGCGCTATCGGTTATAGTGGCGCTGACGTAAACGTTAACAAAATAGACGTTTATTTTGAATCGGTTAAAGGAAAAATCAACGTTTGTAAAAACGGCGCTAGCGTAGATTTTTCTGAAGAAAAAGCAAAAGAAATTCTTTTAGAAAAAGAAATCGATATAATAGTTGATTTAAACGACGGAGAGTTTAACTCCAAAGCATGGGGTTGTGATTTAACCTACGATTACGTTAAAATCAACGGTGATTATAGAACCTAAGGAGTAAATATGGATAATCATTTTTCCAACGCTCAACGCGCAGAAGTTTTAACACAGGCATTGCCTTACATACAACGTTATAACGGTAAAATAGTCGTAGTTAAATATGGTGGAAACGCAATGGTTAACGAAAATTTAAAAGAACAAGTCATGGAAGACATTGTTCTTTTATGGCTTATAGGCGTTAAAGTTGTTTTGGTTCACGGAGGTGGTCCGGAAATAAGCGAAATGATGACTAAGCTTGGCAAACAATCGGAATTTGTAAACGGCTTACGCGTTACCGATAAAGAAACCGTTGATATCGCCCAAATGGTTTTATCAGGAAAGATTAACAAGTCGCTTGTTAACTTCCTTGAAAAGGAAGGTGGCAAGTCAATGGGTATTTCGGGAGTTGACGGAAAACTAATTCAAGCAAGTGTTAAAGACCCAGCGCTTGGTTTTGTTGGAAATATTGATTGTATCAATATTAAGCCTGTTACCGACCTTTTAGAAAAGGGTTATATCCCCGTAGTATCAACCATAGGAAGCGATAACGACGGAAACATATATAACATCAACGCAGATACTGCCGCAGCACGTATCGCAGGGGCTTTGAATGCAGAACGTCTTATTATGATGACGGATATAGTTGGTTTGTTAAAAGATAAAGACGACCCTAAAACGTTAATTCCGACCATAAAAGTTGGTGAGGCAAAAGCGTTGCTTGCCGACGGCACGATTTCAGGTGGTATGATTCCTAAAATTAAGTGTTGTATTGACGCAATTTCGCACGGTGTTAAAAACGTTACTATAATGGACGGTAGAATTCCACACTCTATACTAATGGAACTTTTAACCAACGAAGGCGCAGGAACAGAGGTAGTTGCAGACAATGGCTAAGATTATTGAAAAGGACAATCAATTCGTCGCTAATACTTACGCAAGATTTCCACTTGAAATCGTTGACGGAAAGGGTAGTATTGCAAAGGATTCCGACGGAAAGGAATATATAGATTTAGGCACGGGTATCGGCGTTACTGCGTTTGGTTATTGCGATGAAAAGTGGGTAAGTGCAGTAAAAGGTCAACTTGATAAAATTCAGCACACGTCTAACTTGTATTATACCAAGCCCTGTTCTGATTTAGCAGAAATGCTTTGCGAAAAAACAGGAATGAAAAAGGTGTTTTTTTCTAACTCTGGCGCAGAAGCCAACGAGTGCGCGATTAAAACAGCAAGAAAGTATGCTCAAGATAAGAAGGGAGAAGATTATTATAAAATAATCACCCTAAATAATAGTTTTCACGGTAGAACTATAACTACGCTATCGGCAACGGGGCAAGACCATTTTCATAAATTATTTAAGCCACTAACCGATGGTTTTTTGCATGCTAACGCAAACGATATTGAGAGCGTTAAAACCCTTGTAGATAATAATAAAATTTGCGCAATTATGATTGAATGCGTTCAAGGTGAAGGTGGTGTTATCGCCCTAGACGATAGTTTTGTAAAAGCCGTTTGGGAAATTTGCCAAAATAACGATATACTGCTTATCGTAGACGAAGTTCAAACGGGTAACGGCAGAACAGGGGAGTTATATGCGTATATGAATTACGGCATAACACCAGATATCGTTACAACGGCTAAAGGTCTTGGTGGTGGGCTTCCAATCGGCGCATGTTTGTTTAACGATAAAACACAAAACGTTTTAGGTTTTGGCGACCACGGTTCTACTTTTGGTGGCAATCCCGTCGCTTGCGCAGGCGCAATAAGTATTATAGAACGCATCAATGATGAATTATTAAAAGAAGTTAAGCAAAAAAGCAAGTTTATTTTTGATAGTCTAAACGGTGCTGACGGCATAATCTCCGTAAGTGGAATGGGGCTTATGATAGGTGTTGAAACTGTTAAACCCGTAAAGGAAGTTCTAGCATATTGCATGCAAAACGGATTGCTTCCACTAACGGCAAAAACTAAACTTAGATTATTACCAGCGCTAAATATTCCTATGGAACTATTAGAAAAGGCTGTTGAAATTATTAAACAGGCCTGCAAAAATTAAGGAGAGTTATGATAAACTTAAAAGGTAAAAGTTTTCTTAAAATATTAGATTTTACCCCAGAAGAAATTCAAGGTCTTATAGACCTTGCTAGTAAATTAAAAGCAGAAAAGAAAGCTGGAATTTCACACCGTTTGTTTGAAGGCAAAAACGTTGCTCTAATCTTTGAAAAAACAAGCACTAGAACACGTTGCGCTTTTGAAGTTGCCGCTTCCGATTTAGGTATGCACCCGGTTTATTTAGATCCACAAGGTTCACAAATAGGCAAAAAGGAAAGCATAGCCGATACGGCTAGGGTATTGGGAAGAATGTTTGACGGTATTGAATATCGTGGTTTTGGTCAAGAAATCGTTGAAGACCTTGCTAAATACGCCGGCGTTCCCGTTTGGAACGGTTTAACAAACGAATCACATCCAACGCAAATCCTTGCCGACTTTTTGACTATTCAAGAACACTTTGGAAAGTTAAAGGGTATAAAGTTCGTGTATATGGGCGACGCTAGATATAATATGGGCAACTCTTTAATGGTTGGTTGCGCAAAAATGGGCATGCACTTCGTTGCGTGCGCGCCAAAAAATTATTTCCCTAACAAAGAATTAATTGAAGAATGTCAAAAGATTGCTAAACAAACGGGCGCAATTTTAGAGTTTATTGAAGACCCAATGGTTGCTACAAAAAATGCAAACGTTATTTATACCGACGTTTGGGTGTCTATGGGCGAACCTGATTCCGTTTGGGAACAACGTATAAAAGAATTAACGCCGTATAGAGTTACTAAAACCTTAATGGAAAACGCTAGTGGAAATTGCAAATTTATGCACTGTTTACCAGCGTTCCACGACTTAAATACTACGGTAGGTAAGCAAATTTACGATAAGTTTGGTATTGATTGTATGGAAGTTACCAACGAAGTTTTTGAAAGTCCTGCTTCAATAGTATTTGACGAGGCTGAAAATAGAATGCACACAATTAAAGCCGTTATGGTTGCTACCTTAAAATAATTATATAATTTGTTATAGTTTTTAAATGATAATGTTGCAGAACATTATCATAAAAAGTTTTTGAGGGATATACGATATGGATATTAATGAGTTGTTAAAAGGGGTTAACTGCAAGTGTGGTAAAAGACACGAATGTGCTATCAAATCTGTTTACATAGAAAAAAATGCTATTAATAGACTAGTTGATATATGCGCTGAGTTCGAAAACATTTTATTAGTTGCCGACAAAAATACTTACAAGGTGGCAGGGCAAAAGGTTGAACAAGTTTTAACTAAAAAGAATTTAACCAAAGTAATTTTTGACGGAAATAAAGTGCTTGTTCCAAACGAAGATGCTATTTTAAAAGTTGAAAAATCTTTGCAAGGGGTGGAGTTAATTATAGCCGTAGGCTCTGGTGTAATTCAAGACCTATGTAAATACGTTTCACACTTTAATAAAATTCCTTACCTAGACGTTGCTACAGCGCCATCTATGGACGGATACGCTTCCGACGGTGCAGCAATGATATTAAATGGTATGAAAGAAACGGTTAAAGCAAGATTGCCTATATCTATAATTGCCGATGTTGACGTTCTTTGTAATGCGCCAATGGATATGATAAAAGCCGGCTACGGCGACGTTATAGGCA
This sequence comes from Christensenellaceae bacterium, assembly GCA_045591355.1. Taxonomy (GTDB): domain Bacteria; phylum Bacillota; class Clostridia; order Christensenellales; family Borkfalkiaceae; genus UBA1259. The sequence continues at coordinate 18,513 of JAZNSS010000025.1, read as the reverse complement.
AGTATTCAGCGCTAAACGATTGGAAGATAAGCAATATTATAACAGGCGAATATTTATGTCCGTTCATATACGATTTGACTATGGAACAAATACAAAAAGTCGTTAGCCTTGCAGACGGACTGCTTAAAAGATATTCAGAAAGCATACAGTCGCTTATGCAAGCGCTAGTAGTTATTGGAATATTAATGAGTTTTGCAGGTAGTTCTAGACCGGCGTCGGGTAGTGAACACCATCTTTCGCATTTCTTTGAAATTACGGGTATCGTTAATAATCGTCCTTACTTATCGCACGGTTTAGACGTTGCTTTTTCAACCGTAGTAACGGCATCTGTTAGAGAAAATCTTCTAAACACTAGTTTCAATAAAGATATTTATTCTCAATCTGAAAAACAAATTGAAGAGGAAATTACAAGGGTTTATTCTTCAGTTGCAAACGGTTGTTTGAACTTGCAAAAAAAGACGGGATACTATAATAAAAGTAGGGCAGAAATATATGTTTCCAAAGAGGAAGAAATTAAAAACGTTTTAAGAGAAATGCCTTCTGCTAATCAAATAAAAGATTTGCTTAAAAAGGTAGAACTAGAATATCATGACTTTACAAACTTCTACGGTGAAAAGAATATACTTAACGCCGTTAAATATGCTAAAGACTTAAAAGATAGGTTTACCGTTTTGTGGCTTAACTACGACCTATTGAAAGGAAAGTTATATGTATAAAGAAATTAAAGTAATCGCTATGGATTTAGATGGAACGCTTACTAATCATAAAACGCCTTTATCAGAAGAACATAAAAAAATACTTGAAAAACTTTCTACAAAATATAAACTCTTGATGGTCGGCGCAGGACAAGCGAATAGAATATTTAACCAACTAAATAAATTTCCTATTGATATAATTGGTAACTACGGAATGCAATACGGCGAATACAACGCGAAAACGGGCGAACTTGATATCATTAAAAACCACTCAGTTGATTGCGATAAAGCATCGGTTACTGAAAGGGTAAATATGCTTCGTGAAAAGTATGGTTTTACTGAATATAAAGGGGAAACGGTGGAGTTTCACCCATCGGGCTGTATAACTTTTCCTATTTTAGGAACTAAAGCCATTCAAGAAGATAAACTTGCCTTTGACCCAGATAGAAAAAAGAGAAGGGCGATTTATAAAGACGTATGCGATACTTTTTCCGATTACGTAGTATTCGTCGGTGGGTCGTCTTCATTCGATATGGCGCCAAAGCCATACGATAAGCGCTTCGCTTTAGTAACATACTGCAAAGAAAAAGGCTACAAAATGCAAGAAATTGCATATGTTGGCGACGATTACGGTCAAGGTGGAAACGACGAATCGGTTTATAAATCTAAAGTAAAATATTTGACAATAGATAATTATAAAGATTTCCCCAAAGTGGTTAAACCACTTTTAGAAAATATATAGTTTTAAATTTAAAATATGCGTCTTTAAATTTGACAAACAACTTTGATGGTGTTATAATCAATTTAATCAATCTTTAAGTTGATACGAGATATCGGCAAGGTTGTTTATAACAAAGCGCATATTTTATAGTATTCGCATATAAGTTGTATACAAGTCTTGCCCTAGGGCAAGACTTTTTTAAACTCAAAAAGGTAAGTTATGAAGTTCAAAACAAAGATTTTAGACGAAATGGCAATAAAGCGTTCACTCGTGCGTATTACACACGAGATTATAGAGCGCAATAAAGGTGTAGATAATCTTTGTTTACTTGGCGTTAAAAGAAGGGGTGTTCCACTAGCAAAAATGTTGCACGATAATATTCTTGCTTTTGAAGGGGTTGACGTTCCCGTTGGATATTTAGATACCACACGCCATAGAGACGACCTAACGGAAGAAACTAAAAACACTAAAGCAGGCGAATGTTTTATTCCTTGTGATATAACCGATAAAATCGTTGTTATCGTTGACGACGTTATGTTTACGGGAAGAACCACGAGGGCGGCGATAGAAGCCGTATTCTCATACGCAAGACCAAAAGCCATTCAACTTGCCGTTTTGATAGATAGGGGACATAGGGAATTACCGTTTAAGCCTGACTTTGTTGGTAAAAACGTTCCTACCTCTAGCGACGAAAAGATTGTTTTACTATTACAAGAAACTGACGGCGAAGACGGCGCGTTCATTTGTGAAATATAAAGTTTAACGGAAGATAATTATGGGAAATAGTGTAATAAAAAACTTAACAAAAGGCAAAACCCTAGAAGTTTCTGGAAAGATTTTATCTAATCCTGAAGCCTATTTTTGCGCCCCTGTTTCTTTAAATAATTTGGTAGTATTACCCGGTCTTTGTGATGTTCACGTTCATTTCAGAGAGCCGGGTTTTTCTTATAAAGAAACCATTTTATCTGGTAGCCTTGCTTCTGCAAGAGGTGGTTTTACGGCAGTATGCACCATGCCAAACTTAAATCCCGTTCCCGATAGCATTGAAAACCTTAAAGCCCAAACAGATATTATCAAAAAAGACGCCGTTATAGGCGTTTATCCATACGGTTCTATAACCGTTGGGCAAAAGGGCGAAACGCTTTCCGATATGGAAGGTATGTCAAAGAACGCAATTGCCTTTTCTGATGACGGAAAGGGTGTTCAAAGCGACGATATGATGCGTAGCGCAATGCTTAAAGCAAAATCGCTTGGCAAAATTATGGTTTGCCATTGTGAAGATAATTCTTTGCTTAGGGGTGGATACATTCACGACGGCGAATACGCTAAAGCACACGGTCATAAAGGCATTTGTTCGGAAAGTGAATACGGTCAAGTTGCAAGAGACTTAAAACTAGTAAAAGAAACGGGTTGCGCATACCACGTTTGCCACGTTTCCACAAAAGAAACGGTTGAACTTATTAGACAAGCCAAGAAGAAAGGGCTTAACGTTACTTGCGAAACTGCGCCACATTATCTTATTTTAGACGACAGTATGCTTCAAGAAGATGGAAAGTTTAAGATGAATCCACCAATTCGCGCAAAAGAAGATAGAAAGGCTTTAATTGAAGGTGTGTTTGACGGAACTATCGATATGATAGCAACCGACCACGCGCCACACTCTTTTGAAGAAAAATCAAAAGGTCTTAAATCAAGCGTGTTTGGAATTGTGGGAATAGAAACTTCCTTTGCGCTTATGTATACTCATTTTGTAAAAACGGGTTTGATGACTTTAGAGTTTTTAGTAAAGATAATGTCTACTAACCCTGCAAATAGATTTGGGATAAATCTTGACGGAGATTTTTCTATTTGGGATTTGGATAAAGAATTTATTGTTGACACTGCAGATTTTCTATCAAAGGGCAAATCTACACCATTTGAAGGAAGCAGATTGTTTGGCGAAAATCTTTTAACTGTATGTAAAGAAAAAATAGTTTATAAAAAATAATTTCGGAGGATAACTCAATATGCCAAAAAGAACAGACCTTAAAAAGATACTTATAATTGGTTCAGGACCAATAGTTATCGGTCAAGCAGCAGAATTTGACTACGCTGGAACACAAGCTTGTCTTGCGCTTAAAGAAGAAGGCTATGAAGTTGTTTTGGTTAACTCTAACCCAGCAACTATAATGACCGATACTACTATTGCAGATAAAGTTTATATGGAACCATTAACGTTAGAATACGTTGCAAAAATTCTCCGTTATGAACGTCCTGACGCAATCGTTCCTGGCATTGGTGGTCAAACGGGGCTTAACCTTGCCATGCAACTTGAAAAGAAAGGCGTTCTTAAAGAATGTAGAGTAGAACTATTAGGAACACCTAGCGAAAGTATCGAAAGGGCAGAAGATAGAGAACTATTTAAGGAAATGTGTCAATCTATTGGCGAGCCTGTTATCCCATCCGAAATCACATACGATATAGAACAAGCAAAAAAAGCAGCAAATGAAATTGGTTATCCCGTTGTTCTTCGCCCAGCCTTTACCCTAGGTGGAACAGGGGGTGGTTTTGCTAATAACGAAGAAGAACTTGAAGAAATTGGTCTAAACGCATTCAAGTTATCACCCGTTCACCAAGTTTTGGTTGAAAAAAGCGTAAAGGGATACAAAGAAATTGAATTTGAAGTAATGCGTGACGGAACTGACCATGCAATTACTATTTGTGGAATGGAGAACGTTGACCCCGTAGGCGTTCACACAGGGGACTCAGTTGTAGTTGCGCCTATTCTATCTCTTAACGACCACGACCTAAAAATGCTAAACGATAGCGCTATTAAGATTATTAAGGAATTAAAAATTGAAGGTGGTTGTAACGTTCAGTTTGCCTTAAACCCTAATAGTAGCGAATATTATCTAATAGAAGTAAATCCAAGAGTTTCACGTTCATCTGCGCTTGCGTCTAAAGCAAGTGGATATCCTATTGCAAGGGTAACGGCTAAAATCGCAGTTGGTATGACTCTTGATGAAATACAAATTGCTAACACTAAAGCATCTACTGAACCAAGACTTGATTACATAGTTGCAAAATTTCCAAGATTCCCATTTGACAAATTTACTTCTGCCTCAAACGCGCTTGGAACACAAATGAAAGCAACGGGCGAAGTTATGGGTATTGGCGAAAACCTTGCCGAATGTATGTTAAAATCCGTTCGTTCTTTGGAAACGGGCGTTTGCCACTTGTATTTGTCTAAGTTCGACGATATGAGCGTGGAAGAATTATTCGATTATATATCTTCCTTTAAGCATGATACCTTATTTGCAATCGCTGAACTTATAAGCCGTGGCGCAGATATTAACGAAATTCAAAACATTACTAAAATTACGCCACTTTTCCTTGATGCTATCAAAGATATTATCGATATGGAAAACGTTTTATCTGCCAACGCGTTTAACCTTGAAAAACTTATACAGGCTAAAAAGATGGGCTTTTCTGATATGTATATTGCAAGGTTGTGGAAATGCACGGAGAAACAAGTAAACGATTTTAGAAAGCAAAACTCCGTTAAACCTGTATTCAAAATGGTAGACACCTTGCACACGGGCGCTTATATCCCATATTTTTATTCTACTTATACGGGCGAAAACGACAGTATATTAACGGACAAAAAGAAAGTAGTAGTTTTAGGCGCAGGTCCTATTCGTATCGGACAAGGTGTTGAATTCGACTATTCAACCGTTCACTCCGTTTTAACTATTAGAAAGTCTGGTTACGAAGCCATTATAATTAACAATAACCCTGAAACGGTTTCTACCGATTATACCACCAGCGATAAGTTGTATTTTGAACCACTTACACCGGAAGACGTTATGAATATAATCGAGTTTGAAAACCCTGAAGGCGTTATCGCTTCTCTAGGTGGACAAACTGCTATTAACCTTGCAGAACCACTAGACAAACGTGGTGTTAAAATTATCGGAACGGATTGTAAAGCTATTGACAAAGCAGAAAATAGAGATTTATTTGAAAAGTTGTTAAAAGAATTAAACATTCCACAACCACAAGGCAGAGCCGTTACTAAAATTGAAGACGGTGTTCAAGCCGCAAACTCCGTTGGTTATCCCGTTTTAGTTCGCCCATCATTCGTTCTTGGTGGTAGAGCAATGCAAATAGTTTCTAACGAAAGTCAACTTCGCCATTATCTTAAAACTGCCGTTGAAATTGATGAAGACAAGCCTGTTTTAGTTGATAAATATATAAGTGGTAAAGAAGTGGAAATTGACGCTATTTGCGACGGAAGAGACGTTTTTGTTCCAGGTATTATGGAACTTGTTGAAAGAACGGGTATTCACTCTGGCGACTCAATAAGTGTATATCCAACCTTCAGTATTTCTCAAAAGGTTAAAGACACCATTTTAGATTATGCTAAAAAACTTGGACTAGGTATTGGAATAGTAGGCTTGTTTAACATTCAATTTATCGTTGATAAAGAAGATAGAGTATTTATCATAGAAGTTAACCCACGTTCTTCTAGAACAGTTCCATTCTTGTCTAAAGCAACGGGATATTCACTTGCAGACATTGCTACCGAAGTTATATTAGGAAAGTCGTTAAAAGAGCAAGGAATTACCGAACTTTATCCAAAGGAAAAGAATAGATTCTACGTAAAAGTTCCTGTATTCTCATTCAATAAGATAAAAGGTCTTGACGCTTATTTATCACCTGAAATGAAGTCTACGGGTGAAGCAATCGGCTATGACGATAAACTTAACCGTGCGTTATATAAAGCATTGCAAGCGTCGGGTATGCATTTACAAAACTACGGAACGGTGTTGGCTTCCGTTGCCGATAAAGATAAAGAAGAATTACTACCACTTATTAGAAGATTCTATAATCTTGGCTTTAATATCGAAGCAACAAAGGGCACTGCAACAATGCTTAAAGAAAACGGCATAAGAACGCACGTTGTTGGCAAGATTAATGAAGGAAGTAACGAAATAGAAGAATCTATTAGACACGGTCATATTGCGTATATTATCAATACTAGCGCCGTTGGAGCGACAAGGGAACTTTCCGACGGATATCAAATTCGCAAGTTTGCAACTGAAAGCAACACTACTATATTTACGTCGTTAGATACTGTTAAAGTTCTTTTAGACGTGCTAGAAGAAACTACGCTTACAATATCAACAATCGATGCGTAAAGGTGATAAATGAAACAAGGTTTTTTTGAAATTATTGAAAACGTTGCTCTAACGGAAAACGTTTTTAGAATGAGGTTAAAAGGCGACGTTTCCGATATAACTAATGCAGGGCAGTTTATAAATATTAAAATTGACGGATTGTTTTTGCGCCGTCCTATATCCGTTTGTGACGTTGATGCAAATAGCGTTACTATTATCTATAAAGTCGTTGGCAAAGGCACGGAAAGACTTTGCAAAATGCAAGACGGAAAGCTAGATATTTTAACAGGGCTAGGCAACGGATATAATTTATCTCTTTCGGGCAATAACCCCGTTTTAATAGGTGGTGGCGTAGGCGTTCCACCAATGTATTTGCTAGCGAAAAGGTTAATTGAAAAGGGGGTAAAACCTACCGTTATATTAGGCTTTAATACTAAAAGTGAAATCTTTTACGAAAAGGAATTTAAGGCTCTTGGGTTAGACGTTTTAGTAACTACTGTTGACGGCTCTTACGGTATAAAAGGTTTCGTTACCGACGCTCTTAATAAGGTTGATTATTCATATTTTTATACTTGTGGGCCAGAACCTATGCTTAAAGCAGTATATAAGGCATCAAAGACTAGTGGACAAATGAGTTTTGAAGAACGTATGGGCTGTGGCTTCGGCGCTTGTATGGGTTGTTCTTGTAAAACTTTAACGGGTAATAAGCGTATTTGCAAGGAAGGCCCCGTTATGTTTAAGGAGGAAATTATATGGTAGACACAAAAGTTAATCTTTTAGGGATTACTTTAGATAATCCTATAATTCCTGCAAGTGGAACTTTCGGCTTTGGCTATGAATTTGCTGAACTTTACGATATAAATTGTTTGGGAACGTTTTCCTTTAAGGGAACTACTCTAGAGCCAAGGTTTGGCAACCCCACTCCAAGAATTGCAGAATGTAGTTCAGGGCTTATTAACTCCGTTGGTTTACAAAACCCAGGCGTTGATAAAGTTATTAGCGAAGAATTGCCAAAACTTGCAAAAGTGTTTATTAAAAAGGTAATGGCAAACGTAAGTGGTTTTTCCGTTGACGAATACGTTGAAGTTTGCTCAAAACTTGATAAGATAGACCAAATAGGTTGGTTTGAAGTAAACGTTAGTTGTCCAAACGTTCACGGTGGTGGGTTAAGTTTCGGAACAAGCGAAAAGAACGTTTACGAAGTAACTAAAAGGGTGAAGGAAGTAACGACAAAACCGGTTATATTAAAACTTTCGCCAAACGCAACGGATATCGTATCAATCGCCAAAGCGTGTGAAGACGGTGGGGCAGATGGCGTAAGTTTAATTAATACCCTTATGGGAATGCGTATTGATTTAAGAACTAAACGCCCCGTTATTGCAAATAAAATGGGTGGGTTCTCTGGCGACGCTATTTTCCCCGTTGCCGTTAGAATGGTTTACCAAGTAAGCAAGGCTGTTAAGATTCCCGTTATAGGAATGGGTGGCGTATCTTCTGCTGAAAACGTTATAGAAATGATGCTTGCAGGCGCAACTGCCGTTGGAGTAGGCGCAGCAAACCTAGTTAATCCTTACGCTAGTAAGCAAATAATAGAAGATTTACCAATTGTTATGGAAAAATATAAAATAAATTCATTATCAGAAATTATAGGAGGGTGCTTATAATGGCAAAAGACGTTATCATTGCTTGTGATTTTGATAGCAAGGAAAAGGTATTGAACTTTTTAGATTTGTTCAAAGGCAAAAAACCTTTCGTAAAAATCGGTATGGAACTTTATTACGCAGAAGGTCCACAAATCGTTAAAGAAATAAAGGCTAGGGGACATAAAATTTTCCTAGACTTAAAACTTCACGATATTCCAAATACCGTTAAAAAGTCAATGGCAGTATTAAGTAGACTTGACGTTGATATGTGTAACTTGCACGCTGCAGGCGCAACAAATATGATGAAAGGCGCTTTAGAAGGTCTAACAAGACCTGACGGGACAAGACCTTTACTTATCGCCGTTACTCAGTTAACTTCTACTGATCAAGAAACTATGGAAAGAGATTTGCTTATTGAAAAGCCTATCGACAAAGTAGTTATGCACTATGCAAAAGTTTCTGCCGACGCAGGTCTTGACGGCGTAGTATGTTCTCCATTAGAAGCGCAAAAGGTTCATGACGTCTGTGGCGATAATTTCTTGACCGTTACACCAGGTATTAGATTTGCCGACGGCGAAGTTGGCGATCAAAAGAGAATAATGACGCCAGCCCAAGCAAGAGAAATAGGTTCAGACTATATAGTCGTTGGTAGACCTATAACTGCTGCTGAAGACCCCGTAAAAGCATACGAAAGATGTATTAAAGAATTTTTAGGTTAATTTATAAGGAGAATTATAATGGAAAAACTTATTGCTAAAGATTTATTATCTATAAAGGCTGTGTTCTTTAGACCAGACGAACCATTTACTTGGGCAAGTGGAATCAAAAGCCCCGTATATTGTGATAACCGTTTAACCTTAACTGCTCCAAAGGTTAGAAACGACGTAGAAAACGGACTTGCATCTCTTATCAAAACTCACTTTGCAGACGTAGAAGTTTTAATGGGAACTTCAACTGCAGGTATTGCTCACGCAGCAATTACCGGTCATATTCTAAATCTTCCTATGGGTTACGTTCGTTCGGGCGCTAAAGACCACGGTAGACAAAATCAAATAGAAGGCAAGTTAGAAAAAGGTCAAAAGGTAGTAGTTGTAGAAGACTTGATTTCCACGGGTGGAAGCGTTATTGAAGTTGTAAACGTTCTACGTGAAGCAGGTGCTGACGTTTTAGGCGTTGTTTCTATCTTTACATACGGAATGAAAAAAGGCGTGGATAGATTAAAAGAAGCAAACGTTATAAACTATTCACTTACTAATTTTGACGTTATTGCAAAAACTGCAGCAGAAGAAGGTTATATTAGGGAAGAAGACGTTGCAAAACTTATTGCTTTTAGAAACAACCCTTCTGATGAAAGTTGGATAAAAGGTTAATAGGAGTTTTTATGAAAAGAAGTTTGATAGACATTCTTGATTTTTCAGTTGAAGAAATAGAAGAATTTATCGATACTGCAATAGATATCTCTAAAAATCCACAAAAATATTCAAAGGCTTGCGAAGGCAAAAAACTTGCTACGTTGTTTTTTGAACCGTCTACTAGAACTAGACTTTCTTTTGAAGCAGCAATGTATGAATTAGGTGGTCACGTTCTTGGTTTTTCTGATGCAAAAAGCACGTCGGTATCTAAAGGCGAAAGCGTTTCCGATACCGTTAAAGTAGTTAGTTGTTACGCAGATATTATCGCAATGCGTCATCCATTAGAGGGCGCACCGTTGGTTGCGGCAAACAATGCTTCTATTCCTATTATTAATGCTGGGGACGGTGGGCATTGTCATCCAACCCAAACTTTAGCAGATTTACTTACCATTCATAAGGAAAAGGGTAGATTAAATGACTTAACCGTTGGCTTTTGCGGGGACTTAAAGTATGGAAGAACAGTCCATTCTTTAATCGTTGCATTGGCAAGATATACCGGTGTTAAAATTATTTTAATTTCACCTGACGAACTAAAACTTCCATTCTACGTTAAAAGAGAATTAGATATCAACAATATCCCTTATGAAGAAACTGATAATTTAGAAAACGTTATAGGCAAACTAGACGTTTTATATATGACTAGAGTTCAGGGTGAAAGATTTACCGACCAAGCAGAATACGAAAGGTTAAAAGATTGCTATATTCTTAACGAAGAAAAAATGAAACACGCTAAAAGCGATACGATAATTTTACACCCACTACCAAGGGTTAATGAAATTAGCGTTGCAATCGACGCTGATCCACGTGCTTGTTATTTTAAGCAAGTTCTAAACGCTAAGCATATTAGAATGGCGCTAATACTTAAACTCTTAAATCATCCAGAAGTTGATAAACTTGATTATCTAAAGCGTTGCGACGAAGTTGAACTTGAAGGAAAGGTTTGTTCTAATCCAAAATGCATTTCAAACACCGAACAAGAGTTAAAGCAATCGTTTAAACTTGTGGATAAAGAGTTTAACGTTCACCGTTGTATTTATTGCGAAAAGAAAGTTAAATGATTGCGCCTTAACACCTAGTTTTAACATATTTTAAAATAATTTTTAAAATGCTATTGAAAAGTTTTATAAATTGTGCTAATATGTAAAAAGGTAGGGTAAAGAGATGTGTTTAGTATATAGTTTTAAAACTTCATCACGTTATAACTGTATAAATAATACACAATCACTATCGATTTTTTTAAAACAAATTAATTATGGGAAAATTGTCTTTTAAATTAACGTTTAAAAGACTTTTTTATATTACGTAATTTTTTTGGAGGTTTTTTACAAATGAACAATTCAAATCTTGTTTATGGCGTGAAAGACAGACCTGGCGCATGGAAAACGCTTGTGTTTGCTTTTCAACAAGTGCTTGCTATCCTAGCAGCAACAATCGCTGTGCCTGCAATCGTAGGTAACGGTATGAGCCAATCTGCCGCTCTTTTTGGCGCTGGTATTGGAACTATCGTTTACTTATTGTTCACTAAATTCAAAAGCCCTGTATTTTTAGGCTCGTCTTTTGCATTTATTGGCTCTATGTGCGCGGCTTTCGGTGGCGCTGTTAGTGCTTCTGCAGGTTATTTAGGTTTAATTATCGGTGCTGTAATGGCTGGCTTGGTTTACGTAGTTATTGCTATCATTATCAAGTTCGTTGGCGTTAATTGGATTAATAAATTAATGCCTGCTGCAGTTATTGGACCAACCGTTGCAGTTATTGGTTTATCTCTTTCTAGCAACGCTATTAAAGATGCCGTTATGAGAGTTACTTATGACGCTGGCGCTTCTGCTTATATCATGAACGTTAATTCAGTTCTTGGTTTAATATGCGCTCTAATAACTTTAGCAACCGTTATCGTTTGCTCAGTTTACGGCAAAAAGTTACCAAAGATGATTCCTTTCATTATCGGTATTGGTGCTGGCTACGTTGCAGCAACTTTATTTACTGTGTTTGGTTATCATATTGGTAACGACCCAAGATTCTTATTAGTTGATTTCACACCTTTCTTAAATATGGATTGGTTGCCTGATTTCTCTTTCATAACTGCTTTCTCTGGCAACTATAACTTTGGTGATTTCGGTTCTTTCGGCGCTTACTTACTATCATTGTTCGTTGCGTATATGCCTGTCGCATTCGTTGTATTTGCAGAACACTTGGCTGACCACAAGAACATTTCTTCAATCATTGGCACAGACCTTACTAAAGACCCTGGTTTACATAGAACGCTACTTGGTGACGGTGTTGGTTCTATCGCTGGCGCATTCTTCGGTGGTTGTCCAAATACTACTTACGGCGAATCTGTTGGTTGTGTTGCTATTTCTGGTAACGCTTCTATCGTTACAATTCTTACAGCCGCTATTATTTGCTTACTTGCATCTTTCTTCGCTCCATTCGTAACATTCTTAGCAACTATTCCTGCATGTGTAATGGGTGGTGTTTGTGTTTCTCTATACGGCTTTATCGCTGTTTCTGGTTTGAAAATGGTTCAAAAAGTTGACCTTAACGACAACAGAAACCTTTTCACCGTCTCAGTTATTCTTATCGCTGGTGTTGGTGGAATGTCATTACAATTCTTCAAGATTAAGATTACAGCAGTTGCATGCGCATTAATTCTTGGTATACTTGTTAACCTTTTAGGTTCTATTGGTAAGAAAAAAGAAGATAAATCTGAAGAAAAATAATTACTACGCATCAAGGTATTAAAATGAAGGATTATAAAAACGTTCATATTTTAGATCATCCGCTTATTAGACATAAACTTGCTATTATTAGAGATAAAAACACTAATACCAAACAGTTTAGAGAAATAATTAGCGAACTAGCAACGCTTATGGCTTATGAAAGTTTTAAAGACGTTCCAACTGAAACTAGAATAGTTGAAACTCCATTAGAAACTGTTGAGCAAACCGTTGTTAAAGAAAATTCTATCGCAATCGTGCCAATTCTTCGTGCAGGGCTTGGTATGGTTGACGGTATATTATCCTTGTTCCCAGCGGCAAAAGTTGGGCATATAGGCTTATATCGTGACGAAGAAACTTTTGAACCTAAAGAATATTATTGTAAACTTCCCGTTGGTATTGAGGAAAAGGTCGTAATGGTTGTTGACCCCATGCTTGCAACGGGTGGAAGCGCTTGCGACGCAATTACAATGCTTAAAAAACGTGGTTGTAAAAGAATTAAACTTATGTCAATTATAGGAGCGCCTGAAGGTGTTTCCAAAGTTGCAGAAATTCATCCTGACGTTGAAATTTACGTTTCAACTCTTGATAGGTGCCTAAACGACCACTGTTATATTCTTCCTGGCTTAGGAGACGCTGGCGACAGAATTTTCGGAACTAAATAATTTTACTAATTAACAAGGTGGATTTTCCACCTTGTTTTTTATTTATAAAGAATTTGCTCTTTATTCTGCTTGCGTTTATTTTTAAAATAATATATAATTTATCAAGATAAATATATAGGGAAGTGCTAAAATGAAAAAATCACCTGCATGTATTATAATAATGGATGGCTATGGGTATAACCCAAGCGAATTTGGTAATGCTATTGCAAAAGCCGATAGCGTTAACGTAAAAAATTTATTCAAACAATATCCTTCAACGTATATTGGCGCTAGTGGTATGGACGTTGGTTTGCCTGACGGTCAAATGGGCAATTCTGAAGTTGGTCACTTAAATATCGGCGCTGGTAGGGTTATTTACCAAGATTTAACTAAAATCACAAAGTCTATTAGCGATGGTGATTTCTTTACCAATGAGGCATTGCTAAAAGCAGTTGATAATGCAGTTGTTGACAATAAAAAATTACATCTTTACGGTTTATTATCTACGGGTGGCGTTCATTCTCACATAACTCACGTTTACGCTTTACTTAAACTTGCAAAAGAAAAGGGTGTTAAAGAAACTTACGTTCATTGTTTCTTAGACGGTAGAGATACTGATCCAAAATCAGGCGCTGGCTTTGTGTCTGACTTGCAAAAAGAAATAGATAAACTTGGCTATGGTAAAATTGCTTCCGTATGTGGTAGATACTACGTTATGGATAGAGATAACAACTGGGATAGAGTAGAAAAGGCATACGACATGCTAACCCTTGGTAGTGGTGAAAAGGCTGACAACGCAATTTCTGCTATTGAAAGCAGTTATGAAAAGGGCGTTACCGACGAATTTATGTTGCCTACTAACGTTTGCGAAAACGGAAAGCCAATCGGTCTTATTGAAAAGAACGATTCTATTATTTTCTTCAATTTCCGTCCAGATAGAGCAAGGCAAATTTCAAGGGCTATGTCTCAAGCAGATTTTACACCTTATCTTGACGAAGAAAAGGGCAAGACTATGTATTTTAATAGAAAGTCAGGCTTTCTTGCTCCCGTTTATACGGGTTTTGCAGTATACGACGCTAGTTTCAAAGACGTGTTTGTTGCATTCCCACCTGAAACTATTACCAACACCTTGCCACAATACCTATCAAAAATTGGCAAGACTCAACTTCATATTGCAGAAACGGAAAAATACGCGCACGTTACTTTCTTCTTTAACGCAAAATTAGAAGCGCCTGTAGAAGGGGAAACTAGAATAGTTATTCCATCGCCATGCGTTGCAACTTACGACTTAAAGCCAGAAATGAGCGCATATGAAGTAGCAGATAGAGCAATAGAAGAATTAGATTCTGGCAAATACGACGTGATGGTATTAAACTTTGCTAACTGTGATATGGTTGGACATACGGGTGCGTTTGATGCGGCTGTTAAAGCAGTTAAAGCCGTTGACGAATGTGTTAAAAAGGTAATTGATAAAATATTAGAACTAGATGGTTGCGCCATAATCACAGCAGACCACGGCAACGCAGATAAAATGCAAGAAAAAGATGGTTCTCCATTTACTGCGCATACGACTAATATCGTTCCATTGATTGTTGTTGGTGAAAAGTTTAAGGATAAAAAACTTTTAGAAGGTGGAAAGCTTTGTGATATTGCTCCAACCCTTTTAGATATGATGGATATTCAAATTCCGGCAGAAATGACAGGAAAATCTTTAATTATTAGATAAAAGTATTAAAAAACAGTTGAAAAAAACCGTTTCTTGTGTTACAATTACTATGCTTTAAAAGTAAAAAGTCATTTTTGAACGGTTAAGGAGATTAAAATGAATTTGTTAAATAGTATTCTTTTAGCTAGCGCTGGCTTTAATAACGTTTGGCATACATGGTTAAAATACGTTCTTTTAGTTATTATGGTAATCGCTGCATTATTTGTTATTTTGGTTGTATTATTCCAACCAGGCAATTCTTCGGGTGTTAGCGCGCTCGGTGGAACTACCGAAACTTTTTTAGGTAAAAACAAGAGTAAAACTTTTGAAAGTAAAATGAAGAAACTTACAGTAATTAGTGGAATCATTTTGACTGTTTTCTGTATTGTTTTTGCTATTGTTGCAAGCATTCAAGCTTAACATTAAAACGTTTATTTCGGCGGTTCTTTTTAAGAACCGCTTTATTTTTTATTATGAAAAGATTAGTTATAGAAGGGGTTATTCAAGGTAACGAAAGGGGATATGCATTCTTGCTGCCTTCAAACCCAGAATTAGAAGATTTTTTTATTCCACATAGCGAATTAAAGGGTGCGCTTCATAAAGATTTTGTTTTGGCAGAGGCAACTTACGTCAAAGGCGAACGCACTACTGCCCGTATTTTAAAAATTCTAGAACGTGGTCTTTCTGAAGTCGTTGGCACTTATTTTTCATCTAAACACGGTGGTTTTGTTACCCCTGACGATAAAAAATTTTCCACCGACGTTTTCGTGCCTTTTGGTAAAGGGTTAAGGGCGAAGTCGGGGGATAAAGTTGTTTGCAAGATAACTGCATATCCTTTTAAGAAATCTCCTGAAGGGCTTATTAAGGAAGTTTTAGGCAGACAGTTTTCTAGGGCTACAGAACTAAAATGCATTGAAAGAACTTACGGGTTAAATGATAAATTTCCAACAAGCGTTATCAAATTTGCTAATAGATTATCAGACCCTACCGAAGAAGATTTTGTAGATAGAAAAGATTTTCGTGATTTCCTTTGTTTCACTATAGACGGTGAAGACTCTAGGGATTTTGACGATGCTGTTTCTATAGATATTGACCAAAATGGCAACTATCTTTTAGGCGTGCATATTGCAGACGTAACTCATTACGTTAAAGACGGAAATGAAATTGACCGTGAAGCCTATCTTCGTGGAACGAGCGTTTACTTTCCAGAAAAAGTTATTCCAATGCTACCTGAAAACCTATGTAATAATATTTGTTCACTAGAAGAAGGGAAAGATCGTCTTGCCATATCTTGTCTTTTAACTATAAATAAAGTGGGGGAAGTCCTAAACGGGCAGTTGTATAAATCGGTTATTAAAAGCAGAGCAAGAATGACCTATACGAACGTTCAAAAAATAATCGATGGGGATAAAGACCTTTGCGATAAATATTCTTTTATTAAAGACAAAATTCTTTTGATGGACGAACTTTCAGACGTTTTAATAAACGATAGGGATAATAAAGGTTGCGTTGACTTAGACGTTAAGGAAAGTCAAATAACGGTTGATAAAAATGGTTCGATTAACGTTTCTATTGCGCCAAGAGATAAAGCGCATAGAATTATTGAAGCTTTTATGATTTCGGCTAACGTTTTCGTTGCAAAAACTATGTTTGACGAAGATATACCATGTGTCTATCGTGTTCACGAACGCCCAGATGAAGAAAAGTATAGGCATTTTTTATCCTTTTTGGAAGGGTTAGGCCTTAAATGTAATTATAAAGAAGGACTATCAACGAAAGATTATCAAGAAATATTAGAAAAAACCAAGGACCACCCTGCGTTTAACGTAATTAATACCGTAATGTTACGCTCAATGCAAAAGGCTAAATACTCTGAAATTCTTAAAGGTCATTTCGGTTTAGGTGAAACGCATTATTGTCATTTTACTTCACCTATTAGAAGATATCCCGACCTATTCGTGCATAGAGTATTAAAAGAATATATGCAACAAGGGAAAGCGTTTGTAAACAAGAAATATAAAAGCGTTGCAAAAGGGGTGGCTAGTCGTTCGTCAGAGACTGAACGAAACGCCCTAGAAGCAGAGCGCGCCATTGACGATTATTATAAAATGCTTTATATAAGCTATTACGTAGGCGACACTTTTTACGGGATAATAAGTGGGGTTACTCCGTTCGGACTTTTCGTAGAACTAGAAAACGGAATTGAAGGTTTAATTAAAATTGAGACCATAAGTGGCAAAAGATTTGATTACGATAACAAGAATTTGCTTCTTACAGACGGCAAAATAAAGTATAAACTAGGTCAAAAGGTTACGATTAAGGTCGCAGGGGTAAATTACACAGATAGACGCGCTGAATTTGTTTTTGCGTAAAAAAGTTGCAAAATATAAACTAAAGTTGTAGAATATAAATAGAATTATGGAAGAAAAAGTAATTTCAACTAATAGAACTGCTTACCACGATTATTTCGTGTTAGAAAAGATTGAAGCAGGAATAGTGTTAGAAGGTAGTGAAGTAAAGTCTTTAAGGGTAAATAGTTGCAACCTTAAGGATAGTTTTTGCTTGATTTCTAACGGCGAAATGCTTTTGAAAAACATGCACATTGCTTTATACGATAAACAAGGTGCGTTTAACACAAAGAATTCAAGACGAGACAGAAAGTTGCTTTTGCACAAAAACGAAATTATTAAACTTTCAACCAAGGTTAATCAAAAAGGCTTAACCCTTGTTCCCTTAAAAGTATATTTTAATCAATCTTTAGTTAAAGTGGAACTAGGTTTATGCCAAGGTAAACACACTTACGATAAAAAACGTTCTATTATGGAAAAGGACTTAAATAGAGAAAAGGAAAGGGAAATAAAAAATTATAGATAACACGGGGGCGATTCAGTTTCGATTGGGCGACTGATTCACAACGTAAGCATACCGAAGTTCCGTCTTCGTTAAAACGGAAACTTAAATTTAAATGCTAACAATCAAAAATTAGCATACGCAGCTTAATTTAATGCGTCGCTTTATCCGTTCTCGCCCGTTGGAATGGAATAAGGCGTCAGTTAGACGGGGAACTGTTAGTTTGATTTAGTTGTGTCAAATTAATGGATTATAGCAACTTCGGAACGTGTAAAGGTCGCCGACGACCATATGCGTTCTTAAATTCAATCGTCGGATAAGTATGTAGAAGGTTTTGATGAAGCGTTCAAGACTGGAGTGCAAATCTCCACGTCTCCACCAAAACAAAAAGCCACGTTTACGTGGCTTTTTTGTTTTGTTTAACGTTGCATACGTGGGGATTTGCTGGGGGAGAAAATCGGCGTTTACCGATTTGTATTTTTTAAGTTGTTTTAAAAAATCTTCTTCAGCGCTCTTAAAAAAATATTGGAAGAAACTTATACAATCCTAAAATGATTAGTAGAATAGGTGGTATAAAATAGAATCTTTTTAATTTTTTTACAAACGGAAGTTCAGATAGTGTTACGCTTAAACCTATCATTAAACCATGCATAATAGCAATGATTATTGGAACGTAAAAATCGTTTATCCCCATTATCGCAAGAGATAAATTTGCTACGGCGCCGTCTAGTCCTACGGCAAAACCGGCAGTTAAAGATTGTATAATAAAGTTCTTATGATTTTTTAATTGGTCGTTCTTTTTTATTAAATTATATATTCCAACGGCAATAAGGATTAATCCACCTATGCATACCGTTTTTTCATTTAATATATTTGAAAAGGGAACGGTTGCATAATTTGTTATTAAACACATTACGAATACCGTTAAAGATATTATCAAAACTAAAGGCAACTTCTTTGCTTTTGAAAG
>JAZNSS010000024.1:0-19108 GCA_045591355.1 Christensenellaceae bacterium | reverse complement strand
TGGTTTTGATATATTTTTTTTATATAACGAAACTAATATCTAGTGAGTTAATTTATCTTTTTACACCCACAAAATTTCATGTTAAATAAAAAAACTCCACATTTTTAGTGGAGTTTTTTTCTTAAAACTATTTTACTTTTTGAATAATTTTCTCATAAACGCTGGAAGTTCCTTTCCCTTCTTTTCCGGCTCAGTTGCAACCGTTTCAGTTGAAGCGCTTTCATTTTCTGTTTCAACCACGGTTTCAATAACAGGCTCATTATTAGCAACTTCTTCTACGTTTTCAATATCACGAAGTAATGGAGGAACGGAGTCGTCAACGAATTTAAATTCCGGTTTAATTTCCAACTTAACGTCGTCACTTGGCGAAGAAAATCCCGTTGCAATAACGGTAATTTTTACTTCTTCTCTTAAACTATCGTCAATCGTTTGACCAAAGATAATATTAGCGTCTGGATCAATAATTCCTTGAACTAAAGCAGCGGCTTCGCTTACTTCGGAAAGCATTAAATCTGCCCCACCCGAAACGTTAAGAATGATTGATTTTGCGCCTTCAATAGTAGTTTCAAGTAATGGGCTAGAAACGGCTTGACGAACGGACTCAATTACCCTATTTTCACCCTTTGCTCTACCTATACCCATATGAGCAAGACCTTGATTACGCATAACCGTATTAATGTCAGCAAAATCCAAGTTAATTAAAGATGGAGTTGCTATTAAATCAACTATACCAACTATGCCTTGTTTAAGCATATCGTCGGCAACCTTGAATGCGTCAAGCATACAAGTTTGTGGTGGTAAAAATTGCAACAATTTATCATTTGGAATAATAACTAAAGTGTCAACGTATTTCTTTAAGTTATTAATGCCTTTGTTTGCGTTTTCATTACGAACTTTGCCTTCAAAAGAGAAAGGTTTGGTAACAACGGCAACCGTTAAAATACCTAGTTCACGCGCGATTCTAGCAATAACAGATGCTGCGCCCGTTCCCGTGCCACCACCCATACCTGAGGCAATAAACAAAAGATCCGTTCCTTCAAGTTCTTGAGCAATAACGTCTTTAGATTCTTCTGCGGCTGCTTCACCAATATTAGGGTCACTTCCAGCGCCTAGACCTTTGGTAAGGTTTGCGCCAATTTGAATTCTATTATCAGACTTAGATAATAAAAGGGCTTGGCTATCGGTATTAACGGCGATAAACTTTGCGCTTGTAATACCCGAATCTATCATACTATTTATGGCGTTACATCCACCACCACCAACACCCATTACCTTAATGACTGCTGGGTTAATAAACTTTTCTTGACCGAACATTAGTAATTCCTCCAAAATATTAAAAATGAATTATTGCGCTAGGGCAATATCTAACAAAGAAAGACTAGCAGATTCCAAAGGATTATCCATTAATGGAACAGACGGAGCAATCGTTTCGACTGCCATTCCTAGTCTATTAGCAACGTATTGTTTTGCACCCCTTAAAAAGGCAATTCCACCACCGGAAATTTTGAGTGGAACGTATTCTGGAATAACAAATCCAACGTTTTCTAAACTGTCTGAAATTTCAGAACAGAAATCTTCTAACGTGTTAGTGATAAGTTGTTTTAACTGGTCTACGTTATAATACTTACCGTCGTCGCCACGAATAACTTCAACTGCGCTAGCAGAAGAAATTTGGCTTAAATTTACCCTACGTTTTAACGCTTCGGCATGGTCGAATTGCATATCAAACGTTTGAGCAATCGACGCAGTAACGTATCCCCCACCAAAATTAAACGAACGTTGATAAACTATCCCGTCACCTTGAATAACTGATAAGGTTGTGGAAATATATCCAACGTCAACTAAAATTGCAAGCCTATCTCTTGCTTCAGCGTCAAACAAGAACATTGCTTGGGCAAGTTGGCTTGAAACGAATTCTATTTGCTTAAATCCTGCAGTTTTTAGGGCAGGTTTAACTGCTTCAATAAAATAATTTGAACATGAAATAAACGAGAGTTTACCCTTAAGAATTTCGCCTTGAACACCGATAGGGTTTGCCAATCTTCTAAAATCGTTTAGTTCATAGATAACGGCAGACCTATTAATCAAGGTTGAATTAGCGCTATTAGCAACGAACGCCCCGTCAAAAAGCTTGTCCACGTCGTCTTCGTTTATCTTTTTGCTTTTAGAAAAGGAAATCTGGCTACCCTTAACAACCACTTGTGTAAAAGCGCCCGGAACGCCAACGTATACAGTATCAACGTCAGACCTAGCAACGCTTTTTAGATATTCTCCTGCAGAGAGTAATTGTTTTTTAAGGGTATTAATATCAAAAAAAGAACCGTCGGCATAGCCGTCGTATGCAAAGTTTGACCTTCCTTTAATTATAAAAGTATTGTTAACACCCCTTTCGCCAACAATAGCCCTAATTTCAGAAGAACCAACGTCTATAATAGCAACTTGTTTTTTCTTCATATTATTCACCTATTTCCCCCGTGGAATCCACTTGAATTTCACCGGTGTTTTGATTTATCGTTACGATTAAAGTATCAAACGACTTAAAATAATCGTCTGAATTATCATAAACGTCAAAGGCGCAAACTATCTTGTCCACACCCCTTTCGTATACTTTTGGAACTTGAATAGTAACACCCGTATCTATATAGAACCACGCAGTTCTATCTATAGAAAACGACCTAACTTTTATCCTATTTATACAATCGGTAAGCCTAACTGCTTTAGCCATTTCAAAAACAGAGAAAAGAACTTCATCGTCGTCAGTTGAGATTTTTGAGCCAACGCTTAAAGAACGAATGGTAAATGAATCTAATTCAAGCATTATCCTATCGCTACCAACGCCTTCAAATTCAGAAAGGTTTTTCTGGTTTAACACAAAACCCTCTTTATCTAAAGTAAAAACTTTTTCTTCATACTCTAGACAATAAGTTTCCAATCTTTCAGTAAATTCTACGGTTAAAAGATTAGGATAGTTTTTTTCAACCTTAACGACTTCGTAATAAGGGTTTTGTTCCAAGTCCTTATAAACGTCGTCAAGATCTAAAAATAAAAGGTTGTCGCCAACGTATTTATCTAGTTCTTTTTGAATTTCCACTACTCCGTTGCCCGTTGCAACGTTAAACTTTACGTTAACTTTTTTTATGGAAAAAATAAAAACGCACGAAAGTAAAACGGTTAACATAAACACAACCGCTAACGATATAACCAAAATCTTTTTTACTTTCATAGCATTTATCCTTTCTACGTAATTACTTTAATTTTTGCGCCTAAAGAGGTTAACTTTTGAGCCATATTAAAGTATCCCCTTTCAATATGCTCAACGTCTTCAATGGTAGTGACCCCGTCTGCATTAAGCCCTGCCAAAACCAAGGAAGCGCCACCACGCAAATCTTTTGCCTTAACCACACAACCTTTTAGTTTTGAAACGCCGTTTACATAAGCGACGCTACCTTCAACTTTTACGTTTGCACCCATTCTAATTAAATCGGAAACTTGCGAAAAGCGATTTTCAAACATAGTCTCTTTCACAACCGATTGCCCACGGCAAATACAAAGGTATGCTAACGTTTGCGGTTGTAGGTCAGTTGAAAATTTTGGGAATGGCCCCGTTTCTAAATTAAAGGCAAATCCCCTTTGTTTATATTTTATATTTATTATATCACTAATATAAGTAATTTTGCAAGAGATATTTGAAATTTTATGCGCAAGTAATTCAATATTTTGCATATTTGCATTGCAAATTTCTATTTCCCCACCTGCAATAGCGCCTGCAAGCAGATAAGTTCCGATTTCTATCCTATCAGAAATTGGTTTATAACTAGTTCCACCAAGTTTTTTAACCCCTTTAATTTCTATTCTGCTAGTTCCAGCCCCCGAAATCTTTGCCCCCATTGAATTTAAGAAATTAGCAAGGTCTTTTATTTCAGGTTCTTTTGCGCAGTTGTAAATTATGCTTGTTCCATTCGTCAAAACGGAAGCAAGCATGACGTTTACCGTTGCGCCGACACTTGGAAATGGAAATATTACTCTGCCACCCTTTTTATTTAATCTTTGACATAAAATCTGTTCGTCTTTTATCGTTACTTTAACACCCAACTTTTTAAGGGACTCAATATGTATATCAATAGGTCTTTTTCCTATGTTGCAACCACCCGGTAAATATAACTGGCATACGCCACCCTTACCAACCAGCGCACCCATAAAATATATTGAAGTTCTTAATTTTTTTGACAATTCTTTATCAACGCAAAAACCCTTTCTACTGCTTGCGTTAATTATAAGGCAATCGTCAACAAATTCTGCCTTTACGCCAAGAGAAGAAAGGATATTTACCATATTTAATACGTCGTTTATTTTAGGACAATTTTCTATAACAACTTCTTCGTCGGTAAGCAATGAACCTGCAATTAAAGCAAGCACGGAATTTTTTGCGCTTTCTGCAGTTATTCTTCCATAAAGTTTATTTCCACCGAATATCTGGTATTTTTTCATGATAGTCCCCTTACAAGTATATATACCATTCTATGGAAAGAAACCTTAAAAAGTTAATCGGCTGTTTTTAGAAACGTTAAAGAGTATCCCCATTTCTGCCATGAAAATAATTATCGCCGTATTACCACTAGAAACTAAAGGTAAAGGCAAGCCCGTTGGTGGAATACTACCCGTAACCACCAGTGCGTTTACGACTGCTTGTATGCCAAAAATCATAGTTATTCCAAGGGCTAAAACGTAGCCGAAAACGTCTTTGGATTTATAGGCAATTTTTATTCCCCTATATATAATCAAGCCGATTAACGAAAAGAAAAATAACAGCCCCACGAAGCCTATTTCTTCGCCTATAACGGCTAGAATAAAATCCGATTCGGAAAAAGGTAGGAATGCAAACTTTTGCCTTGAATTAAACAGCCCGACACCAAACCATCCACCTGAACCTAAAGCATATAGAGATTGAAGTAGTTGATATCCTTCACCTTTAGGATTTGCCCACGGATTTATAAACGCCAAAAGCCTATCAAACCTATACGGTTCTATAAGAATTAGCACAACCCCTAAAACAAGGGCTGGAACAAGCAATAATAAAAGATGTTTTACTTTCATTCCACAGGCAAATAGCATGGTTATCATAAGCAAGGCAACGCAAACCGTAATGGACATATTAGGCTCAATAATTATCAACAAACAAGTTGCCATGCCGTATAATAAAACGGGCAAAATTCCAATAAAAGACTTTGCTCTGTGTGGATTTTTTGAAAAATATACTGCAGTAAATAATATAAGAGAAAACTTGGCGATTTCAGACGGCTGTAGTGTGGAAAACCCTAGATTTATCCATCTTTTTGCGCCGTAGTTTTCAACCCCAATTCCTGGGATAAATACTAGAATTAATAGCACAAAAGATATAACGGAAACGGGTATCCAAAACTTTTTTAACTTTACGTAATTAAGGTTGCAAGTTAAAAACATTACTATTACGCCAAGAACGATACCTATTAATTGCTTTTTTACAAAGTAAAAAGAATCGTTATAAGTGGCTTTTGCTGAATAATTACTTGCAGAATAAATAAAAATTACACCAATCAAAGCAAGCACTATAACGGAAATAATTAAGATGTAGTCCCCTTTTCCGTTGTTTTCTTTTAGAAGGGTTTTGTTCAATTAAGCCCCCTAACGATAGCGCTGAATCTATCGCCACGTTCTTCAAAATTAGAAAATTTATCAAAACTTGCGCACGCAGGACTAAGCAAAACGTTGTCGCCTTCATTAGCAATTAAACTTGCTATTTTAACTGCATAGTCAAAGTCGGGGGTTAGCGTTAATTCCGTCCAACCTACTCTTCCTGCGCTCTCTAGCATATGATATTTAGAATCACCCGTCAAAATAACGTGTTTAACGGGCATGCTTTTAACTTTAGAAAACAACTCGTCGTAATTTTCCCCTTTTTCGCTTCCACCCAAAATAAGCAACGTTGGATTTTGCATACTTGATAAAGCCGTCAACGTTGAAGCAACGTTGGTTGCTTTTGAATCGTCGTAATATTTTACTCCGTCTTTTTCTAAAATTAGTTCAATTCTATGCTTAATTCCCTTAAAGTTTTTTAAGGATTTTTCTATCACTTCTTTTTTTATTCCTAGGATTACTCCTACGGATATAGTAAATAATGCGTTATATACGTTATGTAACCCACCGACGGGTAAATCCGACACGTTAATTACGGGGTCTTCTTTGAAATATAAAATCCCATCTTGCAAATATGCTCCGTCTACCTTTTGTTTTGTTGATACCCATACCACCTTTCCGTTTGTTTCACTAGCAAACTCTTTTACCATTTCGTCGTCGTAGTTTAATAGAGTATACTCACTTTGTTTTTGATTTTTAAATATTCGTTTTTTTAGAAATACATAGTTTTCCATGGTGTAATGCCTTTCCAAATGGTCAGGCGCAATATTTAACACACATGAAATATGTGGGCAAAAGGAATTTACACTCTCCAATTGAAAACTTGAAACTTCAGTAACGCAAACGCTTGTATTCGTTATATTATCAACTTCCGAAGTAAAAGGTTTTCCGACGTTACCTATTAAAAATGATTCTTGATTATTCTCTTTTATTAAATCGTTTATCATTGTGCAAGTCGTTGTTTTACCGTTTGTCCCCGTAACTGCAATAATACAAGGCAAACTCTGCAAATATCCAAACTCCAACTCACCAATAATACGCTTTCCTTTTCGCTTTGCCATAACGGCAACTTCGTGGTTTATTGGAACGCCTGGGCTAATTACTAAAACGTCAATCTCGTCAACAATTTTTTCCACGTTTGATTTATCAACTAAAATTGCCCCTAGCGTATTCAATTCTTCAATATTGCTATTTATAGTTGGGCTTTCTAACTGCTCGAATAAATAACATTTACCATTATTTTTTATAATATGCTTTGCAACGGCATATCCACTTTTTGAAACACCTAAAACTAAAAAACTTTGATTAGAAATATACATATTTGCACCTCATAGATAAGATATGACAAGCATAACCCCTATTATGACGGTTACCAAAGAATACAAAAAAGAAATTTTACCTTCAGACAATCCTTTCATCTGTAGGTGATGATGAAAAGGCGCCATTAGAAAGACTCTTTTTTTAGTTTTTTTGAAATATAAAACTTGAATTATTACCGAAATAGCAGAAAAAACAAAGGTTACTCCAAGTATTGGGATTAAAAAACTATTACCAGAGAATATGCTTATCGCACCAAGTAAACCACCAAGCGCAAGAGAACCCGTGTCCCCCATAAAAACACTTGCTTTATTATAGTTATAAACTAAAAAACCTAGTATTCCACCAACGAAACATACACATAGTTTAACAAGAGTATTTACTTCAGAGATATTACTGTATGACTGAACAAAAAAAGATGATTGAATATAAATAATAACTGCTATAAATAAAAGGTAAAATATAGATACGCTACCGGCTAGCCCGTCCATTCCATCGGTTAAATTCACGCTATTAGTTATTGCAATAAAAATAATACCTACAACGAAGATTGTCCAAATGCCTAAATCAATACTAAAATTAGCGAACGGTAGGTTAAAAAACGTAATTCCATTAAAATAACAAAACAATCCAGAAGTCAACGCAATACCAAATTGAAAGACTATTTTTTGATATGGCTTTAACCCTTCATTTTTCTTGAATTTAATTTTAATAAAATCATCTAAAAAACCAACTAACATAAACGCTAAACATATACTTAGCGCAACGATGCCAACACGTTCTTTCACCCCTACGAAAATAATGTAAATTATCGCCGTGGGAATAATAAAAAACAGTCCACCCATAGTCGGTGTCCCGTTTTTTTGCTTATGTTCTTCAACATATTTTAGAATTGGTTGCCCAGCATTAATTCTTTTTGATATTCTTAAAAATATATAGCCCGTAATCAATGACGTTGCAAAGCATAATAATCCAATAAAAAGTAACTGTTTCACTAGTTATTTCCTCATAATATTTTCTACTGTATCTTTGTCATTATAAGGCTTTTTTATACCAAGAACTTCTTGATATTTTTCACTACCTTTTCCTGCAATTAAAATTGCGTCGTCTATTTTTGCTATTTTTATTGCGTATTCAATCGCTTGAATTCGGTCTTGAATAATTACGTATTTTTTGGTCTTAGATAAAACGCCTTTTTCAATTTGAATTATGATATCCATGGGATCTTCAAACCTTGGATTGTCTGTTGTAATTACCGTAAAATCTGCAAGTTCTCCTGAAACTTCACCCATTTTTTCACGTTTTATACTATCACGATTTCCACCACAACCAAACACGCAAATAATACGCCCTTTTATCGTTTGTTTTAATGCAATTAAACTTTTTTGCAAACCGTCTGGCGTGTGTGCATAGTCAATGAAAATAGAAAAGTCTTGCCTAAATACTTCTTCCATTCTACCACTAATTCCTTTTATCTTTGCTAAACTTTCGCAAACCTTATCCGTTGGCACGCCTATTATAGAACAAGAAGCAGCGGCAGCAAGACAGTTATATACGTTAAAAATTCCTTTTAACTTAATTTTTACCTTATGAATACAGTCAAATAAATTTATAACGAATTGAGTGTAAAGGTTTTTTTGTTCTACGTTAATAGCAAATACGTCTGCTGGGTTTTCCATTCCGTAAAAAACGCATTTTTCAACGTATTTACAAATATCAAGCCCTAAAGTATCGTCTGCGTTAACTAGTGCGTATTTCACCTTGTTATCGGTATAAAGTTTTAGTTTTGCTTTTTTATAACTTTCCATATCCTTAAAAAAGTCAAGGTGGTCTTGGGTTAGATTTGTAAATATTGCTATTTCAAAGTTAAGCCCTATTAGTTTATCGTAATATAGTGCGTGAGCAGAAACTTCCATTACAACGACCTTTACCCCACAGTCGCACATTTGCCTAAAAATTTTATATAACACTAGTGGGTCGGGCGTAGTTAAAGACGGCTCAATAAAGTGGTTTTCAAAGTAACTACCTAACGTGCCTATTACTCCACAACTTATTCCGTTATCATTTAAAATATTGGCGATAAGGTGTGTGGTCGTGGTTTTACCATTAGTCCCCGTAACACCTATAATCTTTAACTCTTTTTCCGGTTTATTATAAAAATTGGAAGCTATTATTCCCATAGCCTTCCTAGTGTTTTTAACAATTATTTGGGTTAGATTACAGTCAAGTCGTTTTTCCGTTACTATAGCCACTCCACCGTATTGCTCTACTTGGCGCGCGTAGTTATGACCATCGTAGTTTTCCCCGTTAATACATATAAACATACTACCCGAATTAACGTCCTTACTATCACATACTACGTCTTTAACTTGAAAGGTAGTTTTGCCGATTGTTTTAACAACGTCTACGCCTTTGATTAATTCTTTTATAGTCATACGCACTCCTTTTATACTTGTGGTTTAAGATTTTTAAGTTTTATTATTCCTTCAAACACTTCTTTTGCGTATGGCGACGCAACCGTTGAACCATAATATTGCCCCACCGGTTCATCAATTATTACCAAGGCTAGATATTTAGGATTATTTGCAGGGAAATATCCAACGAACGAAGAAACGTATTTTCCACTTGCAATAATTCCGTTTTCATATTTTTGCGCAGTTCCCGTTTTACCTGCAACCCTGTATCCTTCGATATAAGCGTTTTTACCAGAGCCTTCGGCAACAACACCCTCTAACATTTCGTTTATAATTTGCGAGGTTTTATCGCTTATAACCCTATTTTTACACTTTGGACTTACGGTTTTTGCAATTAAACCGTTATCATCATAAATTTTGCTAACTAAATACGGCGTATAATAATATCCACCGTTTATCGCCGTGGCAGTTGCCGAGGCAAGTTGAAGTCCGGTAACGGCAATGGTTTGCCCAAACGCTATTCTTGCAAGGTCAACGTCTAAAACTGCTGATTTTGGCAAAAGCATTCCTTGCGCTTCGCCGTTAAAATCGACGCCAGTTACTTTGCCGTAATTAAAGGCTTCAATGTATTTATACATTGTTTCCTTTCCAAGCGCCATTGCCATATCAACGAATATTGGGTTACAACTGTTATTTAATCCACCTTGAATATTTAAGCACGAATGTTTTCCATTTTTGTGGTCGCTCCAACATTTAACCTTTTGCCCACCGATATACCTATATCTATTAGAAGAAAAAACGTGCGTTGGCGAATATGCTTTGGGGTTTCCTTTCAAATATTCTTCGATATTAGCGGCAGTTGTTAAAATCTTAAAGGTAGACCCTGGCTCGTATACGTCGCAAAACAATTTATTTCTCGTTAAAGAGTTAAGTAATTCTAAATTATCTCTAGGAACTTCATTTAAATTAAACGAAGGTTTAATACACAATCCCCTAATTGCGCCGCTAGTTGGGTCAATAACAAGCATTTGGGCTGATTTTGGGGTGTGAACTTCCATAGCCTTTTGCATTGCTGACTCGCAGAGTTGTTGAACGTCATAGTCAATAGTTAAAGTTAGGTTTAATCCATTCGTTGCAGGAATATATTCTGCCGTGGAGTTTTCGATTTCTACGCCAACTATGTCCGTTTGATATAATATTTCACCATCAACGCCCGTTAAATACTTGTCGTAGTATAATTCAATGCCTGATTGACCTTTTCCGTCCGTCGAAGTAAAACCTAAAACCGACGTTAAAAGTTCGTTATAAGGATAAAGCCTACTATTATCTCTTGAATAATAAACCCCCTTAAAATTCATTTGTAAAAGTCTATCGATTTGCTCTTTGCTTACTTGCTTTTTTACCGTTACTTCACTACTAGACGTTTTGGTAAGTCTATCGTAAACGTAGGTTTTTGAAAGATTAAGAACGTCAGATAAACTTTGGCAAAGTTTATCCATATCTTCAACGGCTCTTTTTCTGACAAAAACCGAATAAGTATCACTATTAGTTGCTAATACTATACCATTGCAATCGGTAATTTTTCCACGTTGCGCAACTACGGGTATTTCCCTTGTCCATTGGTCAAGGGCTTTATTTTGCAAATCTTCACCCCAAATTACTTGAACGTAGAACAATCTACCAAAAACAGTCAAAAATAAAAAGGTTACTGCAAGTAAAATTGCAAATAACCTCTTTCGTAACGTAGTTATTGAAAAATCTTGTTTAATATACTTTGCCCCCTAATTAGATTTATTATAAATCTATTCGGGAAACACGTTTATTATTACCTAATTTCCCAGCCTTCGCCAGCATTATCGATAATATAACCGTCTGATGAAACGTGTTGATTTTCTTGTTGAAGTTGACTATATTCTACACGTTTGTCGTCAAGTTCTGCTTTTGCCGTGCTAATTGCGTTGTCGTATGAAGAAATCATGCCTGAATTAACAACTATTAACGCCATTATTACCATAACTATTAAAGAGTATATAGTAATAGCGATTTTGCCTTTATTGGTAATATGATATTTTTTCTTGTCCGATTCTTCCGTTCTCATTTCGGCGCGCATTTGGTCAATATCAACGTCGCCAAATTGCATGGTCGTTCCGGTAGGACGGATATCTTCGTCTTGAAGTGATGCTTCTGCTTTAACTTCTTCAACTTGAGCTTCTTGCTCTGGAGTTATAACTGCAGAAGCAGAAACCTTGTCGTAGTTAAGTAACATATCAAGATTTCTTCTCATCTTTTCTCTTGCAAGATCAAGATTTTCTTCCTTTGCAGAAGTCTTAAGGTTAGCGGTTTCACTAGCGGGTCTTTCTAATAATCCTACACCACCGGTTGTGCTCTGACTATAAAAACTATTGTCTGAACGTTGTGCTTTAACCATACTTTTTTCTCCTTTAATTATCATACCCTTTCGGCTACACGCAATTTTGCGCTTTTTGCTCTATTATTTAGTTCAAGTTCAGTTTGACTTGCAACTATAGGTTTTTTTGTTAAAATTTCAATTTCCTTACGCTTTCCACAGGTGCATATTGGCAAACTTTTATCGCATATGCAGTCAGTTTCAAGTTCCTTAAACGCTCTTTTCACAATCCTATCTTCCAAGGAATGGAAGGTAATTATTGCTATTCTTCCACCCTTTTTAAGGGAAAGCGCCATGTCGGTTACCGTGTTATATAAATCTTCAAGTTCACCGTTGACTTCGATTCTTAAGGCTTGGAAGGTGCGTTTGGACGGATGCCCGTCGTGTTTATATTTAGCAGGAATGCTCTTTTCAATAATTTGGTTTAGTTCAAAAACCGTTTCGATAGGTTTTTGCTTGCGACTTTGAATAATATTTTTTGCTATCGCATGTGCGAAACGTTCTTCGCCGTATTCGGTTAAAATTCTTTTAAGCTCTGTTTCGGAATATTCGTTAACAACGTTTTTTGCTGAAAAGGGATTGGTTTTATCCATTCTCATATCAAGCATTTCGTCGCTTGCTAAATAAGAAAATCCCCTGCTTCTATCGTCTAGTTGGAAACTAGAAACTCCCAAGTCTAAAAGAATTCCGTCAAAAAAATCTATTCCTAATTGATTTTTTATGTTTACAAAATTCTTAAAATTATCTTTAACTAAGGTAAATCTACCTGTAAATTCCTTTAATCTTTCCGTCGCCCTTGAAATTGCATAATCATCAAGGTCGGTAGCAACTAATTTGCCGTTTGGCGTGGAAAGTTCTAATATTTTAGATGAATGTCCACCCCCACCTAACGTTCCGTCAAAATAAATTCCACCGTCTTTAACGTTAAGGGCTTGCATGCACTCGTCAAGCATAACGGGAATATGCTTTAATGTAGACATATCTAAACCTTAAAAATTCATAGCTTCGGCAAGAACGGAAATATTAACGTCTTTGAAGTATGCGTTCCAAACTTCTTCGCTCCAGATTTCCACGCAGTTAGGTCCTTTTACAACTACTACGTTTTTATCAAGCTTTGCATAGGAACGTAAATTTTCAGGAAGTAATATTCTGCCCTGCTTGTCCTCAACGGCTTCCCATATATTATATAAAACGAAACGCGCTGCTTTTAAGTGTTCTTCTTTGTATGAATTAATTGAGTTTAACTTTTCCTTTAAGGCTTTAGTTTGTTCTTCTGAATAAACGTAAAGACAACCACCTGAGCCAACGGTCACTGAATAATTAGGACCAAGTTCCTCACGTAGTTTAGCCGGTATTCTCATTCTGTTTTTAGCGTCTAATTGATGCGAATAATTTTTACCGGTCACGAACAAACTACCCCCCTTTTTGAATTTACGTTCCAATTATAACATACACTTTGACCACCGTCAACCCTTTTTTTATAATTTTTTTAAAAAAATTTAGAAAATCTTCCAATAATTAGAAAACATTGGAAAGTTAGTCTCAAAAACTCTCTTATTTAGTTTTGCCGACTTACCAATAAAAATAGTTTGATTTTTGCAGTGTTTTTCTAGTCTTTTATCGTTTTGCAAATATTGTTTTACCTTGTTTGCAGTAAAACTTTCACCCCCTAAAATTATGTGTGGTCTAAAGTGGTCGAAAATTTTATTTTTGATAAAAAAATAGTGTGTGCACCCCAAAATAACCACCTCGAAATATCTTAGTTGGTGGTCAAAAATCATTTTTAAGTTTTTAGTGGTCATTTGGGCATCTTTGGTGGTCAAAAGATTATTTGATAAGTTTTTGCCGTAAACGTCATTAAAAGCATCAGTTACGTGTTTAGAAAAATCTACCTTATTTAAGTTATAAATATTGCGCTCAATATCGTAGGCTAAATTCTTTGTTGGAAGAACGCACACGTTATCGCTCACCTTGTATTTTTTAGCCGTGTTACTAGTGCATATAAGCAAAACTTTCCTATTTCTAATTTGATTTATTTCCACCGGTGGATACGTGCCGAAAAATTTAATTTCCGGATTATAATAACTAAGTTCACGAATTATCGTCGTGCTTAAGGTGTTACACCCTAAAACTACGCACTTTAAAGGATACTTTTTTAACACTTGAAGATTTTCCATCGTCAAACCAAGCAAATCTATTTCTGACCTACAACCGTATGGAGCATTCTCGTTATCTCCAAAATAAATAAAACTTTCATTAGGAAGCCTTTTTTTAAGTTCAGCAAGAACGGATAAACCACCGATTCCACTATCCATAATTGCAACGTAGCCTTTATTCATACTAAATTGTATGAAAATTTTTATTAAAATAGTGTAAAATATCCTTAAAAGAATTAAAATTTATATAAAATGTAGTTGCATTAAAAATTTTTTTGTGTTAAAATAGTTAGCGTATTAAAAAAGCAACTAAGGAGTGCATAAGAAATGCCAAATATTAAATCCGCTAAAAAAAGAGTTTTAGTAATTTCAAAGAAGACTGAACAAAACAAATCAATCCGTTCTGAAGTTAAAACGGAAATCAAAAAAGTAGAACTTTTAATAAAGGAAAGCAAATTTGATGAAGCAAAGGTTGCTCTAAATTCAGCATTCTCTGCTATCGATACTGCTTGTTCTAAAAATATTTATCAAAAGAACAATGCCGCTAACAAAAAAGCAAAACTTGCTAAGAAGTTAGACGTTGCTATGAAAGCTGCTGGCGCTGAAGAAGTTAAGGTTGAAGCTCCTGTTGAAGTTAAGGAAGAACCTGTAGTTGAAGAAGTAAAACCTGCTAAGAAGACCACGGCTAAAAAGACTACTGCTAAAAAAACCACTAAGAAAGCAGAAGATAAAGAATAATTTATTTTAGTTTACCAAAAAAGGCTTTGCATTAATTTGCAAAGCCTTTTATTTTTAGTTTTTATTTATTCTTTTTTAAATTCTTCAAAGTTCTATCATAAGGTTTAACCTTGAAAGGTATTTTTAATATAACGTAAAGGATAAACAACGCTCCCCCAATCGCTATAAATATAAAAGACATCCATTGCGACGGGGAAAAGAATCCTGCCCCACCACGATAATCTGTGCGTAAAAACTCAATGAAAATTCTCCACTCGCCGTAAGCAATCAAGTAAACGTGCATGGTAATATTAAAATCCTTAAAATATAACAAACTCAACACAGCAAACAAGGCAAATAAGAATAACGCTTCGTATAATTGAGTAGGAACGTAATATCCGTAACCGTTAGTCGTTCCCTTCATGTATATTCCACCAAAAACGTATTCATCGCCAAGATAAGCGCCGTGGCAACAACCACTCATTAAACAACCTATTCTACCAAATGCGTGCGCTATAGTGATACATATAGGCGCAACTAAAAGAATCTTATTAAACTCTTTAATATGTATTCCCTTTCTTTTGCCTTTGAATACTAGTAAGCCACCAACGAAATATAACAGAACAAAAGCAACTGCTCCACCAACGAAGCCACCCATAGCAGTTATTCCAGCAGTCATAAAGTTGAAAGGTTTTCCTGCAAGGTAATCGTAAAACGCTTGGAATAGTTTTGCCGCCAAAAAGCCAAGCGCCACGGCTAAAATCGCAATTATAAATATAAAATCTTGAACGTAAGACGGCATATTTTTCTTTTTGGTGTAAATATAAAGAACGGCAATACACGCAAGTAAACCAACACCAATACAAATGCCGTAAAGATAAACGCCTCTATCAAAGAAACTAAATAATGGATTAGGACACATAATAACTCCTTTTACTTTATAAAATTATACAATATGCACGTTAAAATGTCAATGATAATAGTTTTACCAACAAAAATTATTTGCTAAATAAAAAAAGAAAGTGTATAATATAAAGAAGTTGGAGAAGTATCGAAGTGGGCATAACGAGAACGTAACTCGGGCGTAAGCCCTTCGGAGCATTTATGCGTAGAAGCAATCGGGCACCGCATTTCGCTTCCCTTTTTTAATAAAAACTAAATATCGTCACGGAGAAGTATCGAAGTGGTCATAACGAGCCGCACTCGAAATGCGGTTGTCGATTACTCGGCACATGGGTTCGAATCCCATCTTCTCCGCCAACATTAAGCACGACACCGGCTAACGCCCTGCTCGTGCTTTTTTGATCGCTACGAAGATGCGACAACGAACAAGGTTACCTACGCTTTGCTACGGTAAGACTAAAGTCAGCGAATCCCTAACGTTTCGAAATTATTATTGTAGAAGGGTGGATTGAGTCGAACCCATCGTTCGCCCGTCACATGACGGACAACCTTTGACGGACAAGGGAATCGTTGTTGCTTGCAACGGAGATTTATCCCTTTTTCTTTGCTAATAGCAACATTCTACATTCCAGAGTTTGTTTTTTATTTGCATTAAATACAAGGAATCATTCTGTGCCTTTTACATTGTTTAATAGTATTCTAAATTTTTACTTAAATCTCTTTTTACTAAAGATAATACACTAGACAAATAACCTTGAAAGTAGTATTATAATTATTATAAAGTTTAGGAGTTGTTTAAATGTATGTTTTTATATTAATGCCCATCCTTTCCGTAATTAAAGTTTTGACGCAAGCTAGATATTCTAAAAAAAATATAAGAACTTTTTCTGACGTTTTGATTTACAACACCATAGCGTTTTTCTTTTCAGCGTTAGTTCTTTCAATAATATTCCTAAGGCAACTCCCTCCTATTGAAGTATGGCTTTACGCAAGTATAAGCGCTATAACGAACGTTTTATATCAAATCTTTTACACCTTAGCCTTAAAAAGTGGCCCTGTTGCCGTATCTGCAATAATAAACTCGTTTAATATCGTTTTAACTTTAATTGCTGGGGCTATATTTTTCAACGAACAATGGACTATTTATACAATAATCGGATTTGCTATTATGTCGGTTGCCTTTTTCTTAGTCCCTACTAAAACTGATAATAAAAAAGCTAATTTAAAATGGTTATGTTTTATTATCCTAAGCTTTATATCTTGTGGATTATATGGCGTTGTAATGTTATTCTTTTCAAAAAGTCAATTTGGCACAATGAAAAGCGAATACGTTACTATAACATTTGCTATCGCCTCGGTAATGTGTTTAATTCTAACTTTATTTAATACAAAAGTAAGAAAAGAACCAATTTCTATTAAACGCAACTTTGAATTACCAATTGTAGGGCTGGTAATTGGTGTAACACTTGGATTATATAATTTACTAAACGTTATTGCTTTCCAAAAATTTCCTAGTTACATAGTATCGCCTGTTTTAAGTGGATCAATAATTGTTTTAACGATGTTTGCTAGCGCAATAGTAAATAAGGAAAAAATAACAATTAAAATGTTAATAGGCGTTATTTTTGCCGTAATTGCAATAGTGTTATTAAATTTATAAAAGTTATAAATATCTCCCTTAGCTGGCGAATATTTATTTTTGTCATTTTTATTAAGTTATATCCACATAAAAACGTAAATATTTTTAAAAAAGAAAATTTATGCAAAAATATTTCAAATTAGTTTTACTTCTCACACGCTCCGACAACAAATAGAAACCCCACATTGTTTATGTGGGGTTTCTTTCTTAATGATTATGGCAATGATGACAAGTTGAGTTGTGAACTTTTACGTTGCAATTTTCTTCTTCACATTCTTCCATGTCACTTTCCATTTCTATAGTTACGTGTGATATTCCGTGCTCGTTAAGTTCTTCCTTAACCATATTTTTAATTTCAGCATTATAACTATTAACAACTAAATGCAGAGTTGCACAGTTTATTTCGCCATCTAAAGTCCACACGTGAAGGTGGTGAACGTCAACTACGCCATCAATTTCCTTTACGTGGTTAATTATTTCGTCAATGTTAACGTCTTTTGGCGTTTTTATTAAAAATATTCTTAATATCTCAACCAAATTTTTCACGCAGTTTATTATTACAAAAAGCGCAACTACGATAGACGATATAGGGTCTATTATATATAAGTTGGTAAATTTTATAATGATTGCGCTTATTATAACGAAAAGCCAACCTAAAGCGTCTTCTAAAATATGAATATTAACTGCCTTTTGATTAATAGACTTTCCACCGTGAGTAAAATACCCTGCCGTTAAGTTTACAACAAAGCCGACCACTGCAAACACTAGCATTCCGTCGTAATAAATTTGGATTGGGTAAATGATTCGCAAAATTGCATTATACACTACTATCCCCGAACTCACTAGTAGAATTAAAGTAGTAATTAACCCACCCAAAACCGAAAACCTTGCATAGCCATACGTATAGGCTTTATTAGGTTTTTTGTCGCTAACTTTTTCTAAAAAATACGCTATGCCTATGCTAGTAGCGTCACCAAAGTCATGAATAGCGTCTGAAGCAATGGCAATACTTCCTGTAATTATCCCACCAAAGAATTCAAATACTGAAAAAAATAAATTCAATATAAATGCTATAAAAATTTTTCTTTTTGCTTTCATTATCTCTCCTTTGACAAAGCACGTTCATTATTGTATAATTAATCTATTACTGAACAATTTGTTCGATAAAATTTTATCACGGTTTATCGATAAGTTTTCAATACAATAAATATTAAGCATTCATTACCGAACAAAATACTAAAATCGTATGGGTGGAGATATGGATAGACGACAAAGAAAAACTAGAGAAGCAATATTTAATGCTTTTATTCTTTTATTATCTAAAAAGCACTACAACAATATTACCGTTGGGGAAATTATAGAAATAGCCGACGTTGGAAGGGCAACTTTTTATTCACACTTTGAAACTAAAGATTTTTTACT
This sequence comes from Christensenellaceae bacterium, assembly GCA_045591355.1. Classification (GTDB taxonomy): domain Bacteria; phylum Bacillota; class Clostridia; order Christensenellales; family Borkfalkiaceae; genus UBA1259. The sequence continues at coordinate 460 of JAZNSS010000024.1, read as the reverse complement.
TAAAGATTTATGTTCTGAATTGTTCGACCATCTTTTTAATTGCGACAAAGATTCTCAACTAGATAAGCGCAATATATTTAATTGCGATATACGTGACAACGTTTTTCTACATCTTTTTAAACATATAAAAAAGAATGATAACAATATTTATAAGTTGCTATCTTCAAAAAACAACGACCTATTTTTAAGTTATTTCAAAAATGAAGTTCGGTCTTTAATAACAAATCGCATATTAGATTTTAAGGATAAAAAGCCAAAAGATATCCCCAATGATTTTTGGATTAATCATATCACTGCCACCTTTATAGAGACTATTCAATGGTGGATAGATAATAAAATGAAACAATCCCCTGAGATAATAACGGAATACTTCTTATTGCTTGTATAAAATTTGCCCAAATACACTTATAAAACGTAAATATTTTTATAAAAAGAAAATTTATGCAAAAATATTTCAAAT
>JAZNSS010000023.1:0-3500 GCA_045591355.1 Christensenellaceae bacterium | reverse complement strand
GTAGTTGCGTTAGCATTTGGTATAGCGTTTATGCCAAAGCAAGCAAGCGCAGCAGTTGATACAAGCACGGGCTTCTATATTGAAGACGGCGCTTCAATCAGAACTGAAGTAGGCGAAAGCGGAATTAAGTGGACGGCACACATTAGTGAAACTAAGTATGCTGAACTAAATACCGAAGCAAACCCAGTAGTTGCAATTGGTATCGCAATTCAGCCACAAGGTAATACGGATAGTAAATTAGATATTCACTACGTATATGGTGGCGAAAGTTACAAAGTGCATTTCAATGAAGATGGCGACTTTAAGTATTCCTATGCAATTTATTACGACGATCTTATCGCTGATATAGAAAAAGCATTGGGTGAAGAACTTGATGACGCTGAAAGGAATGCATATAGGTTAGAAGCATATCAAACTATATTGGAAGCACGTCCATTCGTTCAACATGCAGACGGCACGTATACTGACGGCAAATATTTTGATACAGCACGTTCATTACAAGGCGTAGCATTAGGTAACTTAGTAGCAGGCACATATGCTGACCATTCAAAACCAGAAAACGTAGCTACTGAAAACTTGCTTAAGTCATACCTACCAAACGGCTATACCCTAGCAGATACCGAATACGTGGCAGATAGTTATTATTCTAACTATGACGCTTGGGGTAATATCGCAATCGATAGCGCAATCCCAATGGAAAATGCTAGAATTTACTACGGCGCAAACGACGTAACTTCTGCTTACAATGCAGATACCGGCGTTTTAGCATTAACAGCTGATAATAAAGTTGAAACCAAAATCACAACCGACGGTAGCGCAAACGATTTTGTTACTATATACGACCAATCAACCGGCAACGTATATAAGCAAAAATTCATCGGCGTAACACTCGCTATTGACGAGTTGGAAGATTTTATGAATTATTTTACAGCATCTAGTTTCGCGGCTGCAAACGCTTGGGATGGCTACTACGTAATGCTTAATAACATCGAGGGTGATGGCTGTGCATACAATGCAAAAATTACACATAACTGTCTACCTGATGTTGACATTGATGCTAGTGTAATCGATGCTAATATTGCAAATGGTGTAACTAATAATATGATGACTAACGGCGTTCCTACTAAAGGTTTAACGGGAACTTTTGATGGTAGGGGTTATCAAATTAAAAACTTAAGAACGCTTAGGGGTGGCTTGTTTTCTCTAATATTAGGCGGAACTGTTAAGAATTTATACATAAACGATACTGGTTATACTAATGATTTGGTCTTAGCTTACACTATTGCGGGTGGTGCTACGATTGAGAACGTTAAAATTGTTAATACCAGGTCTGGCGTATATGGACCATATTCATTGTTTGCGAAAAGAATTGGTAATGCAAACATTAAAAACGTAATGATGCAAAATACTGGTATAAGTCTTAATTACAATATCACATACTCAACAAATACAGGTTCGTTTGGTCAAATAACGAAAGACACTAAATTGGAAGACGTTATTATAATTTGTAATCTAGAAGGTTACGGTTCTTTATATAAAACATGGACACCAAGCTATGATGCGGAATACGTTAATGGCACCCTTAATGAAACGGAAGGGTTAACCAAAATAATAGGTGCTCGTCGTTATTCTTCTATGACCGAATTTAATAATGATAAAACTAATTTAGATTTTTCTTCATGGGGTGCAGACGTATGGACCATCGTGGATAATACTCCTACTTGGAAGTTAGTGTCAAACAATAACTACACCTATCTAGCAAATGGTGGGCAAATTACTGACGAAGGTATTGGTATAGAAGCTGAAAAATCATTTGACGTAACCGTTGAACTCAACGGCGTAGATACAGGTATTAAACCTAAGTTAGAAGTAATTACTGTTGACGGCGCTGATGACGTTGTTTCAGTTGCAGGCAACACTGTAACTGCACTTGCAGAAGGCACTCAAAGTGTAAAAGTTATTTACGGTTCATCTGAATGCGTATTTACCGTTAATGTATATCCTAAGCCAATCGACGTAGAAACAGAATATTATTTCTCTGCATACGATGGCGTATTCTTTGACAGCAACTTTAATGTTGTATCTTTGGCTGATACTTTAACTAATTTTGCTCAAGTTGATTCTATAGACATTATGAGTGCTGTTGATGAAAACAAAAATGGACTTACCGTTTCAGAAACAGATGCAATCTTAGGCTTAGACCTTGGTAACCAAACTACTTGGAAAGAAACTTCTTTCACGGTATATACTGACGCTGGTGCATTTAACGTTTACTTTAACGCAGCAGACCTAATCATTGACGAAGCGAAAGACTTTGATTACTTCGCTCCTGTCGGAACTATAACTGCTAGTGCAACTAGCCTAAACTACGATGGTAACGACTTCGTATGGGATGGTTACCACGTAATGGTTAAAGACGTAAATGCAACTAACTATCTATTTAGTTCAGATAAATCTAGAGCTTCTCTTAAAAATCCTTCTATGGATGTAGTAGCAAAAACTAACTACGGTCTATCTGGTGTATTTGATGGTCAAGGTCATAAAGTTAACAATATGTGCGTAAATGCAAGTGCTGGTGTATTCTCTTACATTAACGGTGGAACAATTAAAAACGTTAGCTTCTATAACTTGCACTCAGCAACTAATGGGTCTACTTGGAAACCAGCAGGTGGTACATATGCAAGCGCTACATCAGAAAGATTGTTCGCAACTTATATATTAAATAAAGGTAAAATAATCGATTGTGATATTCATGTTCATGGTTCACAGGCATCATCTGCATATCTAGTTTTAGCAGGTGCGCAAGCTGAAACGGAAATTACTAGAACTATCATGAGACTTGGTTATCCTGGTGTAGCTACGTGGGGTTACGGTTTGTTTAAAGACGTTAGTTCAACCTTTACCGGCGTATACGTAATATCAAATCAACCTATTCAATTGAATTCATATACTGCAAGCGGTAAGATAGTTAATAACGCAGATTCCACTACAATAACAATGAACTGGTGTGCACCAGAAAAAGATACAGCTACTGTAGATGACGTAACTAGAGATTATAGAACCTTTGTTATGAATCACAGTGGTTCAGGTGGTAATGGTAAGGCATATAACCTTGAAGAATACACTGCGTATACTAGCAGTGGAACAGCATATACAAAAGACAGTTATAAAGGTGGAGTTCTAACGACAGGCATTAAGCGTTATACTTCTTTAAGTGCAATGGAGGCAAACTGGGCAAATTGGGAAGAAGGAGAAAGTAACTATGAGAAGAATGACTTTACAAATTGGAGCAGTTCAATTTGGACGATTTCTTCAACTGGTATACCTTCAATGCACGTTATGACTAACGCATAATTTAGTTAAATAAAATTAAATATAGCATTAGTTAAACAACTAAAACTTAAAAAGCCTTTTGAGATTTTTCTCAAAGGGCTTTTTTAATGTCATGCTGAGCGTAGTCGAAGCATCTCACCTATGTCACCCTGAGAAGGGCAAGAAAA
>JAZNSS010000022.1:0-11786 GCA_045591355.1 Christensenellaceae bacterium | reverse complement strand
TATTTTTATCTTTTTCGTAACTTTCTTTATCTAGTTTTACTTTTGCTGAATTTTTAATATCGAAGTCTTTTGGGGGTGTATTTTCTTTGTATATTTCTTTCCAAATTTCTTCACTTATCCTTGTTGGAGTTCCACCACCCGTGATGGTATTATCCATTAATTTGTTTGATTTATTGCCTACCCATACGCCAATAATATATTCGCTATTAAAAGAAACGTTATAAGCGTCGGTATTTCCATATTCATTTCCAACAGTTCCCGTTTTAGAGTAAACCTTAAATTCTAACGTACTTAATTTTTTTGCGCTACCATTTATAACACAATTATAAAGCATTTCTCTAATGATTTCAATTGTGTCCAAACTAAAGACTTTTTTGCTTGTTGATAAATTTTTGTAAATTAAACTACCATTTTCAGAGTCAATAGAGTTTACGCAAAAGGGTTTTGTATAGTTTCCGTCGTTAACGTATAAGTTGTATGCTCCTGTTAAGTTTGTAAGACTAATGCCGTGTTTATAAGCGCCTAACGCTAAGGATAAATTATCGTCTTCGTTTTCTAACTCTAGGTTTACGCTTTTTAACATATTTTTTGCATTTTTTATACCAACTAAGTCTAATAGTTTTATAGCGCATACGTTTGAACTCTTTGCCAAACTATCACATACGGAAATTTCTCCACGATAAATATCGTTATAGTTTTTTGGGGAGTATCCGTTAATGTTGCATGGTGAATCGTTGATATAAGAACAAGAGTCTACAAGCCCTAGTTCTATTGCAGGAGTGTATACCAAAAGTGGTTTTATTGTAGAACCGGGTTGTCGCTGAATTTCGCCACAAGTAGAGTAGTATGCTTTAATTTTTCCATATTTGTCAATTACAACAGCGCTTTTATCTGTGTTTGTATCAAAACTGTTTAACACGTCGTTTAATTTATTTTCTATTGCGTTATCTAGGTTAGTTTTTACGTAAAATTTATTTGAAGAATAGGGGTATTTTTCAATTATTGAAGTTACTTCTTTGCTTGCTAAATGCTTATAAGTATAATTTTCTTTTTTACTATTTTTTACTTCAATTTCTTTTTTTACGCTTTTTAGAAAATCTTTATCACTTATATATCCTTGTTCCTTCATTAGTTTAAGAACAACGTTTCTTCTATCTTTGCTTAATTCATAATTAACGTTTGGTGAATACTTAGACGGTGCTTTAATTAGCCCTGCAAGTAGTGCGCCTTCGTCTATTTCTAACGCATTTACTTTTTTGCCAAAATAGTGCATGGAAGCGTTTGTGATTCCATAACAATTATCTCCAAAATAAATTGTATTTAAGTATGATTCCATTATTTGTTTTTTTGAATACTTTTTTTCAAGTTTTCTAGCGAGTAGCATCTCTTCTAACTTTCTTTTAATCGTTTTTTCGTTAGACAAGTGCGTATTTTTAATTAGTTGTTGTGTGATTGTAGAGCCACCTTCTTTGAAACTCTTGCTTTTTAGATTGTTTATTAACGCTCTTGCGAAACCTTTATAGTCTATACCATTGTGTTGGTAAAATCTTTTGTCTTCAACTGAAACAAACGCATCTATTACGTGTTTTGGAATTTCGTTATATTCAGTAATTAAATTTCCGTCAGCCTCTGTGTAAAGTTCTTGACTATTTTGGTCAAGATATATAATCTGTCTTTCAACGTTGATTAATAAAGATTCATCAATTTTTAATTTGCTAGAAAATATAACTAGCCAAATGGTTAAGCCTAATATTAAAACAAGTATAATTGAAAAAATTGATAACGAAATTTTAAAAAGCTTTTTCATAAAATCTAGTATGCTAATTATTGTATTTTATTATTCTAAATTTATCTTTATAAATTGACAAAATTGTGGTTATAGGATATTATATTTAGTATGGAAAATTTATCTAAAAAATATTTCGTAATTACATACGGATGTCAAATGAATATTCACGAGTCGGAAAAAATAAGTGGTATTTTAACAGATATGGGCTATTCGCTTGCTGAATCAGAAAATACTGCCGACGTTATAGTTTTTAACACTTGTTGTATTCGTGAAAATGCAGAAAAGAAAGCAGAAGGGAATATCGGCGCTCTAAAATCATATAAAAAACATAATAAAAACGTAATTATTGCCGTTGGTGGTTGTATGACTCAACAAAAGGGTTATGCCGAAAAACTGCATGAAAAATTTCCATTTATCGATATAATTTTCGGCACTCATAATTTAGAAGATTTTAAGTCATTGTTATTAAAGAAGCTTTCTCAAAAGAAGTCTGTAATATCTGTTCTAGACAAAGAAACTGCAATAGTTGAAGGAACGCCAAAAACTAGGACAAGTTTTCCTAATGCTTGGGTAAATATTACTTACGGTTGCAACAATTTTTGCACTTATTGTATAGTTCCATACGTTAGGGGTAGAGAGCGTAGTCGTAAAATTGAAGATATAGTTGAAGAATGTAGACAGTTGATAAAAGATGGATATAAAGAAATTACTTTGCTTGGTCAAAACGTAAATTCCTATGGAAATGATTTGAGTGATGTAAATTTTTCTCAACTATTAAGGGCAATTAACAGTATAGATGGTAAGTTTAGACTTCGTTTTATGACTAATCATCCAAAAGATTTTTCTGAAGAACTTGTAAAAACCATTTCTGAATGCTCAAAGGTATGCAAATCTGTTCATTTGCCCGTTCAAGCAGGTTCTAACAAGATTCTTAAAATGATGAATAGAAGATATACGCGTGAAGACTACTTGCAAAAGGTTTCTGTTTTGCGATCATACATACCTGATATTGCAATTACTTCGGATATAATGGTTGCATTTCCAAACGAAACGGAAGAAGATTTTAACGATACTATTGATCTTGTTAATAGGGTTGGCTTTGCTGGGGCTTTTACTTTTATATATTCTAAAAGAAAAGGAACTCCTGCCGCAAAAATGGATGGTCAAATTGATGAAACTGTTGCAAAGGAAAGAATTATGAAGTTGATTGATTTGCAAAATTCAATTAATAGAAATCAATCTAAAAATTATAAAAACAAAACGGTCGAAATTCTTTGCGAAGGGTTTGATTGTAAAAAGAACATGTATCTAGGTAGAGATACTTACGGAAGAATGGTTTATTTTCCATATAACAAGGATTTAGTTGGAGAATTTGTTAACGTTAAAATTACTAAAACAGGTGGAATTTCACTTATAGGGGAAGTGGTTGAAGTATTATGAACAAAAAACTATCACCAATGATGCAACAATATATTCAAACTAAAGAAAATTATAAAGATTGTATAGTTTTTTATAGATTAGGCGATTTTTACGAAATGTTTTTTGACGATGCAATTAAAGCATCTTCATTGCTTGACCTTACTTTAACGGGTAGGGATTGTGGGCTCGAAGAGCGTGCGCCAATGTGTGGTGTTCCTTATCACGCCGCTGACGAATATATTGCAAAACTTGTTTCTTTAGGGGAAAAAGTTGCCGTTTGTGAACAATTAACTGAACCTAAAAAGGGTGAAATTGTTAAGAGAGATATAACTAGAATCGTTACTGCTGGAACGATTACAAACGATGAGTTAATTGATAACAGAACCAACAACTTTATTTGCTGTGTATATGCAACCGACGTTGGTAGTTCTCTTGCTTGGGCTGATATTACTACAGGTGAATTTTTTGCCAAAGAATTTATTTTAGAAAATTATCTTAATGATTTAACTGACGAACTTGTTAAAATTTCTCCTGCAGAAATTATATGCAATGATTTGGCTGGAGAATATTTTAATAATTCACCTCTGGTTACTCACGGTGTTTTTCCTAAATTTAACGTTTACGTTAAAAGTGAGTTTGATAAAAACATCTGTATAGACACCCTAAAAAATCAATTTAATTTAGCAAATTTATCGTCGATTTTCGCTAATGAAAATTCATTAGATATAAATTCTACGGGCGCTTTGTTGTCTTATTTGAAGGCAACTCAAAAACATGCTCTAATTAATATTAAAAACATTAAAATTGAAAAATTAAACGATTTTCTAATGCTTGATGCAAATGCTACAAGGAATTTAGAACTTGTTAAAACTCTGCACGACGGAAAGAAATACGGTTCGCTTTTGTGGGTTTTAGACAAGACAAAGACTTCTATGGGCGCTAGAAAGTTATCAAGTTGGATTCTCCATCCACTAAACGATAAACGGAAAATTGATTTAAGACTAGATGGTGTATCTGCGCTATATCAAAGCACTTTAATTAGACAAAGCCTTGCAGATTTACTTTCTTCTATTAAGGATATAGGAAGGCTTTCTGGCAAAATTTCAAATGGTAATTTAATGCCAGGCGACTGTGTTGCCCTTAGAGAATCTTTAGCCGTTCTGCCGTCTGTTAAATTTCAACTTTCTGCGATGAATTCTGAGTATTTAAGCGATATTTATGAAAGGCTTTTAGATTTTTCTGACGTTGTAGAGTTATTAAATAACGCTATTGACGACAAGCCACCTGCAACAACTAAAGACGGTGGATATATTAAAGTAGGATTTGATTTAGAATTAGATAAGATTAGGTCAATAGGAAAAAATAGTAAAGTTTATTTAAACGAATTAGAAAATAGAGAAAAGGAAAGAACGGGTATTAAAAACCTAAAAATCTCTTACAATCGTATATTCGGTTATTATATAGAAGTTACTAATTCGTTTAAGGATAAAGTTCCATACAATTATATTCGCCGTCAAACGATTGCTAATGCAGAAAGATTTATTACCGACGAACTTAAAGATTTAGAATCAAAAATTCTTTCTTCTGAAGAAGAATCACTAAAAATGGAAACTAGAATTTTTGCTTCAATTAAAGAGTTTCTAAGTAAGAAGATTACTGATTTTATTACTACGGCAGATGCAATTGCCGAATTAGACGTGTTGAATTCTTTTGCTACAGTTGCTAGAGCAAATTCATACGTTAGACCTAATGTGCTAAATGATAATGGTGTAATCAATATTGTTGACGGTAGACACCCTGTTGTAGAAGCAGTGTCTAAACAAAAATTCGTTCCAAACGATTGTTTCCTTGATAGTTTTGATAATAGAACTATGATTATTACAGGGCCAAACATGGCAGGAAAAAGCACTTATATGCGCCAAGTTGCGTTAATAACACTTATGGCTCATATTGGTTGTTTTGTTCCTTGTAAATCTGCTGAAATTTCTTTAACAGATAAAATTTTTACAAGAATTGGCGCAAGTGATAATCTAATTTCTGACCAGAGCACTTTTATGGTAGAAATGTCGGAAATGTCTGACATACTTAACAACGCTACTAAAAATAGTTTGATAATTCTTGACGAAATTGGTAGGGGAACAAGCACTCACGATGGGCTTAGTATTGCGTGGTCCGTGGTTGAATACGTTACTTCAAACATTAAAGCAAAAACCTTGTTTGCCACCCATTATCACGAACTTACTGAACTTGAAGGTGTTTTAGACGGTGTTAAAAATTATAAAGTTACGGTAAAAGAAATGCATAACACCATTGTTTTCTTTAGGAAGATAATGCGTGGTGGAACTAATAGAAGTTTTGGTATAGAAGTTGCTGAACTTGCAGGTGTTAAAAAAGACGTAATTACACGCGCTAAAGAAATACTTAAAAACTTGCAAAATCAAACGTCTATTAGCACCTCTAGTTCCTTATATAATGAAGAGCAAAAAATTGAATTGTCAGAAACCGAAAGAGTTTTATTGGATATCGACGTGAACAACGTTTCTCCAATGCAGGCATTTAACATTTTAAGTGATTTAGTTGAAAAGGTTAAGGAAAAGAATGAGTAAAATTAACGTTTTATCAAGTAAAATTTTTAATCGAATATCTGCTGGTGAAGTTGTAGATAGACCATATTCCGTTGTTAAAGAAGTTGTAGAAAACTCTATTGACTCAGGAGCGAAAAATATCACGGTTGAAATTCAGAATGGTGGTATTTCTTCTATTGTAATCTCTGACGACGGCTCTGGTATAGAAAAATCACAACTAAAAAAAGCAATATTACCACATGCAACTAGTAAAATTTCCACCTTAAAAGATTTAGATGATATTAAATCACTCGGCTTTAGGGGTGAGGCTTTGGCTAGCATTGCTTCAGTGTCAAAATTAAAAATACTTTCAAAGACAAGTGATCAACAATTAGGTAGTTTTATTTATGTTGAAGGTGGTGAAATTTTAGAGTTTGACGATTGTGGCGCTCAAAATGGAACGGTTGTTACCGTTAATAACTTGTTTTTTAATACTCCAGCAAGAGAAAAGTTTTTAAAAACTGCTAGATCGGAAGAAAGTGAAATTACTTCAGTTATAATAAAATTTATTTTGGGGAACCCTGATATATCGTTTAAATATATAGCCGACGGTGAAGTTTTGTATCAATCCTTTGGCGATGGTTTAGAATCAGCAATGGTAAACGTCTATGGTGTTGACGTTATTAAAAATTGTTTCTATATTGACGTTGAGAAGAATGGATTATTTATAAAAGGCTACGTTGGTAAACATCATTATACAAAAGGGAACAGGAGTGGACAAACGGTTTTCTTGAACGGAAGAAACGTTGTTAATCAAACGATTTCGGCAGCGATTTCCAATGCTTATTCATCATATCTAATGAAACATAGATATCCGTTTTACGTTATTAACGTTCAAATTCCTACTTCTTTAGTTGACGTGAACGTTCACCCAAACAAGTTAGACGTTCGTTTTGCTAATAATCAAGTAGTCTATGGTAGCATTTATTCGGTTGTTTCTAAAGTTCTAGATGGTAGTAGCGAAGCATTGAATATAATAAAGCAAGAACAACCAAAACCGTTGGTTAATACAAGTGATTTTAATGTAGATTATGTTACGCATAATAATAATTCGAATAAAAGATTTAATGATTTAGTCTTTAATGATAGTGGTGCTACTTCTATTGATTTTAACGTTATAGATGAAAGAAATCCCAACCCTTCAGTTGATATTTTTGCTGAGAATAAAGCATATTTAGAAAAACTAGAAAAAGAAAAAAAATCTTTTCAAATTCCTGTAGAACAAAAAGTTGAGCAAATTTCATTGGAAACAAAAAATCAACTTAGATACGTTGGTCAAGTCTTAAATACTTTTTTGGTATTAGATGATGGCGTTGATATGTATTTGGTTGACCAACATGCTGCCCATGAAAGAATTTTATTTGATAAGTTAATAAACTTACAAGAAAAGCAAGAAATAGATACTCAACCTTTGCTAATTCCATACGTTTTAAATTGTAATAACATAGAAAGCGAATTTATTATTAATAATATTTCTAGTATAAATTCACTTGGTATTGAGTTATCTGAATTTGGAAAGAATTCTTTCAAAGTATCTTCTATTCCGTTATTTTTGTCAGATATTAATCTTGAAAAGTTTTTTGATTCAATACTTGCTGATTTATCGTTACTTAAGACAATTACAGTTTCAAGTGTTTTAAAAGAGAAATTAGCCCAAAAAGCTTGTAAATCTGCCATTAAAGCAGGTGATAAATTAGATGAGTCACAAGTTAACGTTTTACTAAATAAACTAAATGAAAATCTTGGTCTAAAATGTCCACATGGTAGACCAATTGTTGTAAAAATTAGTCGTGTAGAGATTGATAAATGGTTTAAAAGAATAGTATAATGAATAAGATTTTAATTATTTGTGGGCCAACGGCTAGTTCCAAAACGGCGCTTGCTGTTAAATGCGCTAAACTATTAAATACTGAAGTTATTTCTGCAGATTCAATGAACGTATATAAAGGACTTGACATAGGAACTGCTAAACCAACAATGGAAGAAAGGTTAGGAATAGTTCATCATTTAATTGACGTTGTAGAGCCCACCAAAACATTTTCCGTTGGTGATTATAAAGATTTGGCGCTACCAATCGTTTACAATTTGTTGGAAAATAAAAAAATTCCTATTATATGTGGTGGAACGGGATTTTACATTAATTCGTTGCTATACGATTTATCATATGGAAATTCCACGTCGAATTTTCCCGTTAGAGATAAATACTTTAAGTTAGCAGAAGAAAAAGGAAATGATTTTGTTTACAATATTTTAATGCAAAAAGACCCTGAAACTGCGCAAAAACTTCATAAAAACGATCTAAAGAGAGTCGTTAGGGCGTTAGAAATATTTGAATCTGGAATAAAAAAATCCGACATTAAAGACGATTTAACACCACGTTTTGATTATGACGCATATTCAATAGATTATCCAACTGATATTTTATACGATAGAATTAATAAACGTGTTGATATTATGTTTGAAAACGGACTTGTTGACGAAGTTAAACGTTTAATTGATAGTGGTATTTCCAAGGATGACCAATGCATGCAAGGTATTGGATATAAAGAAATTATTCCTTATTTAAATGGTGAAACTTCTCTTGAAGAAGCACTTAATTTAATTAAATTAAACACACGTCACTATGCAAAAAGACAAAAAACGTTTTTTAGAAAACTTCCTAATCTTAATTACTTACAACCAAATGATTTAGATTTACTAGCAAAAAGGATAATTGACAAACTATGATTAACCAAATTATAAAAAATGCTGAAAAAGAATTACAGCCTATATTTAATATCGTTGAAGATATAGCGCTATTTAATCAAGAAAAAGTATTAAAAGCATTTCAAAATCATCAAATCGCTTTACGTCATTTTGCGGGAACAACCGGCTATGGTTATGGTGACGATGGTAGGGACGTTTTTAATAAACTTATTGCCGACGTTTTCGGTGCTGAAGAGGCTATTGCTTCACCCATGATTGCATCAGGAACTCACGCGCTTACTTTATGTTTACAAGGCGTATTAAGGCCAAACGACACGGCTCTTTCAGTAACTGGTATCCCATACGACACCTTACAAGAAACAATTTATGGCGAAAATAACGGTTCGTTAAAAGATTTTGGCATTAAATTTGACTATATTTCGCTTAAAGATAATAAAGTAGATTTTGATTCAATTACTGAATATTTTTCTATTAATAAAATGCCAAAAATGATATATATTCAACGTTCACGTGGATATGATTGGAGAGACGCATTGTCTATAAATTCTATAAAAAATATTGTTGATTTCGTGAAAGAACTAGGTTTTAACGGTTGCATTATGGTCGATAATTGTTACGGAGAATTTATTGACAAATTAGAACCTACAGAAGTTGGAGTTAATCTTTTAGCAGGCTCAATGATTAAAAATATTGGTGGTGGCATTGCACCTACTGGTGGATATGTGGCAGGTGATAGTAAATACGTTCAAATGGTTGCAAATCGCCTAACGTCGCCGTCAATAGGCTCGGAAGTTGGCTCATATTTTACGGGTTATCAATACTTTTATCAAGGCTTATTTTTAGCGCCACACGTTGTTTTACAAGCAGTTAAAGGCAGTCTGTTGTTTGGAAAAGTCTTGTCCAATTTAGGCTTTGAAACCTCACCAAATCCTATGCAAAAACCTAACGATATTATATTGGCTATAAAGTTTAATGATAAAGATAAGTTAATTGGTTTTATCCAAAATATACAAAAAAATTCTCCTGTTGATAGTTTTGTTCAAGTTCTTCCATGGGATATGCCTGGTTACGAAGATGAAGTCATAATGGCTGCAGGTTGTTTTGTTCAAGGCTCGTCGATAGAATTATCTGCAGATGCTCCAATTAAACCACCATATATTGCGTATATGCAAGGTGGTTTAACTTACGAACATTGTAAAATTGTTTTAAAAAATCTAAAAATCTAACTAAAAAATCCACCAATTTTTTGGTGGATTTATATTTTAGATACAAATTAAAACTTCCTTAATAATCCTTTAACAGTTCCTAATATAATCACGTCGTTAAATATCAAGTCTTCCATGGAATCGTTTTCGGGATGAAGGATTATCTTATTTTCTTTTTTATAAAAACGTTTTACGGTTACGTTATCGTCAATCAAAGCAACCACGATTTCACCATTATCTGCATTTGATTGTTTTTTTACAAGAATTATGTCTTTGTTGTAAATTCCAGCGTTGATCATACTATCGCCATGAATTCTTAGTGCAAAACAATCGTCATTGTTTTCAAAGTCGGCAGGAAAGGGAACGTATCCTTCTAGGTTTTCAACGGCAAAAATGGGCGCTCCGGCGCTAACAGTTCCAACTAAAGGAACGTTTGCGTAGTCTTTTTTTAGGTTAGGAACGCTTAATGCGCGCTTTTTTAATGGTGATTTAATTAATAATCCCTTTTGTTTTAATTTTTCAACGTAGGAATACGCAGTAGCAGTCGATTTAATATCACATTTAGCGCAAATTTCTCTAATTGAAGGTGGAAAACCGTTTTCTTCTATATAATCGATAGTAAACGAATATACTTTTTGAAGTTTATCTAAATTTCTTTTCATATTTTTATATTATCATAGAATTAAATTATTGTCAAACATTTGTTTATTTTTGCTTGTGTAAAATATTTATTTATGATAAAATACTTGTAAGGAGAGAACAAATGGATAAGTATAAATGTGTCAAATATGACCGCGATTGTGTTGACTGTGGTGAATGCGATGAATTTTGTGATTTAGACCCAAGCAAAAAGTGTGACAGTTGTGGTAAATGTATTCAAGAAGATAAAAATTATAAAATCATAAAAATAACAAAAATTTTAGACAAAGAACAATAAATAAAATACGGCTTTAATTTAAGCCGTTTTAATCATTTTTAGTAGGGATATTATAATCAATTCCTGCTTTTTTTCTAACGTCGTCAGTCATTGCTGCATAATGTTTTCTAGTTGTATTAACGTCTTTATGACCTAAACAATCGGCAACAATATATATATCTCCGGTTTGACGATATAAATTTGTGCCAAACGTGCTACGTAGTTTATGTGGGGTAATTTTTTTAAGTGGTGAAACGATTTTCGCATATTTTTTAACAAGTTCTTGAACTGTTCTTGTTGCAATACGCTTTTTTTGTAAAGATAAAAATAGGGCAGGCTCTTTTAATGACGCGTCTTTTTCCATCTCTCTAGAGTTCAAATATTCTTCTAAAGCGACGCTAACTTGGTCGTTATAGTAGAGAACCGTTCTATTACCACCTTTTCTTGTAACTACAAAACTACGGTTTTTGAAGTCAAAATCTTCAATATTTAACCCAACTAATTCGCTTATACGAATGCCTGTTCCTAAAAACAGGGTGATTATTGCCGTGTCACGAAGTCTTGTTGCTTCGTGGAAAGCCTTTTGTTTTTTTGTAAGGCCATTTCCACTGTCTACAACGTATAACATATCGCCAATTTCATCAACTTTATCGTTTGACTCAAGCCGAATAATTTCTTTTTCGTGAATTTTTGGCATCATAACCTTGGTAGGCGTATTACCAGAAAGTAAATTTTTATTATAAAAAAACTTATAAAAAGCACGAAGGGTAGAAAGTTTTCTGGCTTTACCTGTTTCCGTGCATCGTTCTCTTTTGCCATTAATTTCATAATTATTTAGATAACTTAAAAAATATTCAAAATCTGAAGAAGTAAGCAAATCTAGGTCATTGAGTTCAATATCTAATACCTTTTTAGTTCTAAATACTTTTTTTGTTAAGAAATCATAGAAAATTCTTAAATCGTAACCATAATTAAGCCTTGTCAATGGGGAAGTTCTAGTTTCAACACCAACAAAAAAATCCTCTACGTAATAAGGTAGAGTTTTGATAATTTCTGAAAGTCTTTCAATGCAATTAATTTCTCGTTTATCAAAATAAGATTTTTCTTTCATATCTCTATTATAGCAT
>JAZNSS010000021.1:0-5134 GCA_045591355.1 Christensenellaceae bacterium | reverse complement strand
TACAAAAGCGGGGGATTTGTCAATAATAACTGACGTTATTACCAAATAAAATCTTTACCATAATACCAAGGATAATCCTTAATCTCTTGCGCTGTACCTTTGGTGCGAATTCGCTTTTGTTTGCGAGAGTCTATTTCAAATCTTGCAACAAATTCGTAGCCATCTTCGAACATCTTTTTTCTTGTCCTCATTGCCACGATATCAAAAAAACTTTGAACCGTAATATAACAACGATGCTTGCAAACAATAAACCCATTGTCATCATATTCAAACACCTGAGAAGAAGAAGGCTCTTCATAAGGCTTAAAGTCAGATTCTTTTAGCCCATAGTAACTCCAGTATTCTTCTGGAATTAGTTTTTTTGTGTTCGGCTGATTGAATAAAACCTCTATATCCGCCGGAGGAAGCTTATTGCCCAAGAATATCTTTTTTAATACTTCTTTATTCTTATCTGTGAAATAAAAAGTTTTTTGGTCGACGTCAATGAATTCGCGATAACACTCTAAAGCTCCCTTAAAATCTTGAAGTTCTTTATTGTATTGAACTTTATCTATAGCAGGAATAATTGGAAGACCATATTTCTTTTTAAGAAAATGGAACAAAGCTTCACAATAATAAACCTCTGGATAAAGTTCTTGTTTGCCGCTGTCAAACGTTTGCCTATAAACACTATTAGGATTTTCAAACAATTCTTCTATATCGGCTATAGTTGATTTATAGAAATCAGTATAGAGTTCTTTTTGTAACTCTAAATTGAAATTTCCTTTTTCGTACTTTTTCTTTTGGGCGATGTTGCCTGCTTGGTATAAACTAATACAAATGGCGACAATCGCTACGATGAGAAAGAATGTCATATTAAATTTTCTCCTTTTGGTTTAGTTAATACCAAATTGCTTGCTTATTTTTAACAAATATACTATTATATTATATATATAATGTTTTAATAAGTCAAGGCGTTTTGCTCTCAATGAGCAAAATTATTGTTGATGTGGTGGACGATGTCCACGCTGTGTCCACGCTGAGTAAATTACATATCATATTGGCAAGTGATGATAAATGAAACTAAATGTTTTAATTTCGTTTGCTTTAACGGATTTTTACCGCAAAAAGTATCAAGAAATGCCCACAAATGATGGAAAAATATTTAGTAACTATAAACAAAGCACGTAGAAACGGTTGTTTGTCTTAAAAAAGTTTAATTATAATAGGTTGTGGGTATGAAAGTTTTATCTATAGGAAATAGTTTTTCACAAGATGCACATCATTATTTGCACGAACTAGCAAAACATAATGGTGATTTTTTAAAGACGGTTAATCTCTATATAGGTGGTTGTTCTTTAAGAACTCATTATATTAATATGCTTGAAAATAAGCCGGCTTATTTGTTTGAGTATAACGGTCAAAATACGAATATATACGTATCAATAAAACAAGCGCTTATTAGTGATGAGTGGGATTACGTTACTTTACAACAAGTTAGTTCCAAAAGTGCATTTTTTGATACTTATTCGCCTTATATAGAAGCCCTTTCGGAATATATAAAAAAATATTCACCAAACTCAAAAATTTTAATTCATCAAACATGGGCATATGAAGATGGTAGTGTAAGGCTTGCCAACTTACAACAATTTGATAGTGCAAAGCAAATGTTTAACGCTATATGTGATAGTTATAAAAAAGCAAATAAGGTAATTAATGCTGACGGCATTATTCCTTGTGGTGAAGCTATGTTTAAAGCCACCCAATTAGGTATTGAAAAAGTTCATAGGGATACGCTTCACGCATCTCTAGGTGTTGGTAGATATTTATTGGCTTTATGTTGGTATAAGTATCTATTTAGAAAGGATATTTCAAATGATTCATTTGATAAATTTGATATTCCTGTTACTCCTGAAGAAAGGCAAATCGTAATTAAAGCCGTTAATTCAGTTTTCTAATATTTTAATTTATGATAATTTAAAGCGTTCTATATAGGACGCCTTTTTTATTCATAAATGTTTTACTTTTGAAATACTATTTAATAATAACCATTAAGGATTTGTTTATGTTTATTGTTAAAAAGAAAAGTATTATTGCATTTGTTTTAGTATTAACGTTCGTTGCCTTTTCGTTGTGTTTTGGGTTTATTATAAAAACTAATGCCGAAGATGGTAACTCAATGGGTTATAAAATAGTTATTGATGCAGGACACGGTGGAATTGATGGTGGTGTTTCGGGTGTTAAAACAGGTGTAAAAGAGAGCGAATTAAACTTAAAAGTCACCAAAAAACTTGAAAAATATCTTGTTGATGCAGGATTTAGCGTTGTTTTGACAAGAAAAACTGACGCTGGATTGTATGGAGTTGCGACTTCAAACTTGAAGCGAAAGGATATGCTTAAAAGAAAGGAAATTATTTTAGAAGAAAAACCAACGCTAGTTATAAGTATACATATGAACAAGTATAGTGTATCCACAAGACGTGGGGCGCAAGTTTTTTATAAAAGTGGCGATGAGTTCGGTAAGATTTTGGCGCAAAGTATTCAAAATAACTTTAATTTAATGGAGTCTGCGTCAAGGGAATGTTCTGCGCTTGTTGGTGATTATTATATCTTAAACTGTTCTAGTTACCCTTCGGTAATTGCAGAATGTGGTTTTTTATCTAACCCTGAAGACGAAGCGCTATTAATTCAAGATAAGTATCAAGATGAACTAGCATATACGATTTTTAAGGGAATAATTGAATATTTTTCTCAATGTTCGTTTAAGTTTTGCGATTAGTTTAAAAATTTTATTTTTATATAAAAAAGTATAATTATTATTAAATTGTAATGGAAATATATTGAAATTTTAAGGGTTTTATAGTATAATGTAAACAAAAAGTGGAGTATTATTGTGTTTAATCTTGGCGATAAAATGGACAGGGTCCGTGCGAATAATCTTAATCCAATCGTCCTAGCGTTTGTTGGTGATGCTGTTTATTCGCTTTTCGTTAGAGAAAAACTAACCTTTTCTTGTGATAAAAAAGCAGGTGAGATGAACAAACTTGCTATAGAGAGTGTTCGTGCCACAGCCCAAGCAGATTTCATAAAAGAAATATTAGATATTCTAAATGAAGAAGAACTTGCGATATTTAAGCGCGCAAGAAACGCTAAAAAGGGCACTCGTTCAAAAAGCGCTTCGGTTGCGCAATATAATGCTTCCACAGGGTTTGAAGCCGTTCTTGGATATTTATACATCACGGCTCAAACGGAAAGACTTAATTTTATTTTGAACAAAGGATATAAAGATGAAGGTTGAAGGTAGAAATTCCGTTTTTGAACTTCTTAAAACGGATAAGGAAATTGATAAGATTTTAGTTCAAAGGGACTTGAAAGACGATGCTAGTAAAAGACTTATTAACGTTATTAAATCACATAAGGTAAAAATTCAACTTGTTGATAAATACGTTATCGAAAAGGAAAGTGAAAGCAAACGTTCACAAGGTTTTATTGCATTCGTATCTGATTACAAATATTTTGATTTAGACGATATTTTGTCTGACTGTGAAAATAAAGACGGTTTTATCGTTATCTTAAACGAAATTTTAGACCCACACAATCTTGGTAGCATTATAAGAGTTTGTGAATGCGCCGGTGTTGACGGGCTTATTATAGGTAAGGATAGAAGCGCTTCGGTAAACGATACAGTTATGCGTGTTTCAGCAGGTGCGTTAAACCACGTTAAAGTTTCAAAGGTAACCAACGTTAACAATGCTATTGATACCTTAAAGGACAACGGTTTTTGGGTTTATGCAACGGAAATTGGTGGAGAGCAAATCTATAAAGCAAACCTAACGGGTAAAATTTGCCTAGTTATTGGTGGCGAAGATAGTGGCGTTAAACGTTTAACCAAAGAAAAATGTGACGGTGTTGTGTCTATACCAATGTTTGGCAAAGTTAATTCTTTGAATGCTTCAGTTGCTTGTGGTGTTGCCGTGTATGAAGTTGTCCGTCAGCGATTAAACGAATCTAAATAGTTTTGAGGAAGTATGAAGTATAAGGAATTAAGTGATGAGTTTTTGGCATCTCTAGCACAACAGAATGATGCTGATGCAATGGAAACACTTATTTTACGATATAGATACCTTGTTACTGCGATAGCGCACTCTTACTTCTTGGTTGACGGTGACGTGGAAGATTTAATTCAAGTTGGTCAAATAGGTGTTTTTAAGGCAATAACTACATATAAAGGTAAAGCAGAATTCAAATATTACGTTTATAAATGTGTTAAAAATTCAGTATTATCTGCTATAAAGAAATCAACTACAAATAAAAATTTCGCACTGAATAATGCAATTCCTTTGGCAAAATTCGTTGAAGGGGATAATGACAAGAATATTCTTTTAGCAGATTTAAAGTTTGACCCTGTTGAAAAACTAATTAATACCGAATCTGAAGAAGAACTATTAAATTCTATAAAAAATAGTTTAAGTAATTACGAAAATGAAATATTATCTTTATATTTGCAAGGCTATACTTACGTAGAAATAGCCGATAAGTTATCTAAAAAACCTAAATCAATAGACAATGCTTTGCAAAGAATAAAGAAAAAACTACTTTTAACATTAAGACAAGTGGGGTAATATATGGGATATTTAGCATTATATAGAAAATATCGTCCAAGTGGGTTTGACGGCGTTATTGGTCAAGACCATATTATCCAAACGCTTGTTAATCAAATTAAACACGATAGATTAGGACATGCTTATTTATTTACAGGAACAAGGGGCACGGGTAAAACCTCTATTGCAAAGATTTTTGCAAAAGCAATTAACTGTAAAAATCCTATAAACGGTTCGCCTTGTGGTAAGTGTGAGTGTTGTGTATCGTTAAACGACCCTTCTAATATTGACGTTATAGAAATTGACGCAGCATCAAATAACGGTGTAAATGAAATAAGAGACTTGCGTGAAAAAGTTCAATATCCGCCTGTATCTTGTAGATATAAAGTTTATATTGTTGATGAAGTTCATATGCTTACAGGCGCGGCGTGTAATGCTTTACTTAAGACTTTAGAAGAACCGCCTAAACACGCTGTTTTTATTTTGGCAACTACAGAAGTTCATAAAATTCCGGCAACGATTTTATCACGTTGTATGCGCTTTGATTTTAGGCT
>JAZNSS010000020.1:0-2799 GCA_045591355.1 Christensenellaceae bacterium | reverse complement strand
TTTTTGGAATAAAACTGCCGGTAGAATGATGCCATCAATTAAAAATTACAAAAAGAAAGGTATTAACTTCTGGGTAAAAGAATACGAGTTCATAGAAGAAAAAATATATAATAAAGGAGAAAACAAATGACACACCACGTTAAAATTACACCGATACATTATGAAGAAATTGCAAGCGGAAGAAAAAACTTTGAAATCAGATTTAATGACCGTAATTATAAAATAGGGGATATCGTAGCATTAGAAGAATTTTTAGGCAAAGAAGAAATCCCTGCTTGCCCTGATAGATATTGTTGTGACGGTCATAAATATGACGAAAGACAAGGCGACTATAACCCTTGCCCGTTGGGTAGAAAAAGTTGCCTTGAATATAAAAAAGAGATTTATAGCGGTAAAAGTATTTACGTCAAAATAACCGATATATTCGATATATCAGACTTAATGACTAACTTCATTGCATTTACTTTCAAAATTATCAATATAAAGGAGCGTAAATAATATGCCATTTTTTAATATTCATTACTTTAGTTTCATTTGCGACAAATGCGGAAAGCACGAAAAACTTCACGTTAATTCGGGCAAAGGCGCAAGGGCGCATGGTTGGGCAATATCCAAAGACTACAAAAAATGCTATTGCCCTGACTGCGCCGATAAAATGCATTCAAAAGGTATGAAAGGAAAACATTAAACAAGTGGAAGACATCGGACACTTCCCGGAGTGGAAAGCGCTTTCCACCAAAACCCCAAAGCAAGTTTATATAAGAAAACCGGAGCAGAACTGCTCCGGACTTTTTTATTTTTCCCCTACTTGACTTACCGCCTTTTATGTGCTTGTTTCAAAAGAAAAAAGGAGGTTGCTTGTTATGACATTACTCGAACTAATCTACATAACACTTACCATAATCGATTTAATACTATCGATTAATGACAAACTGCGCTAACCACCTTTTCGCAAGGTAGTATAGCACATAACAGTCGATAAGTCAAGCCAAATAGCCACTACTACTATAGTAGCCACCCCTAACCTTATAGATATATTTGACAACAATTTAAAAAAATGCTAAACTATGTAACGTTCACGCAGTTTAATAATTTTTCATATGTAGTAATATCTAAAACGATATTTCTCTATTTTTACATATGAAAATTTTGCGTGAACAACAAAATTAAACTAAAAGAGAAATATTTAGTTTTATGCGTTCTCTTTTAGAGAACGCATTTTTTATAATAGGAGTATTCATCATGGGTAAATGTCAAGTATGCGGTAAATCAACAAAATTTAACTTCCCTTTATGCAAAGATTGTAACGAATTAAAAGAACAGGGTAAAATAACCCAATGTAAAGATTGTGGCAAGTGGAACGAAAAAGACGTTGTTTGTGATTGTAAAAAAATTAAAGAAGAAAGCAATGTAAAAATACACAAGAAATGTCTATTTTGTGATAACGAAACTGAAAATGGCAATTTATTTTGTAAAGAGCATTATTTTAAATACAAAGATAAAGCAATTACAGTAATAATTAAAAATCTAAAAGAATTCAATGTGATAGACGAATATGGAAATAGAGACGTAAAAACTGCAAATGGTATGTACGTTAGAAGTCAACAAGAAAAAATAATTTATGATGAATTATATAATCGTGGTATAAGAGTAGAATATGAACATACTATTTTTTATAAAGATGAAAATGATGAAACAAAGCCATTGCACCCAGACTTCTTTTTACCAGATTATAAATTATTTATAGAACACTGGGGATACGAAAATACAAAAGATAAAAAATACATAGAAACTAAAAAATTTAAAGAGAAAATTTATAAAGAACAAGGTTTTAAAATTGCAGGAACAACAAGTGAAGATATTAAAGACATAAAAACCGCAATAGACAAAATATTCTTTGAAAACAATATCAAAGTAGGAAATTAAAAAAAGAGCCTTAAGGCTCTTTTTATTCATCTTCACCTAACATATGTAAAAACTTACCTTCTTTATTATACACACCATATTTACGACGCATATGTGTTACGTAAGATTGCGCTACTTGTAAATCAGAGCGTTTACCATCATAATCATATTCTTTATGTAGGTTCTTAAGTTCTGATTTCGTAATTTCAACAGGTTTATCAATAAAATTAGTATCATAATATTTACCATTATGATATAAAACGCCAAGATTTTTTTGACGATACATTTTTATCGTATCTAATAGCGAAGAAGAATTCGTTTTCTTTTTAGGGGCAGTTTTAACACTTGTAGTTTTTTTGTTTGAAAATAATCCTGCAAGAAAACCACGTTTCCACGACTTCTTTTCAGCAGTAGAATAACTGCGCTTTTTACTTTTTTTATAATTTGCCATAATATATATCCTTTTCCCTTTACGCTGGGAACCACGTATTTTTATTTTTTAAATTTTAATTGACAATTTTTTTAAGATTGCATATAATAATAGTGCAATCAGTTGATTGCATTAAACAAGTGTGCGTTCATTGTAAGTTTACTTACGCCTGCCACTTGTTTTTTTCTTATAATTCCTAATTTTACTTTTAACTTTAGGAAAGTCTTCTTTAGAAAAACTAAAATTCTTTTTAGACTTATCAAAATGTAAATATGTATCAGAAATAATACCATTAGGATATTTAGTATTTTTATTTGTTTAATTTTAGTTGACAATTTTTGTAGAAATTGTATATAATATAAATGTGGCGTCGGCGTATTCCGACCAGACAATTAAGTCTATCCACTCTAAAGGGTAACATTCGTTACCCTTTATTTTTTTTATTAGTTCGTCTACCTTTAACC
>JAZNSS010000019.1:0-3413 GCA_045591355.1 Christensenellaceae bacterium | reverse complement strand
AAGGAGGTAAAAGGTAATGAAGAAATTATTTAAGCATTTAAGTAAAGGCTTATGCCTTTTACTAGCAGTAATAATGAGCGTAGCAGTAGTAGGCTGTGGCGAAAACGAAGGTGGTAACAACGGTGGTAATTCAAACGCCGTTGACCCACTAACCCAATTATACGAATTCGGCACACACGTTTATACTGCACCAGAAATTGAAGATAAATGGCTTGTTCAAAACGGAAAATCAGAATATATTTTCGTTATTCCAGAAACAACCGTAGAAAACGATAAACAGTCATTATTAAGCGCTCGTGAAGAATTCATCCGTTTCTTCCAAAGGTCAACGGGTGTTACCTTAGAAGTTAAGGTTGATACCACGCTTCCAGAAACGGAACATAATGAAAATCAAAAATATATTTCATTAGGTCAAACAACTTTACTTAAGTCTTTAGATGGAACGGAAAATGCAATCGACTATTCTAAAGAAGAATGTGGTTACGACGGTGGTAAAATCGTTACCGTAGATAACAATATATATATTATAGGTTTTACAAATAGGGGAACTTATCAAATGGTTTACACCTTCTTGCAAAGAACCTTTAATTGGGAATGTTATTCTGCAAACACCGTAGTATACGATGAAAACGTAACCGACCTTAAACTTCGTGATTATAAAATTCACGATATACCAGACGCACCTTATTCAGTTACTTCTGGCTATGAAAGAAGTTACGTTATATTAAATAGGGATTACTCTAACCCTGTAGATAAACCAACTGAAGGTAGTGTTTATTACGGACACCGTGTTCGTGCTTTACGTAGTTCTACTTTAAACGCAGTAGATATTTTTATGGATGCAACTCCAGAAGAAGCAGTTGACCTTACTTTAACCGTTAGGTCTGGACACAACTCTGTAAAAGTTGTTAGTTATTCGTTATATCGTGACACGCATCCAAAGTGGTTTGGTAACACTAGTGGTAAGCAACTTTGCTATACCTGTATGGGTGACCAAGACGAATACGACCTATTAGTAGATCGTTTGGCTGCAATGATTGAAAGACAACTAATCATACATTCACCAGTTGAAAAATATCCACATAATAACGTTATATCTATAACTTGTTCAGACGATATGACCATGTGCACTTGTGAAACCTGTCAAAGGGACAAAGCAATCTATAACGATTCTGGTTTAATTATTAGAATGTGGAACGACGTTATGGAACTAGTTGAAGTTTGGATGGAAGAAAATCCACAATATTATAGAGAAGATTTGATGTTCCTAACGAACGCTTATTACGCAACGGAATCTCCACCGGCAAAATATAACGCAACGACGGATGAATGGGAACCT
Organism: Christensenellaceae bacterium; assembly: GCA_045591355.1. Taxonomy (GTDB): domain Bacteria; phylum Bacillota; class Clostridia; order Christensenellales; family Borkfalkiaceae; genus UBA1259. The sequence goes on along the minus strand of JAZNSS010000019.1, from coordinate 2,074 downwards.
GTTGACGAAACGGTTAAGTTTGGTAAACACGTAGGTATAACCTTTATTCCTATCGCAGCAGACTATCAACAAAGTATTTTTGCTACCGATAATAAATGGGTTAAAGATATGTTCGACGGTTGGGTTGCATGCGCAAATCATCCATATCAAATCGACTATATGTATTTCAACTATAACTGTAACTATCACAACTATTTCTACGATGCTTTTGACTTCTATGATACAAAAGCAATGAACTACTTCTTTAACCATGCAAGACTTGGTTATTATGCAGAAAACATTCACGGCGATACTCCTACTGAATGGGGCGCATTGATAAGTTACGTTAACGCAAAACTTTGCTATGATTCTACGCTAGATTCTGGTGAACTTATTAGAAATTGGTTTGACGCATGTTACGGCCCAGCATCAGGCGTAATGCAAAATATGCTTATGGCAATGCGTTTATGGAACCATAACGAAACCTTACGTACTGATAAATACGTTAGAAGAAGTAACCGTAACCAAGTTCAACACTTATTCAACTGGGATTCAGTTACTATCTACAGCTGGATTGGTTATGCTGATAGAGCGTTAGAGATTATCGAACCATTAAAGGTTTCTGATCCTGAAGAATACAATAGAATTAAGTATAACATTGAACTTGAAGTAGTTTCACCATACTACTACTTGTTCGACACTAATCAAGTGTTATCAACTAAACAAATAGAAGAAATAAAAGCTCGTTTATACGATAACATTCTTGTTTATCCAGAATTCCACTACGTTAGCATGGGTGGTGCATTCGTTGAAAACTGGTTATTAACTATATAATATAAGGAGAATAGATTATGAAATTATTTAAGAAAATATCAATCGTAATATTGTCAATAATCGCAATGTTCTCTTTTAGTATGTTTTTTGCTTGTGACTGTGGGGGAAGTAACTCTAATCAGGGTTCAACCCCTCCAACAGCCCCACAAGTAGAGATTATTGAATTTAACAAAAAACAACTTGACCTTGTAGTTGGTGACGAAGAATACGTTCTTGCAAAAGCAAATTCTTTTGCAGGCATAACGCTTACTTATTCTTCATCTAACGAAAGCGTTGCTACAGTTGATAAGTATGGTAAGATTACAGCTCACGCAAAGGGCGAAGCGATTATCTATGCATCTTACGCCGACATTAAGGGCGAATGCAAGGTAACCGTAACGCACGGCAGTTATTTACCATCATTAGTTGTCAACCACGTGTCTGAAACAGGTATCGTTGTTCCACAAGGAGTAGATTATCAAATAGATAACTACATCTCTTTCAACGGTAAAAAGTTTACCAATGCAAAATATACCTATCAAACAAGCAACGGTAACGTAAGAGTAGATGAAAACGGCGTTATCAAAGGTTTAAGCCTTGGTGAAACGAAGGTAACGGTTACGGCATCATGGGACGGAGTATCTGGAATTGCATCATTAACCAAAACCTTTACCGTAAAAGTATCACATTACGTTCAATTATTAATCAACGGTGGCGCTACTTCAAAAGTAACGTTATATAATAAGCCACTAGAAACGTTATCTGGCGTTACACCTATCGAAAGTGAATTCGTTGTAACGGCATTAGACGCAGGTGGTCAAGTATTAGAATATAGCGTTGAACTAGTAAACTCTGACGATGCTAAATACGTAGAATACGATGCAACTGAACAAAAGTTAGTAGCAAAGGGTTTATTAACTCCAGCGCCAGTAACAGTAAAAGTATCAGTTCCCGTATCAGAAACAGAGAACTACGAATTATTTGTAGAAGTAGAATGTATAAGAGCATTAGGCGACTACATGAATGCAGAAAAGACTGCATATGAAGCAATAGATTTCAACACGTTAACGGGTATAATCGACCTAGAAGCAATATTCGGATTTGAAACTGAATTAGATTTAGCAAAACTAGGAAGAGAAGAATTATTAATAGAAGGCAACAAGATTGTTGGGGGAATAGAAGGTGATGCGTTCTCTGAAGAACCAGAACACGTAGTAATCACCATATACGATGAACAACAAGGTTACAACGTAGAAATTATTCCTTACGTTTATAAAGATGC
>JAZNSS010000018.1:0-11474 GCA_045591355.1 Christensenellaceae bacterium | reverse complement strand
GAGAAGTTGATAACGCTCAAACTAAACGATATTCCTTGGCTTTTGATAAATTTAAAAAAATCTATGCAAAAGATAGCGCATATATAGCTTCGTCAAGTGGTAGAGTGGAGGTAATTGGCAATCATACTGACCATAATGGGGGAAAAGTTGTTTCAAGCGCCATTAGTTTAGACTCGCTTGCTTTCTTTCTTCCAAACGAACAAAACGTAGTAAATATTTACAGTGAATATAGTGAAGGGTATACAAAGTTTTCTGTTAATTTAAAAGGTGAAATTGTAGAGAAAATTGGAACTTCGCCTGCGTTAGTTAGGGGTGTTGCTCAAGGTTTTCTAAATAAGGGACTAAACATAGGTGGATTTGATGCCTATATTACAAGTTCAGTTTTAGGTGGCGCAGGAATTTCGTCTTCTGCATCCTTTGAAGTATTAATAGCCGAAATATTTAACTTTTTATATAATGACGGTAAGGTTACCTGCGAAGAAAAGTCAATTATTTCTCAGTATTCAGAAAACGTTTATTTTGGTAAACCTTGTGGACTACTTGACCAAACTGCCATTGCTTATGGTGGGCTAAAAATGTTAGATTTTTCTAATGAAAATACTATTAAAGTATCAGAAATAAATACAGAATTAAATAATTTTACTTTCGTTTTGGTAAACACGGGGGGAAGTCATTCAAATTTAACAGATGAATATGCTTCTATTCCTAGAGAAATGAAAGAAGTTGCGTCACAATTTGGCAAAAAAAGACTAATTGAAATATCAAAAAAAGAGTTTCTTGATAATATTTCTAAAATCTCTTCAGAATTGACCGATAGGGCAATTTTAAGAGCAATACACTTTTATAACGAAAATGAAAGGGTGGATAAAATAGTTAAGGCTCTAAATGATAATGATTATACGTCGTTTATTAAATTAGTTAAGTCTTCTGGATTAAGTTCTATGATAAAACTTCAAAATTGCTACGTTTCAGGTTCGACTATGCAACCTATTCCTAAAGCACTTTCTTTTTGTGAAGAATTTTTATCGAACGGGGCAAATAGGGTTCACGGTGGTGGCTTTGCTGGGACTATATTAAACGTTGTTGAAAATTCTAATTTAACTTCTTTTATAAACAACGTTTCAAACTTGTTTGGTAAAGAGAACGTAATTCCGTTAAAAATAAGAAAAGTTGGAACAATCGTTTTATAAACAAAGCGAATATTTAATACGATTATGTCAGACATAGTCGTATTATTTTTTTTAAATATTTAGATTTTTTCTTCGTTTTTAAAGTTTTAATTCAACATATATAAAGTTAATAATAAATTATATATAATAAAGTAAGCATTTTTATTGACAAGACGTGGGTTTTTGACTATAATATGAAATGTTTATACAAAGTATAATAAGTTGGTAACGCAATGAAACTTAGATTTAACTACTATAAAATCGCATATTATTATTGGGCTTAATTCTTTTTTGTTTTTTTGCGGTTATATATTTTATTGCTTATATTTCCGCCGTCTGGCGGTTTTTTTATTAGGAGGAGCTATGTGGGACTACATAATTTTAGGCTTATATGCAATTAGTATGGTTGCAATAGCAATTTATACTAGGAATCGTTCTAAATCAGTAAACGAATTTTTACTTGCTGGCAAAAAAGGACTAAATGGTTGGATGAGTGCTTTTGCCTATGGAACTACTTATTTTTCAGCAGTTATTTTTATTGGTTATGCTGGGAATTTTGGAAGAAATTTTGGTCTTGCCTCCGTTTGGATTGGTATTGCTAACGCTATAATAGGATCTTTGCTTGCATGGTTCGTTCTTGCTAAAAGAACAAAAAATATGACATCTAGGTTGCATTCTAAAACTATGCCGGAATTTTTTGAGAAACGTTACGGTAGTAAGGGGTTAAAGGTTGTTTCTGCAATAATTACTTTTGTGTTTCTTATTCCTTATTCTGCATCAGTTTATAATGGTCTTTCTAGTTTATTTGAAATTGTATTTGGAATACCGGGTTGGGTTATAATGATAGTTTTGGCAATTTTGACTGCTATTTACTTATTTTTTGGTGGTTATTTTGCTACTGCTTTATCTGACTTTATTCAAGGAATTATAATGATAATTGGCGTTATTGTTATGGTTTTATGTTTCTTAAATCACCAAAACGTTAATTGGGATTTATCTAAGTTAACTTCAGACCCAAATTTAAATTGGTTTACGTTTAATTCTACCAAAACTGGTTTGTATGGAAACACCATATCTTTATTATCTTTAATCTTCTTAACATCCTTTGGTGTTTGGGCTTTGCCACAAACAGTTCATAAATTCCATACGGTAAGAGATAAAAAGGCAATTAATCAAGGAATGATAGTATCAACGCTTTTTGCTTTAATAATCGGTTTTATTGCATATTTTGTTGGTGCTTTATCTGGTTTATTTCCAGAAGTTGCTTCTGCCACCGGTGATAAGATTATCCCAAACATGTTGATAATCGTTATTCCAACGGGGGTGATGGGTATTATCGCAGTTCTTATCTTGTCTGCTAGTATGTCAACTTTATCATCCGTTTCACTTTCATCAGCATCTGTTGTTGCAATTGACCTTTATAAAGGTAAAATTAACCCCAATGCTAGTGATAGGAGAGTAAACTGGACAATGCGTATTTTATGCCTTGTATTTATTTTAATTTCCGTTGTCCTTGCTATACTTAATGAAAAACTTAAAATTACAGCCATTGCTTATCTAATGGGTTTAAGTTGGGGGACTTTGGCAGGCTGTTTTATTGGTCCATTTGTTTTAGGTTTGTTATCTAAAAAAATTACAAAGGCAAGTGTGTGGGCTTCAATTATTAGTTCTTTAGTTTTAACTGTGTCGCTTATTCTTTTATTTGGTTATCATTCAAATGGCTTTAACTGTTCTTTTGGTCTTGCAATTAAATCTGGCGTTGGATGTTCACCACTAATTGGATCAATTTGTATGGTTTTTTCAATAATTATAACTTTTGTTGTAAGCCTATTTACGAAAAAACCTTCTGCAGAAATATTACATAATGCTTTCGATAAAACGTTAGAAAATGAAATTATTTAATTGTTTAATGGTGAAATATAATGATTTGGTCTAAAGAAGAAACTTTTTCTAGAAAAGAAATTGAACAATTACAGTTAGAAAGATTAAAGGAAACTGTCGCAAGGGTTTACGATAAAGTTCCTTATTATCGTGCTAAAATGGATGCTGTAAACGTAAAACCATCTGACGTTCAATCTCTTTCAGATTTGCAAAAATTACCTTTTGTTACAAAACAAGATATGAGAGATACATATCCTTTTGGCTTATTTGCCGTTGAAAAGGATAAACTTGTTAGAATTCACGCTTCTAGTGGCACAACAGGAAAGCCCACCGTAGTTGGATATACCAAAAATGACCTTGATATGTGGACGGAATGTGTTTCCCGTATTGCTTGTATGGGTGGCGCTACTGAAAAAGACGTTGCTCAAATTTGTTTTGGATACGGTATGTTTACCGGCGCGCTAGGTCTTCACTATGGACTTGAAAATATCGGTGCTACTATAATACCTTCGTCAACTGGTAACTCTGAAAAGCAAATTATGTATATGAAAGATTTTGGAACAACTTTATTAGTTGCAACTCCTTCATACGCATTGCGTCTTGCTGAAGTTGCTAATGAAATTGGCGTTGACCCTAAAAAAGACTTGAACGTAAAAATTGGTCTTGTTGGAAGTGAACTTCTAACAGATGCAATGAGAGCAGAAATGCATAAAGTTTGGGGTGATGATATGTTAGTAACTTCAAACTATGGCATGAGTGAATTAATGGGGCCTGGTGTTTCAGGTGAATGTGAATTTACTGACGGAATGCACATTAATGAAGACTATTTCATTCCTGAAATTATTAACCCTGAAACGGGTGAGGTTTTACCTGAAGGGGAAAAGGGCGAATTAGTCGTTACTTGTATTAAAAAGGAAGGTTTGCCTTTAATTAGGTATAGGACAAAGGATATTACTAGGCTTAACTATCAACCTTGTAAATGTGGTAGAACGTTTTGTAGAATGGAAAATCCATCTGGAAGAAGCGACGATATGTTGAAAGTTCGTGGTGTAAACGTATTCCCAAGTCAAATTGAAGAAGTTATTTTAAGTTTTTCTGAACTTGGTCCACATTACGAAATTATTGTTGAAAGATCAGGTTATTCTGATATGTTAACCATTAGGGTTGAACTTGCAAAAAGCACGGATTCCTTTAAGGAATTAGAAAAACTTACAAAAGCGATTAAGTCAAAACTAAAAATCATGCTTGGTTTAGATGCTAAAGTCTTGTTGGAATCACCAAATACTTTACAAAGATTTGAAGGCAAGGCTAAAAGAATTAAAGATTTAAGGAGTAAATAAAATGTCTGAAAAAGTAATTATGCTTGGTAACGAAGCGATTGCTAGGGGAGTATATGAAGCAGGTGTTAAAGTTTCTAGTGCTTACCCTGGAACTCCAAGCACGGAAATAAGTGAATTTTTGGCTAAGTATAGTGAAGTTTACGCTGAATGGGCGCCAAATGAAAAGGTTGCTGCTGAAGTATCGATTGGCGCTTCAATTTCTGGTGTTAGAAGCCTCTGTTGTATGAAACACGTTGGTCTTAACGTGGCAAGCGACCCACTTTACACCTTTAGTTACACAGGTGTAAATGGTGGCGCAGTTATAGTTGTTGCCGACGACCCAGGTCTTGCAAGTTCTCAAAACGAACAAGATACTAGGATGATTGCTCGTTCTGCTCACGTTCCCGTTTTAGAGCCTTCAGATAGCCAAGAAGCAAAAGATTTTGTTAAATTTTCTTATGAAATAAGCGAAAAATACGATACACCCGTAATATTGAGAACGACTACCAAATTGTCTCATTCTCAAGGTCTTGTTACTCTTGAAGATAGGGTTGAAGTTGAAGATAAACCATACGAAAGAAACGTAAAAAAATACGTTATGATGCCTGCATCTGCTATTGGTAGGCACGTTTACGTTGAAGAACGCGAAAATCTTTTAGCGAAGGATTCTTGTAATTTTGCTATAAATAAAGTTGAATTTGGCGACAAGAAAATTGGATTTATCACGTCTGGTATTTCATATCTTTACGTAAAAGAAGTTTGTCCAAATGCAAGTATATTAAAACTTGGTATGGTTAACCCTTTGCCAAAGGATTTAATTATTGATTTTGCTAGTAAAGTTGACGAATTATACGTTATTGAAGAACTTGAACCAGTGATTGAAGAACAAGTTCGTTCATGGGGAATTAAAGTTAAAGGTAAAGAATTATTTACTAAACAAGGTGAATATAGCGCTAATATGATTAAAGAAGCTTTGTTTGGAAAAGGAAATTATCCTTTTGAACAAAGTGTAGTTCCTAATCGTCCACCTGTTTTATGTCCAGGTTGTCCACATCGTAGCGTTTTCTCTGTGTTAAACAAATTAAAAATACACGCAGCCGGTGATATAGGTTGTTATACTTTGGGCGCAGTTGCTCCACTTGGTGTTATTGATACTACGATATGTATGGGCGCTAGTATTTCTTCCTTACACGGTATTGAAAAGGCAAGGGGCAAAGACTTTATTAAAAATTGGGTTGCCGTAATAGGTGATTCCACCTTCTTGCATACGGGTATTAACTCTTTGGTTAATTTAGTGTATAACAAGTCTACTGCAACCGTTATGATTTTAGATAATAGAACAACAGGTATGACAGGTCACCAAGAGCATGCCGCTACTGGAAAAACACTTAAAGGTGAAGATACTTATGCGATAGATTTATCCGTTTTATGCAAATCGATCGGTGTTCCAAACGTTATAGTCGTTGATGCTTTTAACGTTCCTGAATTAGAAAAAGTGATTAAGGAAAGCGTAAGTTCAGAAGAGTTAACAGTTATTATCGCTAAAGCGCCTTGCGCACTGCTAAAAGGTCAAAAGTTTCCATTCTTTTATAATATTAACAACGAAAAATGCAAAAAGTGTGGTTTGTGTTTAAAAATTGGTTGTCCTGCAATTTCCAAGACCAAGGATGGTTTTGTAAAGATTGATTCAACTTCTTGTAACGGTTGTGGTTTGTGTAGTAATTACTGTAAATTTAACGCTATTGAAAAGGTGGAAAGATAATGGAAAATTTTAATATAATGGTTGTTGGCGTTGGTGGACAAGGGACTTTGTTGACCAGTAGAATAATTGGTAAAACTGCATTAAGCAATGGTTATGACGTTAAACTTTCTGAAGTTCACGGAATGGCGCAACGTGGTGGTAGTGTCGTAACTTTTGTTCGTTTTGGAAAAAACGTTTATGAACCAGTAGTTGAAGTTGGGCAAGCAGATTTAATAATTTCTTTTGAAAAACTTGAAGCAATGCGATATGCTCATTACTTAAAAAAGGACGGGGTATTAGTTGTAAACGACTGCGAAATTAATCCTATGACTGTTGTTACCGGAGTAGCCGAATATCCTGAGAACATTATTGAAACTTTACAAAAAACACATAAAGTATATACAATAGATGCCCAAAAGGTTGCATTAGAACTTGGCAACCCAAAGGTTTTAAATACTGTTGTTTTAGGATTTTCTGCTAAACACGTTGGTTTTAGTGAAAACGAATGGCTTGAAGTTATTGAAAAAACCGTTCCCCCAAAAACCGTAGAACTTAACAAAAAAGCATTTATTGCTGGATATAATAAATAATTATTGGAGACCTACTTATGATTTGGAATAAAGAAATAGAATGTATGTCAAGAGACCAATTATCTGCTATACAAAGCGAAAGATTGGTTAAAACCGTAAAGCACGTATATGACAACGTGGCTTTCTATCGTAAAAAAATGGATGATATTGGCTTGTTGCCAGGGGATATTAAAGGTATTGAAGATTTAGATAAACTTCCTTTTACAACAAAAAATGACCTTAGAGATAATTATCCTTTTGGTTTATTTGCAGTTCCACATTCAGAAATAGTTCGTATCCATGCTTCAAGTGGAACGACGGGCAAGGCGACTGTCGTTGGGTATACTGAAAAAGATATTGAAATTTGGTCAGAATGTGTTGCAAGATGTTTAACTATGGCAGGCGTTACCAAAAACGATATTATTCAAGTCGCATACGGATACGGTTTATTTACCGGTGGGCTTGGTGCACATTACGGCGCTGAAAAGGTTAAAGCAATGGTAGTTCCTATGAGCACGGGTAACTCTAAAAAACTTACCACGATGATGGTTGACTTTGGCGCAACGGCTATTGCTTGTACTCCTTCTTACTTGTTATATTTGTCTGAAGTGTTAGAACAAGAAGGTTTAATTGATAAAATTAAATTAAAATCTGCTATTTGTGGTGCTGAACCTTGGACGGAAAAAATGAGACAAGATATTGAACATAGACTTAATATTTCTGCTCACGATATTTACGGTTTATCTGAAATTATGGGACCTGGCGTTGCATGCGATTGTAAATTCCATAAGGGTCTACACGTTTGTGAAGACCATTTCTTGCCGGAAATTCTTTGCTCTGACACTTTAAAAGCACAAAAAGCAGGTGAATTAGGTGAACTTGTATTTACCACTATAACCAAACAGGGTTTGCCACTAATTCGTTATAGAACGAAGGATTTGACGACCATATCTTACGATACTTGTGATTGTGGTAGAACGTCTGCAAGGCTTGGTAGATTTAAAGGTCGTGTCGACGATATGTTAATCATCAGGGGAGTTAACGTTTTCCCAAGTCAGGTTGAAGCGGCGCTTGTTGACGTTAAGGAAGTTTCGCCACACTATATGATGGTTGTTGATAGAGTGAACAACCTAGATACTTTAGAAATTCAAGTAGAACTTAATAACGAACATTTAACTGATGAAATTAAAGGTTTGGAAAAACTAAACAATAAGATTAATCACGTAATTAGTCAAGCGTTAGGCATTAGCGCAAAGATTAAGATATGTGAGCCAAACTCATTGAAACGTAGTGAAGGCAAGGCTGTTCACGTTATAGATAATAGAAAATTGTATTAAAAGGGGGGGCTAATATGCTAGCGAAACAATTATCAGTTTTTATTGAAAATAGACAAGGTAGATTACATGAAGTATTAGACGTTCTAAAGAAAAATAAAATCAATATCTTATCTTTAAGTCTTGCAGATACAACCGAATACGGTTTACTTAGACTTATTGTTAATGATCCAGATTTAGGTAAAGAAAAACTTTCTGAAGCAGGTTTTTCGATTATGATTACTGATATTTTAGTAATAAATATTGAGCATAAAGCAGGTAGTTTACAAGTTCTTTTAGAAACTATGTCTTCTAAGGGGATAAACATAGAATATATGTATGGACTTTCTGTTGACGGGGACGATGCTTTTGTTGTTTTGAAAACTTCTGACTCGGACGAAGCCACTCAAATTTTAAAATCTGTAGGAGTTAAACTTCTTTCAAACGAGGATATTAAGGGTCTTAAATAATGATTATTGATTTTCACACACACGTCTTTCCTGATAAAATTGCAATTCCTACAATAAGCGCTTTGGAAAAAGCTTCTAATGGTAAAGCAAATACCGATGGAACTGTTTTAGGTTTAGTTAATCATATGAAAGAATCTGGTGTGGATATTGCCATTACTTTACCTGTTCTTACGAAGCCAACTCAGTTTGATAGCGTTATGAATTTTGCTATCGGGGTTAATCAAAATTTTTCTAATAAAAAACAAAGATTAATTTCTTTTGGGGGTATTCACCCTGCGTGTGATGATATAAAAGGTAAAATGAAAGCCTTAAAAGAAAACGGCTTTTTAGGTGTGAAAATTCACCCAGATTATCAAGATACTTTTATTGACGACGACGGCTACGTGGAAATTTTAAAGTGTGCAAAAGACCTTGATTTAATCGTTGTAACACACTCTGGGGTTGACGATGGTTATATAGGTCAGCCCGTAAAGTGCCCACCTGAACTCTGCTTAAATGTAATAAATAAAGTTAATCACAATAAATTTGTTTTAGGGCATTATGGCGCTCATAAACAGTGGCAAGAAGTTTTTGAATTACTTTGTGGGAAAGACGTTTATTTTGATACTGCTTTTACTTTACATGAAATTGATAAGAAGCTTTTTGTTATGATACTCGAAAAGCATGGTGAAGATAAAATTCTTTTTGCAACAGACTGTCCATGGCGTAGTATGAAAAAAGATTTAGATATTCTAAATTCATTTAATTTAACTAAAGAAACTTTAGATAAAATTTTATATAAGAATGCTATTAACTTATTAAATTTATAGGTGTTATATGAAAATTACGCTCAATCCCGATAAGGAAATTGTTAATACTATTAGAGAAGGTTTACAAAAAAAGGGTGGATATTGCCCTTGTAAAGTTGGTAAGAACGAAGATATAAAGTGCATGTGCAAAGAGTTTAGGGAACAGATAGACGATCCTAATTTTGAAGGATTTTGCCATTGTAAATTGTATTATAAACAAAAGTAAGGATTATATGAATTCAAAAAACGATTTTTTGCAAATTTTTGATAACTATATTAAAAGAGATGGTGTAGATAAATTAAGAGAATATCTTCTTTCATCTGACTTTTTTACTGCTCCAGCAAGTAGTAAATTTCATTGCGCGTGTGAAGGTGGGTTATGTGACCATAGTGTTAATACTTTTAATCGTCTACTTCAAAACGTAAAAAATGAATTTGGAGATAAGTGGGAAGACCATTATTCTATTGAAACCATCGCTATTTGTGGTTTACTACATGATTTATGTAAGATTGATTTTTATAAAACTGATTATAGAAACGTTAAAGAAAATGGTGAATGGGTTAAAAAACCTTATTATGCTAAAGAAGAAGCATTACCTTACGGGCACGGTGAAAAGTCTGTTTATATAATTAACGGTTTTATAAGGCTTTCACGTGAAGAAGCAATGGCTATTAATTGGCACATGGGTGGTTTTGATTCAAGAACTAGAGGTGGCGATAATAGTATAAGTGTTGCTTACTCAATGTTTCCACTATGCGTATTGTTGCATGTTTCCGATTTAGAAGCAACGTATATTGATGAAAATCGTGGTCTTGATATATAATTTATAAAAAAATTTTAGTAAATAAAAAGCACCAAGTTAATACTTGATGCTTTATGGCAGGGGAGACGCGACTCGAACACGCAACCGGCGGTTTTGGAGACCGCTGCTCTACCAATTGAGCCACTCCCCTAGGAGCATAATGATTATATAACAAAAGTTGTTTTTAGTCAATTAAAATGAGGTAATTATGGAAAAGAAATTTAAATTTGGTGTAATTGGTGGTGGTTATATGGCTACTTTAATTATAACAGGTGCAATTAAGGCTAAAACTTTTAATAATACTGATTTTTTAGTTTGTGACGTTAACTCTGAAACTCTTAAAAAGTTTGAAGATTTAGAAATCGCAACAACCAATAATAATGCTTTAATATTTGATTCATGCCAATTTATTTTATTTGCTATTAAACCTCAAACCTTTAATCAAATTTCGGCAGATATTGGAAGTTCTAAACAATACAAATTAATTTCTATTATGGCTGGAGTCAGAATTGATAAAATTAAAGAATATTTTCCAAATAGTTTAGTTGCAAGATGTATGCCTAATGCTCCTTGCGCAGTATTAAATGGCTCAAGTGGTATAGATTTGTCCGATTATAAAAACGAAGATGACTTAAAAACAGTTGAAAGTTTATTTTCGGCTTCTTCAAAAGTGGTTCTTGTTAACGAATCATTTTTAAACACGGTAACGGGAATTAGTGGAAGCGCTCCTGCGTATTTTTATTTATTTGTTAAGGGTATAATTGATTCTGGAATAAAGCACGGTCTTTCTTTTGAGCAAGCTAAAACCTTAGCAGTCAATACCATGATTGGTAGTGGCAAAATGTTATTAGAAAACAATAACGTGTCAATAGAACAACTTATAGATTCCGTATGTAGTAAGGGTGGAACTACAATAGAAGCTATAAAGGTATTTAGGGAAGAAAATTTAGATGTTATTACCGACAAGGCTATTGATGCTTGTATAAATAGGTCAAAAGAATTGGAAAATTTGTAATGAAAAAAGTAAGTATTTATACAGACGGCGCTTGTAGTGGTAACCCTGGTAACGGTGGCTATTGCGCTATATTAATTTATAATAATGTTGAAAAAACTATTTCTGGAAGCGAAAAAGATACTACAAATAATAGAATGGAACTTTTAGCCGTAATTAAAGGTTTATCGGCGCTAAAAGAACCGTGTGACGTTGATTTGTATAGTGATTCTCAATACGTTACGGACGCTTTTAATATGTCTTGGATTACGTCTTGGCAAATGAATGGTTGGAAAACTTCTAATAAAAAACCAGTAAAGAACGTTGATTTGTGGGAAACTCTTTTAGAATTAACGACAAAACATAAAGTTACCTTTATAAAAGTTAAAGGGCATTCTGATAACGAATATAATAATAGATGTGACAAAAT
>JAZNSS010000017.1:0-9184 GCA_045591355.1 Christensenellaceae bacterium | reverse complement strand
CTTTTTTTATCGTAATATTATATAATAAATTCAATATGTAAATAATTAAGTATTATTTTATATAAATCGTAATATTTTTTAGGTGGTATATGACTAATCAAAAATTTTTCAACAAACTAAAATCTAGGCTTGCAATCATCCTTGCTATTCTATCTTTGTTCTGCTTATCCATGTTTGTTTTAACTGCTTGCGATAACGAAGAAGAATCTGCAAAAAAACCTTCCTATTCTTACACGGAAACGGATGATAGCAAAATTTCTAACCCTAACTTTACTAGTGGAACGGCATCAAAAGACTTTGACGCATATCCAATAGTATCTCCTTCAAGTTGGACAAAAAAATACCACAACGTAGCAATAAGTTCATACGTTGATTCTGGTGTCGTTGATTTATCTACTGAAGGATGGAAAGAACTTTCTAAAAAACTTACCGAAGATAAAGACTTACTTAAAGCCTTAAGATTGCAATATGCTGACGATATTAACGCAATTTCTTCTGAATACAAATCTGAACTTATAGAAAAAATCAGAACAGACAAAAAAGATGCTTCTTACACCCCGTCTGAAGAAGAAATTGGCAACTATTTTATAATCGACAATATTGATGATTTGTTTACTCCATCTGTTAGATATGACGGTATGAAAGACGGTAAAGTTTATATGTTAAACAACTACCCTCAAAACACTACCTATATCGGCAAAGGAACTGCTCAAACCGTTACGTCATCTTCTAACATTACTTTAGAAAAAGGTAAATATGCTAAAATTTCCGTTTGGGTTAAGACTGCTAACATTACCGGCCATGGCGACACCACCAATCATGGCGCAAATATTAGATTAGAAAATAAAATCAACGGTCAAGCGCAAGCTGAATATAGAATTAGTTCAATAGTTTCAGAAGGTGTTTGGACTCAGTATAATATTTACGTTAAAGCAGATGCAAACTATACTTGCACGTTTACTTTAAGCCTTGGCTTAGGATATGGTCTAGGCAGTAACACTGCTTGCGAACTTTATACTCAAGGAACTGCTTTCTTTGACAATATTACTTATGAAGTTTTAGACAATCTAGATGAAGTTACCATTTCAGCAGATAATACTAAAACTTTAGTTTATGGTAGTGAAATTAATAACGAAATATACGCTAATTCCGACACTAATTATCTATATGATATGACCATGAACTACCCTGCCGGTTATTTTAGCAATGTTTCATCATCATTCTTCGGTGAATTAAACGCAGGTGATGGGTATTTCACAACTTCTAATATAACCGATACTGAAGATAATAAAATTACTAGTAAAACTAAAATTGGTGATTCTAGTAAAATTACGGTTGACACTTCGTCTTCTGACAAAATAGTTGCAAAATTAACGCATGCAAGTGCAACAATAAAACTTAACGACCCAGCATCATTTACCCTTGCTAGTGGTCAATATGCAATCGTATCCTTTAAGATCCAAAACTTATTATCCGTTCAAACATCAAACGAAATTTCTATTGACGTTTACGACGTATATGGCTCTACGATTGAAAAACGTGCTAACGTAATCTCAATCAATGAAAGAAGCGAAGACTTCGTATTATACACGTTATTAATTCAAAATAACTTTGAAAGCGTTTCAAGAGATTTCTTTATTACGTTTAATATTGGACCAAGCGACGTTGTTCCTGTTAAATATGCAACTGAATTTGCATCTGGAACTGTTACCATTAGCGATATTCAAATTGCAAAAGGAATAATTGACGCAGACATTGACGATAAAGAAGAACATAAATATTACACCTTCTTATCTACTAGTCCATCCGCAACAGTTCCGCTTTACGCTGGATTTTCACAAGATTGGAGCGAAATTGAAGAAGAAGTTACTAGTCACATCTTAACAACAAAACCTAGTGAATTCAGCACAATCAAGGTTGCTCCAGCAAATGTAAAGGGATATGAAGGCGTTGTTTCAGACCACCACTACATTACTGAAAATGGAACAAATAAAAACGTTAATACAAGAAGTGGTGTTAACGGTGATGGAAACGGTAACTATGCAGGTTTAATTAATACTAAATACATTTCTAATTACACTGCCCTACCTAACCTTTCAACCAATATAGGAAGTTATGACGACGATATTCAACCTATCGTAATTTACAATAAAGATGCTGATAGTTATGGTTTCATTAGCGAAAAAATGACTGTTGAAGCAAGTTCTTTTGCTAAATTTAGTCTTGACGTTCGTGTTACCGGTGATGCTGTTGCTTATATTTACTTGGTAGACGTTTCACAAGTTGAAAAGAAAGTTTTAACCTTTAACGAATTTACACCAAACGTTACCAAAGATGAAATTGGTGGTTACACAGTTAATAACACCAATAAAAACGGTGGATATGAGATGGCGTTAAAAATTGATAAGAATTCTATTCCTGAAGGCGAAGAATGGGTTAACGTAAACTTCTACGTTGCAACGGGCGCATCTGAAAAGAACCTTCGTCTAGAAGTATGGAACGGAAATAGAAATGGCGCTAAAGACTCTAAAGGTTACGTATTCTTTAACGATATTGAAACAACCGTTTCTTCTGGTTGGACTGAAAGCGCTTCTTGGGAATATTCATTATACGTTGACGAAGCAAGTCCACTTTACTCTACCGACTTTGATTTAAGCGATACTTCAACAGATCAATTAATCGCTTATAGACGTGAATTAACCGACGTAGAAAAGAATTTCAACAACGAATATCCTGACCAAGCCGTTTCTTACAAAATCAATTATATTTGGGCAAAAACCGACAACATGATTTATGCAGTATTAAATACTATAGACCCTGTTGAAACTGACCCATACGCAAGCATTGAAGATGAAGAAGAATCGTCTGGTTGCTGTGCTTCAAATGAAGAAGTTGATAGTTCAACATTCTGGCTAACCTTCTCTAGCATCGTTCTTGCAGTTGCTCTATTCTTTTCAATCGTAGTATTAATTATAAGAAAAGTTGTTGCTAAACGCAGAGCAAATAAGAGTGATGCAAAATCCCACTACAAAGTTGTAAGTCGTATTAAAACTAAAAAATCTTCTAAAAAAGAAGACAAAGCGTTAAAGGATATTGAAGAATATAAGGAACAACTTGATAAAGAACTTGAAGAACAAGAAGTTGAACCTCAAAACGTAGAAGAAAGCGAATCTGAAACTGAAATATCTATCGACGAAAAAGACCTTGACTCTTACGTATACGGCGACGTTATAGAAAACTTTGATGAAAACTTAAATAATGAATCAAACGACGAAAATAACGACGACGCAAATAAAGAAGGTAAAACTGAATAATCTTAAAAAGAGTAAGCAAAACTGCTTACTCTTTTTTAATTGGTATACATTATTATATAATTAAGCATAAATATAATTATGCGAACAATAGTATTAACAGGTGGTGGCACAGCAGGACATTGCACCCCAAACGTAGCGCTACTACCTTATCTTAAAGAACATTTTGACAAAATATACTATATTGGTAGCGAAAGTGGAATTGAAAAAGATATAATCAAAAATACTTCTATTCCCTACTATTCTACTAATTGTGTGAAACTTGAAAGAAATAAACTAGTTAGCAATCTTAAAATCCCTTTTATTTTGCTAAAAGGAATAAAAAAATCAACTGAAATACTTAAAAAATTAAAGCCTAACGTTATTTTTTCTAAAGGTGGATACGTTGCAGTTCCAACTATTATAGCCGGCAAAAAACTTGGAATACCCGTTATTTCACATGAAAGCGATTATACTTTGGGGTTAGCAAATAAAATAACTTCACGTTACTGCAAAACAGTTTTGACCTCTTTTGAAGACACTTCAAAATCATTAAAAAAAGGTTTGCACGTTGGTCCACCTTTACGTAAAGAATTATTTAACGTTGACAAATCTTCTGCCCTTAATTTTTTCAAATTTTCGGGGTTGAAACCAATTTTGCTTATAACGGGTGGTAGTCAAGGCGCAAAAGCAATTAATGAATCAATTAGAGAAATACTTACGGATTTGCTTAAAACTTTTGATATTATTCATATTTGTGGCAAAAACAACTGTGATAATAGTCGTAAAGAAAAAGGATATATTCAATTAGAATATCTTGATAAAATCGAGTATGCTTTTAAGGCATGTGACGTTTGTGTTACACGCGCTGGCTCAAATACCCTTTTTGAACTACTTTTCTTAAGAAAACCTTGTCTTGTTATACCACTACCAAAAGGCGCTTCACGTGGCGACCAAGTATTAAATGCAAATTATTTCAACAAAAGAAACCTAATTAATTTACTCTTACAAGAAGACATAACTTCAAATAATCTATTAAAACAAATTATCAATACCTATAATGATAGAAATAGATTATTGGTTAACCTTAATAAAAATCCAATAAATAATTCTTGCGAAAAAATATGTGAAATAATATTAAACAACTGTTAGATAATTTTTTTCTATCGGAGCAATACTTTTTGCGCCAATAAAGTATTTGCTTAAACTAGTTTTGTCTTGGAGTGAAAGAGTTTCTTTCACTCTTTTTATATTAACAACTTCACGATTTCTTCCCATTATAGTTATACAATTATTTCTTTTTCTAAATAAACCTTTAAAAAATTTAATCATTTTAAATTCTCCTTTAACTATATATTAAATATTTAATAGCCATACGCTTGTCATATTTGATTATTTAATTGACTTTTGACTTATTATGTTTTATGATATGTAGTAAGGAGAATTATTAATTATGAAATATGAAATAATGATGGGAATTTTATTTGAACTTTTGTCGAAAAGGTCGGTTAAAGCCACCTACCTTGCGCAAAAATTTGAAGTAAGCATTAGAAGTATTTATAGATACATAAACGCTTTGGAATGCGCTGGTGTTCCACTATATACGATTCGTGGAAACAACGGTGGCATAAGCATTGTTGACACCTACCGTTTTTCTTCAACTTTTTTAACGAAATCAGAATTTGACGCAACTATTAACGCGCTTACTGCTATAGAAAGTAGCGTTCCTAATAAAAACCTATCATCGGTAATTAGCAAATTAAAATCAACGATTAAATATGATTATGCAGACTTTGGATTAAAGAGTGGAAATTTAATTATTGACGCAGGTCCTTGGGGGGATGCAGTTG
The DNA here is from genome assembly GCA_045591355.1 of Christensenellaceae bacterium. Classification (GTDB taxonomy): domain Bacteria; phylum Bacillota; class Clostridia; order Christensenellales; family Borkfalkiaceae; genus UBA1259. The sequence goes on along the minus strand of JAZNSS010000017.1, from coordinate 4,044 downwards.
GATACAAAAATAAACTTACCGTTATACAAAAAAGTATTGAAACCAATAGCAAATTAGCCATTAAATATCATGATAGAAACGGAGACGTTACTGAAAGAATTATTGAGCCACACGTAATAGTTTTTAAGCAAGGATTATGGTATACATACGCTTACTGTAATTTGCGTAACGATTTTAGGTTTTTCAAAACAGGTCGAATTGAACACGCTTCACTACTAAATGAAAAATTTGTTCGTCGTGACCTAACAGATAAGGAATTACCCCTAAACTTTTGGAACGACAACGTTAAAGCCGAAGTCGTTGAACTAGAAGTAGATAAATCAGTTTTATCAGACGTTGAAGAATGGCTTGGCATTGAGACAATTACGAACGTCAACAATAAGTATTACGCTTCTGCCCTTCTTCCGAATGATGAAGGTTTAATTTCTAAACTAATGTCTTATGGAGACGGTATTAAGGTTATTAAACCAAGAGAACTATCTAATAAAATTAAGAATAAGGCTGAAGAAGTATTAAAACTTTATAAATAAGAATATTCAAAAAAGACACCGAATAAATTTTCGGTGTCTTTTTATTAATAATAGTAAACTAAAATTCTTTTCTTGAACTTCTTGAAAATAAATGCAAAAATTCATTCATTGGGTCGGCATTATTATACAGAATTGAATAAACAGCATTAGTAATCGGTAAATCAACGTTATTTTTATCCCCCAAATCTTTTAGGGCCTTTGCCGTTGAAACACCTTCTGCCAACTTCTTAAATGGAATTCCTTTAACAAAATCTTCGCCAAATTTTCTATTATTTGAATAAGGTGAAAATAAGGTTGTTTCATAATCGCCAAGATGACATAAACCGTATGCTGATAATTCGTTGCCACCTAGGGCTTTTATAAGTCTTGCAATTTCACGAGCGCCACGAGCCATTAACGGACCTTTAAGAGTGGTATATCCACCACCGTCAAGCATTCCTGCGGCAATACCCATAACGTTTTTTGCAGCAGCGCCAATTTCACTACCAATTAAGTCGTCACCATAATAAAATCTTATCAATTCACTTCTAAAAGAATCTGCTAAAAACTTGGTTAATTTTTTATTTTCTGAATCGATTAGCATACAATTCGGCAAGCCTTGTGTAAATGCTTGAATATGCCCCGGCCCTACCCAAACTGCAATTTTATCTTTACTAACCCCAAAATCTTGAACAACTTGAGTTAGTCGTTTACCCGTATCAAGTTCTACCCCTTTCATACAGAGTAAAAAAATCTTACGTGATACGTCACGTTTAACAATTTGCTCCATTAAGCCACGTAAACCTTGTGAACTTATTGAAATTATAATAACTTCGGCATGTTCTATGGCTTTATCTAAATCGTTCGTGAGTAAAACTTTTTCATCAAGAGTTACGTATTCGTTTTTTCTAGTAGTTGCTAAGTTGTTAAAAATTTGGCTATTTTCTCGTCCCCATTGACAAACGTTATGGTTATGATTTGATAGATACCAAGAAATAAAAGTTCCCCATCTACCACAGCCTAATACAGATACGTTCATATTATAATGTTTTCCTATCGATAAATGCTCTAGCAAGGCTAACTTCATCAGCGTATTCAAGGTCTGTTCCTATTGGAATACCATGAGCAAGCCTTGTAGTTTTTATTCCTAGTGGTTTTAATAAATTAGAAATATATAAAGCAGTTGCATCACCTTCAACGTCGGGATTAGTCGCTAAAATTACTTCTTTAACGCCACCTTTAGCAATACGTTCTAACAACTGTTTAATATTTATATCGTTTGGTCCTATGCCGTCCAATGGAGAAATAGTTCCATGCAAAACGTGATAAACACCGTTAAATTCATTCAATTTTTCAATAGCAATAACGTCTTTAGGTTCTTTAACAACACAAATCGATTCACAAGAACGTGTTTTGCAAACATCACAAATGTCTTCTTCAGAATAATTACCACAAATAGAACAATAATGAACTTTATTTTTCACGTTCAAGATTGCATCGGCAAAATCTTTTGCTTCGCTATAGGGCATATTTATAATTTTGTATGCAAAACGTTGGGCAGTTTTTGCACCTACACCCGGCAACTTGGAAAATTCGTTTATAAGTTTTCCTATGGGTTCGATATAAACCTTCATATTACAATCCTAAACCACCAAAAGCGCCCATTTTTTCTGCATAAACCTTATCTGCTTTAGCATATGCGTCGTTTAATGCAGCAACGATTAAGTCTTCAAGCATTGTAATATCGTCGACGTCTACAACGTCCGGATTAATATTTATAGAAGAAACTACTTTTTTAGCAGACATAGTAACCTTAACCATTCCACCACCACTAGTCCCTTCAATTTCCATTTCTTCTAATTCTTCTTGCGCTCTTTGCATTTGTTCTTGCATTTTTTGCGCTTGCTTCATAATGTTTTGCATTTGGTTTCCACCACCAAAACCACCACCGAAGCCTCCTCTGTAACCTGCCATAAAATTCTCCTTTTTAATCATTTATAATTACGATATCGTCACCGAAAATCCTTTTTAATTTTTCGGTTGCATCGTCTACTTCTTTTAATTCTATATTCTTTTTACTTTGTTCAACAACAAGTTCAAAATCTTCAAATTCTTCTAAAGCCTTTTTAATTTTAGCCTTATTTTCTTCTCTATCTAAAAGTTCATAATCATTTTGATTGGTTGCGCTTATAGTTAATATATTACCGTTTGAACTAACTGAAAATTCTTGCAACATATTCCATAACATATTTGAACCAATTTTACGTAACCCTAAAAGAAGTTTACCCTTCAAATCATCACTAGAATAATCTTTTATATAAAGTTTAGACTCTTGCTTATGCTTATCGATAGAAATGATTTCAACGGCTTTAGGTTCAGAATTAGCAACTACTATACCTGCTTTAATTTTATTTTCTAATTCTGTAATTCTTGCTTGAATAGCAACAATATCAAGGTCTGCATCAGCTCTTGATGCTTTAATCACGGAATTTTCAAACACGATTCTAGGGTGAGAAGAATATCTTAAAACACTACCTATCTCTGTAAAAATTTCCATACATCTTAAAATCTTCTCAGAATTAGAAATGCTAGAAATACTATTAATTGAATTAAATTTATGCTCTGGTAATCCTAGAATTGAATTTGGTTGTTTGCACGTTTTACAAATAAGAATATCTCTAAATTTAGCGCTTATATCCTTAACAAGAACGCCTATACTTTTACCAAAAGAAATAAGGTCGTTAACCGTTTGCAAACAATCTCCTGTATTTCCTTGCAAAACGTCGGAAATTAGTTTTTCAACTAGTTCGTCGTTAGTAGCGCCTAAAACGTTTAACACGTCGTCATAAGTCAATTTACTATCACTTGCGCTAAGGCAAATATCGGCAATAGAAAGTGCGTCACGAACGCTACCTTCACCAGCTTTAGCAATAGCAAAAACTGCTTCATTATCGAATTTTTTGCCTTCTTTATTATAGATTTCGGCAATCAATGAAGCAATAACTTCAGTAGCAACAAGCCTAAAATCAAAACGCATACATCTAGACAAAATAGTTGCAGGTATTTTGTGAACTTCTGTAGTTGCTAAAATAAAAACTGCGTGCTTTGGTGGTTCTTCTAACGTTTTTAGTAAAGCGTTAAAAGCAGCGCCGGAAAGCATATGGACTTCGTCAACAATATATACCTTGTATCTGCAAGATACGGGTGGGTATTGAACGTTTTCTCTAATATCACGAATTTCATTTACGCCGTTATTTGATGCTGCGTCAATTTCAATTACGTCCATATTAGAAGGCGTAAGCAATGCCTTACAAGCAGGACATTCTCCACAAGGAGAACCGTTTTTTGGCGTCAAACAGTTAATTGCTCTTGAAAATATTTTTGCGGTTGAAGTTTTTCCCGTACCTCTTATTCCGGTAAACAGATATGCATGAGCAATTCTGCCCGAATTTATTTCATTTTTCAGCGTCCTTGTAATATGCTTCTGCCCTACAACGTCATCAAACGCCATCGGCCGCCATCTTCTGTATAATGC
>JAZNSS010000016.1:0-3879 GCA_045591355.1 Christensenellaceae bacterium | reverse complement strand
CCTCTTTTCATTTAAGAGAAAGTGGAAAATTAGATAATAGTAAACTACCTATATGCGAAATTAGTTTATCTATATTTAAAAATGGAAAATATGATTTTGACGAAAGGGGTTTCGTTAAGATTGAGTTTGGTTATAACATCAGCGGAACTTGGGAGTGGATACAAAAAGGCATATACAAGATTTCTAAAAAAGAAATACCGGCAAATGGACTACTCGCGAATTACACTTTAAAATCTTGCTTTGGTAGTAACCCTTATATTGATATAGAAGATGTTTATAAAGAGGGAAGTTACCAAACTTACGACACTTCTTTAAGAAATATAAGAACCGACGATTTAATGTCTAAATTGCAAATGTTAGAGGAGGGGAGCGTCATAACTAATTATACGGTTGGTAGTTATTTAGGTTATGTCAGTTTTCTTGAATTAGCACGCCAAATTGGTATTGTCAAAGGCAAGACAACATCAATTACAAATCAAGCAAAGTTAAAATTGTTAGATATTAAGAATAAACGCGATGTTGTCGGTAAGGTTATTCGTTCAAATTGTTATAACAAACCCGAAAAAACAAGCGAATTAAAATACGACATTTTATCAATTATCGGACATAGTTTGGGTTCGTCATCAACAAATACAAGTTCATATAGTGTAACAACCACAAGAGCAAATGAAAAAATTTACGTTGAACCAAGTTTATATGCAAGTGCGCAAATTGTTGGTGGTGCGGTATATAACATTTTATGGAGTGCTTATACAATTAGTCAACCAGCCGGAACTTATAATATTGAACTTACACATTTAGCAAGTGATGTATTAACAACCAATAGTTTTGTCGTCGGTTTAGGTTCTAATGAATTAAAAATTGACACACCATTATTATTCCAATACCAAACCGTAAATGTTGCTTTTGAACTTATTGATATGGTTAACACCCATAATATTGTTTATTCGGTTAATTGCCGTATTGACCCGTCTTTTGAACTTTTTGATTTAATTGATTTAGAAATTGCGGAAAACGAAATTAAAAGTGGTTTTATTGAAAGCATTAGTATTGATTATAACGGCGGTTTTTCCGGTAGTTTAGAGATAAGAACATTATTTGATTATGAAAAACCATTAATGTTGAAAAATATTAGTGAAAATAGTGCTACTTTTATGGCTACTTTTGTTGGTAGCGCAAACCCTAATCTACAATATAGTATAGACGGTGGTAGTTGGACGACTTATTCAACAAGCGGAACACAATTAACATTACCAAGCGGTTCAACTATTGCATTAAAAGGCACAAATGCAAGCGGTTTTTCATCAAGTTCAAACGATTATGTATATTTTAGTTGCGACCAAGAGTGTGAAATTAGTGGTAACCTTATGACATTAATTGACCCAAGTGGCACAACTACCGAAATACCAAACAACTATTGTTTCTATGGCTTATTTACCGGTATCAAAACAATTTCCAATATACCAAGCAATTTATTAATGGCTGAAATACTTAAAGAAAACTGTTATGCGTCATTATTTGACAGTGGTATGAACACGACAAATAAAGCGGTTCACGGGGTGGTTAATTTAGTTATTCCAAGCCAAATTATTACCGCTAATGCTTTTTACTATATGTTTAGGGCGCAAACTTTTGATGATGACCTTACCATTGATTTTAGACAAGCGACAACAATTAATAGCCCAATTAGTTTAGGCGCAATAGGTAAAAAAATTAGTGGTATTAGTTATTTTGTAAAGAAAACTTATATTTTTAGCAAGGCATTAACAACTATTAATGCGACAACAATCGGTGTTACGGGCGATGTTTCATTACAAAAGTTAGTATTTGAATTTAACGAAAGCGACACGGTTAGTTTTGATATTTCAAAAATTATTCCACAAGGCACGGACAATAAATCATCTTGCGCGTTTGAAATATGGACGGATAATTCAAGCATTGTTCTTGGTTGTATAGCAAAACGAAATGAATACACAACGGTTAATTGCTATCATTTAGACGGAACGGCTTGGGTTGAACCGACACCACAACTTTCCACACCAACAATTTCTTTAAGTGGCAACACATTAACTATAAGTGCGGTTGCAAATGCACAATATTACGATATTTATGTTGACACAACGTTAAATACAAGTGTTTCATCGCCAACTTTTGATTTATCTACATTATCATTAAGTGCCGGAGCACACACAATACAAGTCAAAGCAAGAGCAACGGGTTATTTAGATAGTGAATTTTCTAATAGTGTAAATTATGTAGTATCATCATCATTTTCGGTCACTATCACAATTCAAAGTCAATTATCCACTGGTTCAAAAAATGGTTTTTATGTTTATGACGGGCAAGACGACACTGGAACTTTATTGTTTAGTGAATTTGATAGATACCCAACCGGTGCTGTTACAACTACCGTAACTTGCACATCGGGTCATTTATATATTCAAATGAGTGGTGGAATTGTTGTATTTATGGGTTCGGCAACCGGTGGGGTAACACCTGCAACATTTAACGAATATGGGCAAGACAATCAGTTATTTACGGTTAATGGAAATGGAACTATTACATTTACCGAAATAGATTGGGACGATTAGGAGTATGGTATGATAGAACGTTCAACACTTAAAAAGTTTAAAGAAAATATCGTTGATACAAACTTTGCAGATATTAGCGAATACCGTTGTTTAGTCGTGCAAAAGAAAAATGAGGTGTCGTATGGTTGGCAAAAAGACGTTAACTTTGAATATTGCGAACAAAACGAAATACCTTGTTATGACTTAAAGCGCGACGGCGGTTGTATCGTGCATTTTATCGGTATGGTTTGTTGGGCGGAAATTAAGCCAAATGGTGTTAAGGACTTTTACTTAACAAACATTGACTTTCTTAATAAGTTAACCGAATACCTTAAAGGCAAAGGTTTAAACGCATTATTTGATAAAAACGACATACTTGTTGATAATTATAAAGTCGCAAGTGGTTGCGCGATTAACTTAAAACCGGACTACAAAAGAACGTTTAGCGCCGTTCAAATTTGTATGTCTTGCGATACCGAACTTATTGAAAACATTTGCACTAAACCAATGACGAAAACACCAAAAGGTTTATATGACTTTGGCGTTACGCAAAAAGAAATTATTGCATTTGTTGAAAATTATTTTGCAAACTAATATTAATTAGTTTAATATAAAGTTAGATATAAAAGGTTATCTAATAAGCGATAGGGCTTGGCGATGTTTATTCGCTTGGCTTTTTTATATTTTGACGAAAGGGGATAAGACAATGGACTACTACGCATTTATTGGTTATTTAGTTGTGGGTCTTGGTGTAATTATTAGTCTATTTGTAGCAGTTGGTAAACCATTAATGAATATATCAACAAGGTTGCAAAAAATAGAGGATAGATTAGACCATATTGACGCAACACTTGGCGGACACTCAAACAAAATTGAAGAACACGAAAAGCGTTTGGACGACCACGACAAAAGGTTTATCAAAATGGAAACCGAAAAAAAGGTAAAAACAAAGAGGTATTAGAAATTATGAACGTAGCACAAATTAGCGAATTAGTCGGTCTTATTACCGCTTTGTTAGGTTTAATCGGTATGGTTGTGGCTTATGTAAGAAAAGTTTACAAAACCATTAAAGAAAAGAACCTTAAAGCATTTATTGAAGAACAAATGGCTATTGCGGAAAGCACCGAATATGACGGAAAAGAAAAGTTGGTATTAGTCTTGTCCGCTATTGAAAAAAGATATGGTTTGAAAGAGTTTATGAAGATTGAAAAAGACGCTAAAAACTATATTGAAGAGTGCATTTCGTTTAGCAAAAAAATTAATCATAAATAAGGGCTAAACAATTGAGAAAAAAAATTGAAAGAAAATA
>JAZNSS010000015.1:0-12037 GCA_045591355.1 Christensenellaceae bacterium | reverse complement strand
TGTTAATTTAAAATAATTCGAATTATATTCTATTTTAGACATATTTGCTTAATCCTTTTATTTTCGGCTTTTGCACCTAATAATGTTATAATTATAGCACAAACACTTATAATTACCATAATTAAAAAAGTAAAATTCCATCCAACTATAGTTGATAATGTCCCTATACTCATCGAAGCAAAAAAATCACCCAAATGAACAAAAAAATTCATTATTCCTACTAAAATTGTAATATTTTTTCCACTCATACACTTTAATGGATATAAACTTAAAAGAAAAGTAAGTGCTGCCGTCATTGATATTGCGTTGATTACAAATAAAGTAATTGTAAAAATAAAATTAAAGTTCCCTAAGAATACTATCAGTAAAAAACATATAGTTGTAATTAAAAACAGTAAAGTAACTGGTAAAAATAAGTTGTTGATTTTATTACTAGTTTTACCAGCAATTATAGCACCAAAAATTTGAAGAAAAGGGACTACTGCCGTGAGAATTATTGATTTTTCTACTGAAAGTTTGTAAACATCATTTAAGTATGACGGAATCCATAATGCAATACTTTCTCTAAAACTTCCGATAATAAAAAGAACAAATATTGCACACAAAACGTAATTTGACCTTAATAATTTAAAAGAAGAAGTATTATTTGATTTATCCGTTTTTTCAGCATGTACAGAAACACAAGGTTTTTTTGCCCTAATTGATAAACGTGGCATTAGTATACACCATATTATACCAATTATGATAAGAAGGCCTGCAACAAAGAAAAAAACCATTTTCCAGTCAAAAAACATTATTAAAAATGGTGCAATTAAATAATTAACAAGTCCTCCAACTGCACCAATAGTGTTTAATGATACGGCACCTCTCGACAGCCAAGGTTGCTCTAAATTTTCGGTAAAAATTCGAGTTATGCTACATAGTAGTGTTGCTTGCATAAACCCATTTATTCCCCAAAGTAATGCCATTATAAAAACGTTGGATGTATTTGGGAATAAAATATTAACAACAAACACAATAAATATTTCAAAAGAAATAATTTTTATTGGAGAAATTTTGTTTGTTATAGCCGTGCTAATAAGTTGCCCGATAGCATTACATATTGCAAAAGACGACGAAACAATACCGACTAAACTCCTTGAAATCCCAGTTGATTGAACAATCTCTAAAACGCATGCACTAAAATTATTTCTTCCTAGATAAGATATAAGATATGCTAGCCAACAAATAAAAATAATTGTCCCATAATGCTTTGTGTTCTTCATAGTAGCCTCGAGTTTACATAAATTGATAGTATAATAAAATTATACAACAAATTCTTTAACTTAACATTATCAATTTGATAAAAGACATTTCAATTTTGAATCATTTGTAAATTTCAAATATGAACTATTTAAACAAACGCCTTTTCAGTAATAATCATATATAAAAATAACCTAACCCGAACTAAAGTTCGGATAAGGTTACGTTTGGCGGAGAGCGAAGGATTCGCTTCTCTCGAGCCTCCCGATAAACAGTCCACAGGACTGTTTACCCTACGGGAAATTTGTAAACAAATTTTCTCCCAATTCGAATCCCTCACTAACAAAGCAAAAAACACCCAAAAGGGTGTTTTTCTTGCTTTGGCGGAGAGCGAGGGATTCGAACCCCCGTGGGCGTGAACCCAAACGGTTTTCAAGACCGCCTCGTTGTGACCACTTCGATAGCTCTCCAAGTATTTAATAAATTGTTAACTCTTAAAAGAAATTATCTTTTAATGTTATACAATAAAAACCGTTGTTAGAAAAGTGATTCCCTAACAACAGTTGATATTATATACCTAAAAATAAAATTTGTCAAACTAAATAAAGCAATTATTTATCTAAATCGTCAAATTTTATTAACTGAACGTCTGATTGAGAAAAAAGTTCTAAAGCGAATTCGTCTGGATATCCGTTTTTGTAAATAACCTTTTTAACACCAGAGTTAATAATCATTCTAGTGCAGATTACACAAGGTTGATGTGTAACATACATAGTAGCGCCGTCAAGACTAATGCCAAGTTTTGCGGCTTGACAAATAGCGTTTTGCTCTGCGTGAACGGCATAACAAACTTCTTGCATAGTTCCACTAGCAATATTTCTTACACGCCTTAAGCATTCACCACGTTCAGAACAACTCTTTATGCCACTTGGCGCACCGTTATAACCGGTAGTTAAAACCCTTTTATCACGAACACAAACTGCCCCAACGTGACGGTTTTGTTGATAACAACTAGACCATTCGGCAACAGTTTCTGCTAAATTCATAAATCTTTCATCCCACTTATTCATATAATCACCAATTAATTATTTTTATCTTTATTAACCAATTTTTCAAGTTCTTTCATAAAAGAAGTTTTATCAGTAAAGGAACGATAAACTGAAGCAAATCTAACGTATGCAACTTCGTCTATTTCTTTTAGTTCTTCACAAACCATTTCGCCAATTTCTTTACTAGTAATTTCTTGGACTAAGGCGTTATAAATCTTCTTTTGAATATTGGCAACTAATTTATCAATAGTAGCCGTAGAAACAGGACGTTTTTCACATGATTTAATTATGCCGTTTTTAAGTTTATTAATATCAAATGCTTGTCTGCTTCCATTAGACTTAATAACGAATATAGGCGTGTTTTCAACGGTTTCATAAGTAGTGAAACGTTTACCACAAGCAATACACTCTCTACGACGACGTATAATAGTGCCATCTTCAGCAGATCTAGAGTCAATAACCTTACTATCTAAACAACCGCAATACATACATTTCATAATAAGACCTTCCTTTTGATTATTATACCATATAAAAAAATAAATTTCTAGTAGATAACGATAAAAATAGTTAGTTTACACATAATAATTTTAAAATGGGAGTAAGTATGCACGTTTTTTTTAATGTAATATTAATTGTATACGTTCTAGCAATCAACTTTTACGGTATATTAATGTTAAACTTTCAAAAAAAAGCTAGACAAAACGGCGACGAAGAAAACGTTAGCATTGGAGATTCAAAACTTTTATTAATAGGCTTATTAGGTGGGGCTGTTGGAATCTTTTTATTTATGTTTTTACTAAAATACAGGTTAAAAAGTATGTTGTTAATGGTTTTAATGCCCGTTCTAATTACAATAAACGTTTATGTTATAATCCAATTATTTCAAAATGGAATTATTTACTATTTGTAAAAGAAGAAATAACTGTTGGTAGTTTTTTTACAATATCTGAAGCAAGTAAAGAATATTCATTTGTTTCAGTTTGCGCTAATTCGCCAGATATACCAAAAATAAATGTCGCAACGCAACAAGTTTCATAAAAATCCATTCTCCTAGCAAGCAATCCCGTCAAAATCCCACTTAAAACGTCTCCACTACCACCTTTTGCCATACCAGAACAACCCGTCGTATTAAGCACAACTTGAATTCCATTCGTAATAATTGAGGTTGCGCTTTTTAGAATAACGGTAACGTTATAATCTTTTGCAAATTCTTTCGCTAAATTAATGCAATCTAAAATTACTTCACTAGTATTTTTTTTAACTAACCTAGAAAACTCACCAATATGTGGAGTAATTACTATCTCACAAGTTGAATTTTTTAACACTTCTAGACCAAATTCTGACAAACAATTTAGCCCGTCTGCATCAATCAATAGTCTACCCTTATAGTTTGAAATTAAATAAGATAAAACGTCGTAAACTTCTTTTGAAACACCTAAGCCCATTCCAAAACCGATGCTATCATATTTTAGCAAACCGTCAACGTTTTCCTTATCAAAAATTATTTGACCGTCGCTATCTTTAATGGTATAAACCGTGCATTCAGGGTTAACTAACGCATAAGCGTTATAAAGACTTTCTGGGAATGCTATCGTTGAATATCCAGTCCCAACTAGCAAAGATGACAAAGCGTTATACGAAAGATTAACGCTTCCAGGTAAATTTTTACTACCCCCAACGACACATGCCTTGCCGTAAAGACCTTTATGAACGTTTATATTTCTTGGCACAAAAAACTTTTTAACTGAATTGGTTGAAAGTCTAGTAACGTAATTATCGCCCCAAATACTAATTCCAATATCTTTGTTAACCGTTTGCCCACAATAATCTCTGCCATCGTTTAAAAAATGCCCAAGTTTAAATTCTTGAATAGCAACAGTTAGATTAGCCCTAACGGCTATACCCATAGGAATTCCCGTATCTCCGTTAAGTCCACTAGGAATATCACAAGATATAACGAAAGAGTTGCTATTATTTATAAATTCAATAGTTTTTTTATAGCGACCTTGAACTTCTCTATTAAGCCCCGTTCCAAAAATACAATCAACTATAATGTCGAATTTATTATCAAAAACCTTAAACAAACTGCTTTCAACGTTAAATATTTGAACGTTAAAGCCGTGTTTTTTTGATAGTAGTCTTGCTAGCACCTTGCCGTCTTCTCCGTTATTACCAACACCTATACATACAAGAACACGACCACCCATAAATCTTTTATTTATTTCGTCAAAAAGGGCTTTTCCAGCACGTTCAACTAATTCATCGTGAGATATTCCTAACTTTTCTATTGTCCATAGGTCTGCTTCACGCATTTGTGAATTTGTTAAAATTCTTTGCATTTAGTCCTCCTTAAAAGGTTCTATCGCATAAGACGCGTCGTCATAACTAAAACCTTTTGAAATTATATACCTATACGTTTTAGATAAAAGTTCTTTAGTAATTTCCTTGTTCTTTAATCTTTTTTCGGCTAAAGCACGCGCGTTTTCTTTGGAATCGATTTCTAATTCGTCATAAGCCGATAAAATTTCTTCTTTTCTTATTCCCTTTTGCATTAACTTAAATTGAACAAGATTTTTCCCTTGATTTTTTGAATTTCCAAGAATATACTTTTGCGCATATTCGGAATCGTTTATTAGGTTATATTCTTTCAATTTATCAATGCAATGATAAACGACTTCTTCTGAATAACCTTTCCCTAATAAGTAGGTTTTAATTTGCTTTTTAGTTTTCATTGATTTAGAAAGATAATTTATCGCTTTTTGCAAGGCGTCCGACTTATCTTTATCAAGGGTTAGTTGTCTTAATTGTTCCTTATCTATTAAATCACCGACTTTTAAACTCTTTTCATAAACAAGTTCAGCAGATAAACCAATAAAAAAATCGCCGTCAATAAAAATATTGCAGCGGTTTTTATTTTTTTCTTGAACGGTAATAGAAGTTATTTTTGACATAAGTCTTCCCCAAAAGAAAAATAATCGGTTTTTATATTTTTGAATTCCGGCTTGCCTTTAAATAAGTCGGACAACGATTGAATAAGTTTGTCATAATATTCTGTTGCAACGGATAATTTAACAAGGATTTTGTCGCCGAATTCTGTATCGATAACGTTAATACTTGGGTTGTTAAGAATTTTTAACAAAAAAGAATAACTCTCATAATCGCAATAAATTTCAAGCAAAACTCCTTTTCGCATACGTAAAACCTTGCTAACGTCAACACAACTTGCTACAGCGCCCGAATAAGCACGGGTAAGACCACCTGTTCCTAATTTAATCCCACCAAAATATCTAGTAACAACTGCAACAGTTTTATAAAGTCTTTTGTTTTTCAAAACTTCAAGCATTGGTAAACCAGCAGTTCCTTGTGGTTCACCATCGTCTGAAAACTTCATAATAAGACCTTGTTCATCTGCAATATAAGCGTAACAATTATGATTTGCTAATGAATTAATCTTTTTTATTGAATTGATATACTCTTTTGCTTGGTCTTCGTTCTCTATTCCTTTCAAATAACAAATAAACTTTGACCTTTCAATTATTACTTGATAAGAAAATTCCCCTTCGACCGTGTTAAAACCTATCATTTAAGTATAATTTTAACGTGAACTTTTTTACCTTTATGAAGGATAAATCCACCCTTTTCAATTAATGCGTTATCAATTTTAGCAAATGGGTCGGTAATTTTAGTTTCTTCTAAAGAAACGCCACCACCTTCGATTAAACGTTTGGCTTCGCCTTTAGATTTTGCTTGTCCACAAGCAACTAAAAGGTCGCTAACGTATTCCGTTTGCTTATCAATTTCAAAAGAAGGCATATCGTCAAGATTACCAAGACCAAACGCAGCCTTCGCTTGTTTTTGCGCTTCTAATGCCTTTTGTTCACCATGAACGAGTTTAGTTACTTCAAATGCAAGTCTTTCCTTTGCAAAATTCATTCTCTCGTCTTGATACTTTGTAAGTTCTTTTATTTCGTCAAGGTCCATAAAGGTAAGTAGACGCATACATTCTTCAACTTTAACGTCTTCTACGTTTCTAAAATATTGATAGAAATCGTATGGAGAAGTCTTATTTTCATCAAGCCATAGAGCGCCTTTTTGCGTTTTACCCATTTTTTTACCTTCACTATTAAGTAAAAGTGTGCAAGTTAAACAGAAAGCGTTCTTCTTTTCCTTTCTTCTAATAAGGTCAACCCCTGCTAGCATATTGCTCCATTGGTCGTCACCACCAACTTGTAACATACAACCGTATTCTCTATTAAGATGCAAAAAGTCGTAGCCTTGCATTAACATATAGTTAAACTCAAAAAAGGTTAAACCCTTTTCCATTCTTTGCTTAAAGCATTTTGCAGTAAGCATTTCATTAACGGAAAAATGAACGCCAATTTCACGCAAGAATTCAACGTAGTTAAGTTGTAGTAACCAATCGGCGTTGTTAGCAATTATTGCACCGTTTTCGCCGTTAAAATCAATAAAACGAGACATTTGGTCTTTGAAACATTGAATATTGTGGTCAATAGTTTCTCTAGTCATCATTTGACGCATATCGCTTCTGCCAGAAGGGTCGCCAATCATACCCGTTCCACCACCAAAAAGCGCAATGGGTTTATGACCGAATTTTTGCATCCAAGCCATTGCCATAATTGGAATATAATGCCCAATGTGTAAACTGTCAGCCGTTGGGTCAAAACCAATATAAAAAGGAACACTAGTTGTGCCTAATAGATTATAAAGGTCATCTTCATAAATCGTTTGTTTAATAAATCCTCTTTCTTTTAATACGTCAAAAACATTCTTCATAAAAACACCTTGTCCTTTAGTTATCTCATATTATTATATATAAAATATAAATAAAGTCAAGAAAGTTAAGGCATAAAAATAAAAGCAAAAGACCTTGTCCCTTGCTTTTAACAATTCGCTTTATAATTTAAACTATCTATTTGATTTTGATGCCCTAAGCAAAGCAAATAACATTAAGCCCAAGTTTGCACCTAAAATAAATCCTAAAACTAAACCCTTAATCATAGTATAATTATACGCAATAATAAAAAAATTTATTCAATTTTACTCTACTAAGTTGATTATGTCAGACATAATTTATACAATTTTCGCTTTATATTCTTAATGTTTTAGTTTATATCATTAAATTTTTTTAGAGAAAACGCCACTGCTTCAATAGATAAAGCATACTCACCTGATATTACGCTAATATTAACACTTGGCTCTTTTTTTAGTTCAAAATATTCTTTTAGCAATTTGCTTAAATCTCTAAAAAATAACTTTTCAAAATTCTCATTTACGTTTACCCTATCATTATTAATCATATTATTTATTCTTAATAATTCTTTTTTCTGTTTATTCATAAACTATTTCTTAAGCTCCTTTTTATACTCCCAAAAAAACCTTGATACTTGTGCGTTACGTCAAAAATTTTATTCTCTCCTTTAACAACGTTATTAGCAAGCAACTTATACGCCTTAAAAGAATCAGTTTTCTTCGGCAAAGAAGTTCCGTTCGATAAAAATACAATATCTTCTTCTGGTAAAACGCCTAACAAATCTATCCTTAATAGGTCTTTTATATCACTTGGATACATCATTTTTTCACCAATAATTAAATCACCCCTTGCCCTATTTATCACAAGGCTTACTTTGTCTGGTTTATAACTTTTTAATATAGAAATTACTTTGTCTGCATCTCTTAAGGAAGATAGAGTTGGTGTTGCAACGACAATGGCGCTATCAGAACAACTAATCGCTCTATGAAAACCAATATCAATACCTGCAGGACAGTCAATTAAAATATAATCAAAAACGTTTGAAATATTTTCTATCAATAACTTGACGTTTTGACCGGAAACGTTAACGCTATTTTCTAGTTTCCCAGACGGTAGAACGTATAAATTTTTTCGTTTCTCATCTTGAATTAATGCTTGCTTAATTCTGCACCTATTATCAAAAACGTCTTGCATATCGTATACTATTTTATTTTCTAGCCCCATTACAACGTCAAGGTTATTTAACCCTAAATCCAAGTCGATTAACGCAACCCTATATCCTAAATCAGCAATAGCCATGCCTAAATTTGCAGTTACCGTCGTTTTACCTACCCCACCTTTACCCGATGTAATAACAATCTTTGTAGCCAAGTTAACCACCCCTTGGTTTATTTTAAAAGAAAAAAAACTGCGTATTTTAACAAAAATCGTAAAAATACCCAGTTTTTAGTCGATATAAAATAAGCAAATTAAACGGTTAATTGCAACTTTTTGCGCAAGGAGTTATCAGCCAATACAGCCCCACCACCTAACGCAACGTTCATCATTCCGTTCTTTGCAATGTTTACTTGCATTTTGAATTTATCTGTATAATATTTTTCCAAAGAATAAACGGTTGAACCTATACCTGAAACGTAAATACCAGAATGTCTAATTTCAGCAGATACTTCTGGTGGCAATTTTCTTAATACAGATAAAGAAATTTCTGCAATTTTATCGTAATAAGACTTTATTGGCTCAAAAAGTTCCATTGCTCTAACAGAAAGCGCCATTGGATTCCCGTCGCTAACGCTTCTACCGTTAATCACTAGAGAAAGACCGTCGGTAACGTCTAAACTACCTATTTCTTTTCTTAATCTCTCTGCCGTCAACAAGCCTATTTGAATACCATATCGCTCACAAACGTAGTCAATTATATCTGCGCTAATTTTATTGACGCCAAAATTTACTGAAACACCTGCAATCACACCGTCTAACGAAACGGTTGCAATATTAGTCGTTCCACCAGCCATATCTATTACGAAAAATGGCTTTGAATCACTTAAAGGAATTCTTTGACCTAATGCTGAAAGAATTGGCGCTTCAATAAAAGATATTTTAGAAAAACCACAGTTTTTTGCAACTTTACGATAGGTTTCAAGCATTTTTGAATCTATCCCACATGGAACACTAAAAACTGCGTCCCTGCCAAAAAACTTGCTACCACCATCAATCTTCTTCATAAAACCAGACAAAAGTTCAGTTGCAACTTTTTCATTCACAATTTCCCCTTCAAAAACAGGAAAAACAGTTTTAGTATTTTTTGTAGTTTTGCCTACAAGTTTGTTTGCTTCTAAACCAATTGCTTTAACAGCGCCTTTGCCACCATCATCAACAGCGCAAACGGTTGGTTCAGACAAAACTAAACCACTGCCCAATTTATATATATTAGTCCAAGAACTGTCAAAATCTATTGCAAATTTATCAGCCATTTTCTCTCCAATAAAACAACGCCGACGAGCGACGTTGTTAAAAATTCTTATAGTATTTCTAAGTTTTTCTTAAATGATTTTCTAAAATCAGCACCTATTTGAAGCGCAGAATTAATTTCTAATGTAGCATCGCCTTCAACTTCCGTTTTCATTATAACCGAATCGCCCAAAATATCGCAATTTATTCCTTTGATAACGGAAGATAAACTTCTATCTAAACATGATGCAATCTTTAGAATAATACCCATTTTACGAACTGAATCAACGTCCTCATCAGTTAAAAGTTCTCTATATCTAGACCATTCATATTGATTTATGTCTTCAATTCCCGTGCTTGATACGACGAAAGAAGCCATAACCAAATCTCTATGAGAAATACCGTTTATATTAGAATTTAGAATAATGTAGCCACTATGTTTTTCAAAATTGTAGAAATCTATCTTTTTACCAGATTCGTATAGGTATGATGCAACCTTCAAAATCTTTAGATATTGTCTAGGGAATTTATGTAAAACACGCAACTGTTTAAATAATTGAACAGATAGTGAAACAACGTGTTCAACGTGTTTTGCATTACAACCGTAAAAATCAACTAAAGAAGTAAGGCTATTCATTAAAACGTCAGAAATAGGCTTATCTTGAGTGGTTGGCATAGCGTAATTAAACAACAAACCTTTTCTTAACCCACTACCACTAATTACAATGTTGCCTAAATTCATATATTTCATAAAAGCATTGGTTGCTGCAAGCGCGCTAGGTAAAATATCTGCGCGTCCACTAGATAAGCCCTTAATCTTTTTCTTTTTATCAAGGTCTAACCCTTTCAACAAATCGTAAACGTGTGAAAAATCGTTTTCGTTAATAATATAATTATGAATAGTCTTTAATGGATACTTCTTCATAATTTTAGTCATTCTACAAAGATTTCTAAACGAACCACCCACGCCTATCATCTGAACTTCTGGATCAACGTTTTTAAGCCACTCAATCTTTGATAGTTGTTCTGTAAAGAATTCTTCAATCTTTTGCGCTTGTTCTTGTGGCGAACAACCGTCTTGAGAGAATAACTCCGTTAAAGTAATCGCACCAAAAGGTAAAGTTTCAAAATTAAGTAGGTTACGTCTATTATAATAAACGATTTTTGTGCTTCCCCCACCTATTTCTAAAATAATTCCCTTAGGAATATCCATGGTGTTTATAACGCCACGATAAACGTAAAGCGCTTCTTCTTCTGCGCTTAACACTCTTAGTTTAATACCACACGTTGCAGAAACTTCGTCTAAAAAACTACGTTGGTTTTTTGCGTGACGAACTGCGGCAGTTGCAACGGCAATAATACGTTCAATACCACTAACGTCACATAACTTTCTAAACATTTTTAAGGTATTGATTGTTTCATGAATTCTGGCAGGCTTTAAAAACCCGTCCCTTTCCATTCCTTCTCCAAGTCTTGGAGCCTCTTTTAGTTGGTCAACAATATAAAAGTGACCATTTTCCATTACGTCAACAATAAGAAGCCTGGCGGTGTTTGAGCCCAAATCAATAATAGCAATTCTTTCCACTATACATTCTCCGTGTTATTAAAATTAGATAAGCAATATTATAAAAGATGCCCACTTTTTTGTAATTATATCACAAGAAAATTTGTTTGTATAGACCATTTTTAAAAATTTTTTGATATTTTATAAAATTTTTTTATTTCATTATTATTAACAATTATTATTAAAATACTAATTTTCCATTGTGATAATGAAAAATAATATGAATATTTTCAAAAAAAATTAGTTTTGTTAAATATTAACTTTTTTGTTTAAGAATCGTTATTACTTGAACTATTGATAATACGATTAAAAAACCACCAAAAATTCTTTTAAGCAATTCTCCACTAATTTGTTTAGAAATAAAACAACCAACAAAACAAGCAATTACCCCGGGAAGAATTATTTTTGTTAAATCCTTAAATTTTATAAGTTTATTTTTGAAATGAATAATTAGCGCAACGATAGACATTGGAATAAAACTTACAAGATTTGCTCCTTGCGCAGAGTGTTGTCCAACGGAATAAAATATTGATAAAAGAGGAATTAACACCGTTCCACCACCCATTCCCATACCACCTAGAACGCCACCAAGCGCACCTGCCACTACATACCACAAAAATTCCATTTTCTTTCTCCTTAAAACAGCATCATCTTAAATCCTGCAACAACCATCACGGCTGAAAAAATTATCGTTAACCATTTTGAAGATAACTTGGATAAAATTAGTGCCCCAGTTATTCCCCCTAGAGTAACGCCAATAGAAACGGGAAACGCAATACTTCCGTTCAAGTTACCAAAATACGCGTATAATAAACCACTAAGTAGCGATAAAGGCAAAATGATTAATATAGCCGTTGCATGCGCGTGCTTTGCTTCATACCCTAAAATTAGGGTTAATAGTGGAACTATTATCATTCCACCCCCACCACCAAATAATCCGTTAACTAGACCGGCAAGAACCCC
>JAZNSS010000014.1:0-2113 GCA_045591355.1 Christensenellaceae bacterium | reverse complement strand
AAATTATATATAAATATATAGGAGCAAATTTGCAAAATAATAAAACGGTGGGCTAAAATACGGGTTAAAAACAAAAAACAGTTCGCATTATGCGAACTGCTTTTAGATAAAATAATTTAGCAAGCGTTTGCTTTTTTGTTTTGCTTTTCGGCTTTCTTTTTCTCTTTGAACTTTTTGCGAATAGCCTTTAACTTAAAATTACCGTCTAGCGCTTCTTCTATAGCAAAGTGAATAAAGTCTGGGTGACGACGGCAGTATCTAAACGCTATGCCTTTAACAAGTTTGCTATTTTTGAATAACTTAACAAACAAGCGTAAAGATTTCTTTTTAGTAAAATTCTCTTTTGCGCCGTTAAAGTCAGTAGCAAGATTGTAAAGTTTTTTCATATTTTCTTTGTATTTATCTGGCAATTCTTCAATGGTGAATTTGCCTTCTAAATAATCGCAAATAGTTTCGCTTGCGCGCATAGCCGAATACGGCGCAAAACATAAACCTTCGCCCGTGAATGGGAAAACGAAACCACCTGCATCACCGACTAATAATACGTTTTTGTGACAAGGAACTTCTACGGGAACGGTAGGAATAAACGCACCCTTAAGTGGCTTATCGTCGCATTCAAAACCCGTAAGTTTAATAAAGTCTTTAAATTCTTCATAATTTTGCTTTGAACGAGCAGTAGGACCACAATAACCAACGGCAACGGTGTCAGCGTGGGGGAATATCCAACCGTATCCACCACCCAAACCTGCGTAAAGGGAAACGGCGTGAACGTCTTTGGTGTTTTTAAGGTATGCTTCCATACAGAAAATATCTGGAGCGTAATCTTTGTTAAATAACTTTCTAACCATGCTTGTCGCACCGTCAGCGCCAACAAGAACTTTATAACCGATTTGTTCGCCGTCTTCTAACGTTACCACGTTATTTTCTAGGTCGAATTTTACTGCTTTTTTGCCTTCTATTGTTTGACCACCAAACTTTTTGAAAGCAGTTAAAAGTTGGTTGTCAAAAACTTCACGTCTAACGAAATTTAGATTATAAAATTTATCACCCTTTATAATAAATTTTTCCATAAAGTAGATGTTAAATTCGTCAGTATTGTCTGAAAAAGTATAACTACCTTCGCCAAAGATTTGGTCGTATAAAGCCTTGGCTTGTGGCGTAACACCACCTGCGCAAAGTTTTTTTCTTGGGAAAGTGTGTTTGTCAATTATTAAAGTCGAATACCCCTTTTTAACGAGCATAGCACCGGTTGAACTTCCAGATGGACCACCACCGATAATAACTACGTCAAATTGTTTCATAAACCCCCTCCTAAATAAAAACGGAATATGATATATTTTACCAAAATAATGCAAAAGAGTAAAATAAAAAATATACAAATTTTGCAAATAAGCCTAATATTTTTACATAAAAGGAAAGTTTAATGGAAAAAGCGAAAAGTTTGAACACAAAAAAGCACCACCAATAAAGGTGGTGCTTTGTCGTGGCGGAGCGTGTGAAACGTAAAACTACTTGGGTAGAATAATGCAATTTAGCCCACCCAAAAGATAAAAATTTATAGGTTTATGCATCCCTCCTGATAGGGTTACTTGATTGTTTTTAAAAATCGTGTTATAATAGTCAATGAGGTAAACATATTAATATGCTAAAATTTTCGGTAGGATACACAAAAACGAATCCAAATTTCGTTATACAAAACATTAAAAGCGTAGATAGGAATAATAATCCAATCCTCGCCATTTTAAGTAATGTTTTGCAAAGGGGTTGCCCTACTATACCATCAAAACTCTTGCAAGAAAGTTTTGGCGTAATTAACGAAAGCACTAATTTCAAATATAATTATAATTTTTCAAATTGTTATTGGGATTATGTCATTAAAGGTGGAAACGTTTCAAACCCAGCATTAAATTTCTATCAAAATATTTTACCTTTAATTTTAGGTAAAAACTCAAAAACATTTATCGCAGAATGCCCATTAATAGATATTATTGAAGATTATACTGAAAATAAAAATATAACTAATTCGGTTGACTTCTATTCTCCATTATATAATGCAGTAATTGAAATTGATGGTTCTCAACATCAAACAAATTCTGAACAAAACATTAAAGAC
>JAZNSS010000013.1:0-47311 GCA_045591355.1 Christensenellaceae bacterium | reverse complement strand
TAGTATAATGTTTAATCACGGGATATTATTTATTCTAGTATAAAAATTATTAATATTAAGAAGGTGTGTTTATGTATAAAATTGCAACTAAAAAACCACTTAATCCTACTGTTACTCAAATGGAAATAGTTGCACCGCTCGTAGCCAACAAGGCTAAGCCCGGTCAATTTATTATCCTTCGTGTTGACAGTGATGGAGAAAGAATTCCTCTTACTATTGCCGGCTGTGACAAACAAAGGGGAACTGTAAAGATTATTTTCCAAATCGTTGGCGCGACGACTGAAAAGTTAAACCACAAAAACGAAGGCGAATACATTCAAGACTTCGTTGGTCCACTTGGCAAGGCTACCGAAACAGAAGGTATCAAAAAGGTTTGCATAGTTGGTGGTGGTGTGGGTTGCGCTATTGCCCTACCCGTTGCTGAAGAATTCCATAGACTAGGCGCTGAAGTTACTAGCATTATCGGTTTTAGAAGCAAAGACCTTCTTATTTTAGAAGACGAATTTAAGGCTTGTTCGGACAAACTTGTGGTAATGACCGACGACGGTTCTTACGCAAGACACGGCAACGTAACCGTTCCACTAAAGGAAATGCTTGAAGCAGGTGAAAAGTTTGATATGATTATCACCATTGGACCACTTATTATGATGAAATTCGTAGTATTGACGGCAAAAGGCTTTAACGTTCCTTGCACCGTTTCTATGAACCCTATCATGATTGACGGCACGGGAATGTGTGGTGGTTGCAGACTTACCCTTAACCAAGACGGTAAAAAGGTTACCAAGTTTGCTTGTGTCGACGGCCCTGACTTTAACGGTTACGAAGTTGACTTCGACGAAGCAATGAGCCGTGGCAGAATGTATTTCGGTTTTGAACGCCACGCTCACGAAGAAACTTGCAACCTTTTCAAACAAGCTAACGGAGGTAACTAAAATGGCAATTAATCCAAAGAAAAACGAAATGCCAACCCAAGACGCTAAAGTCAGAGCAAGAAATTTTAGCGAAGTAGCCCTTGGTTACTCTCAAGAAGTTGCTATTGCAGAAGCAAACAGATGCTTAAACTGCAAAAACAAACCTTGCGTTGCAGGTTGCCCTGTAAATATTAACATACCCGACTTTATCACTCTAGTTAAAAGTGGTGATTTTGAAGGGGCTTATCAAATTATAAACCAAACGTCTTCTCTACCAGCAGTTTGTGGTAGAGTTTGCCCACAAGAAACTCAATGCGAAAGCAAATGCACTTTGGGTATCAAGTTTGAACCCGTTGGCATTGGTAGACTAGAACGTTTCGTAGCAGATTGGCACAACGCTAACGCTAAAGAACTTTCTGAAAAGCCTGCAAGCAACGGCCACAAAGTTGCTATCGTTGGTTCTGGCCCTTCTGGTCTTACCTGCGCTGGCGACCTTGCTAAAAAGGGTTATGAAGTAACCGTTTACGAAGCTTTCCACGTTGCTGGTGGCGTTCTCGTTTACGGCATACCTGAATTTAGACTTCCTAAGTCAATCGTTGCTAAAGAAGTTGAAGGGCTTAAGGCTTTAGGCGTTAAAGTTGAAACCAACGTTGTTATCGGCAAGACTCTTACCGTTGACGAGTTATTCGATATGGGTTTTGAAGCCGTATTTATCGGCTCAGGCGCAGGTCTTCCTAACTTTATGAATATCCCCGGTGAATCACTAAAGGGCGTTTATTCTGCAAACGAATTCTTAACTAGAAGCAACCTTATGAAGGCTTACCTTGACAATCCAAACACTCCTATTATGAAGGGTGGTAACGTTGCTGTAGTTGGTGGTGGTAACGTTGCTATGGACGCTGCTAGAACTGCCCTAAGACTTGGCGCTGACAACGTTTACATAGTTTACCGTCGTTCAATGGAAGAACTTCCTGCTCGTAGGGAAGAAGTTGAACACGCTGAAGAAGAAGGAATTGAATTTAAACTTCTTTGCAATCCTATCGAAATTTTAGGATATAACAACCCTGACAATCCTAGAGATGAAAAGAACGGTTTCGTAACGGGTATCCGTTGTATCAAGATGGAACTTGGCGAACCTGACGCTAAAGGTCGTCGTCGCCCCGTTGCTATTCCTAATTCGGAATTTGAAATCCCCGTTGACACCGTTATTATGTCTATAGGAACTTCACCTAACCCACTAATCAAAGACACGACTTCTGGGCTAGAAGTTAACGCTCACGGTGGTATTGTCGTTAATGAAGACGGCTTGACTTCTAAAGAAGGCGTTTACGCTGGTGGCGACGCCGTTACGGGCGCTGCAACCGTTATCTCTGCTATGGGCGCAGGCAAAACTGCTGCTTCTGCTATTGATAACTACTTAAAAAATAAGTAATCTTTAGGGTTTAATTCCCTATGAATAAAAAATTTTTAGAATGGAGAAAATCATGGAACAAAAGATTGATTTTACAGTTTTAGACCAAGCGATTAAGGATTATGGCAATCAAGAAAAGGCTTTGATTGCGATTCTTCAACGCGCACAAGAATTTTACAGATATCTTCCTAGAGAAATCTTCCCATACCTTTCTGAAAAGTTAGATATCCCTGAAGCAAGAATCTACGGTGTTGCTACCTTCTATGAAAACTTTTCTTTAGAACAAAAAGGCAAATACGTAGTTAAAGTTTGCGACGGAACGGCTTGCCACGTTAGAAAGTCCATTCCTATTTTGGAGGCTTTGAGAAAAGAATTAGGTCTTTCTGAAGCAAAAAAGACTACCGACGACTTATTGTTTACTGTAGAAACCGTTTCTTGCCTTGGCGCTTGCTCATCTGCCCCAGCCGTTATGGTTAACGATGAAATTTATCCTACTATGACTCCTGAAACGGCTATTGCGCTTATCAATGAATTAAAGGAGAAAAACTAATGCTTAAATCTATTGAAGAATTACGTGCCTTTCGTGATGAAGCAAAAGCACAATTAGACGCTGAAAACAAAAAGATTATCATTTGTGGTGGTGCAGGTTGCGTTTCTAAGGGCGCAAACAAGGTTTATGAAAAGTTAACTGCTCTTATGCAAGAAAAGAACGTTAAGTTCACAGTTAAACTTGAAAAGTGCCACGACGGAGACCCCGTTAGACTTACAAAGAGTGGTTGCCACGGCTTTTGTGAAGTTGGTCCATTAGTTCGTATCGAACCACAAGGTTGGTTATACGTTAAGGTTAAACCTGAAGACTGCGAAGAAATTCTTGAAAAGACTATTAAAAACAGCGAATGTGTAGAAAGACTTTGCTACACCGAAAACGGCGTTGTTTATAAAGAACAAAAGGAAGTTCCTTTCTACAAAAAACAAACTAGAGTATCACTTAATAACTGCGACAAAATCGACGCTACTTCTATTGAGGAATATTTAGCGCGTGGTGGTTATACTGCTTTTGAAAAGGCTCTAACTTCTATGACTAGCGATGAAATCGTTAATCAAATCACCGAATCTGGTCTTCGTGGCCGTGGTGGCGGTGGCTTCCCTACCGGTAGAAAGTGGTCACAAGTTGCTAGACAAAAGAACTTCCCTAAATACGTTGTTTGTAACGGTGATGAAGGTGACCCCGGCGCATTCATGGACCGTTCGGTTATGGAAGACGACCCACACAGAATGCTTGAAGGTATGATTATCGCTGGTATTGCTACCGGCGCAAGCGAAGGTTACATATACGTTCGTGCCGAATACCCACTAGCCGTTGCTAGACTTAAACAAGCTATCGCAAGGGCTGAAGAAATTGGCATCTTGGGCGACAACATCTTTGGAACGGATTTCTGCTTCCATATGCATATCAACCGTGGCGCAGGCGCATTCGTTTGTGGTGAAGGTTCTGCCCTTACTGCTTCTATTGAAGGTAAACGTGGTATGCCTAGAGTTAAGCCACCAAGAACAGTTGAACACGGTCTTTTTGATAAACCTACCGTTCTTAACAACGTTGAAACTTTTGCAAACGTTGCAGATATTATTAACAACGGCGCAGAATGGTATAAATCTATCGGAACGGAAAAGAGCGCAGGAACTAAAACCTTTGCTCTTACCGGCAATATTAAAAACGCTGGTCTTATTGAAGTTCCTATGGGCACTACCCTACGTGAAATTATTTTCGATATCGGTGGTGGTATAAGGGACAACGGTAAGTTCAAAGCCGTTCAAATCGGTGGACCTTCTGGTGGATGCCTTACTGAAGAACACCTAGACCTTCCACTTGACTTCGATTCATTAAAGAAGGTTGGCGCTATTATCGGTTCTGGTGGTCTTGTTGTTATGGACGAAAAGACCTGTATGGTTGAAGTTGCTAGATTCTTTATGAACTTTACACAAAACGAATCTTGTGGTAAATGCGTTCCTTGTCGTGAAGGCACAAAGAGAATGTTAGAAATTCTTGAACGCATTGTTGCAGGCGAAGGTAGAGACGGAGATATTGAACTTCTTGAAGAACTTGGCGAAATGATTTCTGCTATGGCTCTTTGTGGTCTTGGTAAGACTGCTGCTGGTCCTGTTCTTTCTACTATTAAATACTTTAGAAACGAATACGAAGCGCATATCTATGATAAACGCTGTCCTGCTGGCGAATGTCAAAAACTAAAGACTATTTCTATCGACCCTGCTTTATGTAAAGGTTGCTCAAAGTGTGCTAGACAATGCCCTGTTGAAGCAATTAGTGGTAAGATTAAAGAACCTTTCGTTATCGACCAATCTAAGTGTATTAAATGTGGAAGCTGTTTAACTGCTTGTCCATTCGGCGCTATTAAGGAGAACTGATTATGATTGAAAAGAAATTTATGACCGTTGACGGTATTACCGTTGAAATCAACGGAGAAAAGAACCTTTTAGAAGTAATCCGTAAAATCGGAATCCAAATGCCTACTTTCTGTTACTATTCCGAACTTTCCGTATACGGTGCTTGCCGTATGTGTATGGTAGAAAATGAATGGGGTGGTTTTGAAGCCGCTTGTTCTACCCCTCCTAAGGCTGGTATGAACATTAAAACTAATACCGAACGTTTGAGAAAGTATCGTAAGGGTATATTAGAACTTCTTCTTGCTAACCACTGTCGTGATTGCACAACTTGTGACAAGAACAACAGATGTAAATTACAAGAATTTGCAATGAAGTTTAAAATTGAAGGCGTTCGCTTCCCTAACACGGCTAACACCAATAAGTCTATTGACGAATCTTCACCTTGTATCGTTAAAGATACTTCAAAATGTATTCTTTGTGGTGACTGCGTGCGTATGTGTAACGAAGTTCAAAACGTTGGCGCTATTGACTTTGCTCATCGTGGTTCTAAAATGACCATTAGCACTGCTTTCAATAAGCCAATCGCTGAAACTCCTTGCGTTGGTTGTGGTCAATGCGTTAGCGTTTGTCCTACGGGCGCAATCGTTCTTCATAGTGAAGCAGATAAAATTTGGAATGCGCTTCATAATAAAGACGTTAAAACGACCGTTCAAATCGCTCCTGCCGTTCGTGTAGCAGTTGCTAAAGAACTTGGTGTTGCTGAAGATGAATTCGTTATGGGTAAAATCGTTACTGCTCTTCGCAGAATGGGCTTTGACGAAGTTTACGATACGACTATCGGCGCTGACCTTACCGTTATGGAAGAAACTGCAGAATTTATTAAGAGAGTAGAAGAAAACAAAAATCTACCTTTAATTACTTCTTGCTGTCCTGCATGGATTCAGTTTGCTGAAAAGAAACACCCTGAATTTATTCCAAATATTTCTACTTGTCGCTCTCCTATGCAAATGCTTGCTTCTTTACTTAAAGACCAAGACAAGAAAAACGGGGTTAAATCTTTCCACGTTGCTATTATGCCTTGCACGGCTAAAAAGTTTGAAGCGGCTAGAGATGAATTTAAGACTGAAGCCGGCCCTAACGTAGACGCAGTTCTAACGACTCAAGGCTTAATTAGAATGATTAAAGAAGCAGGTCTTTTATTCGACGATTTAGAACCAGAAGGAGTTGATATGCCTTTCGGTATAGTATCTGGCGCAGGCGTTATCTTTGGCGTAACGGGTGGCGTTACCGAAGCCGTTTTAAGACGTGTTTCTGCTAGCAAAACTCACACCGAACTTGCTTCCATTGAATCTATCGGTCAAAGGGGTCTTGACGGCGTTAAAGAATTCACCATTCCTTACGGCGAAACTGAACTTAAGATTGCAGTAGTTAGTGGTCTTGGCAATACTGAAAAACTTCTTAACAGAGTAAAGGCTGGCGAACACTTTGACTTTATCGAAGTTATGGCTTGCCCAGGTGGATGTATCAACGGTGGTGGTCAACCATTCGCTATGCGTGACCAAAAGATTAAGAGAAGCAATCGTTTATACGCTATTGACAAACTTTCTAGCATTCGTTCATCTGACAATAACCCACTTATTGAAAAGATTTACGCTGAAAAGATTGGCGATAGAGCGCATGAATTATTGCACGTTCACTATCACAGCAAAAAGAAATAAGACTAAATAAAACAAAAAACCAAGTTCTAAATTGAACTTGGTTTTTTTATTTTGCTTAATTAGGTTTTATTAATAATAGTAGCCACCGAAAGTATTATAAACGCTATCCATTAAAATTCCAGAAAGGAAACCTATAACTGCACATAGCAATGCTTCTACGCCCAATGCTAATGAGATAATACCCATAATCAATGTTCCAACAGGCTTGGATCCACCTTGGTTTTTAATACGGATAAACGTCTTAATAGACTTTGCACCATTTACTACTGCTAATATTCCAAGAACGGTTGTTGGAATACAGAAGGCCACGAAGCCAATTGCAGGATATATCATCGTGATATATACTGCAAAAATACTTAAAAACGCTGCGATACCACCCATTACTACGCCTGCGATAGCCTTTCCTTTTCCGTCGTCTAAAGGTAGTTCGCTAGTCGCTTGCGCTTGTTGATAATAGCCTTGCGCTGGCTGAACGGGAACTGCTGGAGCGCTTACGGGTTGTTCTGCCGTTTGATTTTGAGAAGCAAGTTTTTCTGCTTCTTCTTTTGCACGACACTCGTTACAAACGATTGCGTCGTAGTCAATTTGTTTGCCACATCTTGAACAATACATATAAATTCTCCTTTTTTAATCTGATAGAAGCATTTTTTGATTTTGCAACGCACTATCAAACATATTTATTATTTTATCTAATAATTCGGCGTTAACTTGACTATATTTGAAGTTATCAACCGTGCTATAAAACGCTTGTTTTTCTTCATAAGTAAGTTTATCACCCTTTTTCTTTTCCAACTCTTTTAAGGCTTTTTTCACTTCTTCTTGGTATTGCATTGCTTCGTTAGAATGCATTATGCCAACGTGTGAGCCTTGATAACCCGTCCCTATAACGAATTGCACGTTTGGATTGGTTATTTCTTTCCTATGGGCGTATATAGATTGACCGTTTAAGGTAATCGTCTTATCCGTTTCTCCGTGCGCTATTAGGACGGGAATATCTACGGAATTTATCCCCTTAACACTATAATAACTTGTGTAGTCCTTAAACAACAAATCTTGATACGCAGAAAATATTGGTCCAACGTTTTGCGAAAGTTTGCCAACGTATTCTTCGGCTTTATCCATCATTATAGTATTTGCGTTATACATTGGGGCAAATAGCGCCACCCCTAAAGCGTTCTTATGCAGAGATAACACCGAACTTGCTGCATATCCACCCCAACTATGCCCCATTAGGAATAGTGGTTGACTGCTAAACTTTGGCGTTCTTTTAACGTATTTTAAGGCGTTATCTAGGTCAATAAGTTGTTGACACATACCGACCATACTTCTGCCTTCAGAGTCAAAAGTGCCCGTGCAATCGTAGTTAAACACGCTATAACCGTGTTGAACAAGATACAAGGTTGTAGGTAGATAGTTATCTGCCCCCGACTTAAATCCGTGCGCAAAAACTACCAAACCTTTTGAATTTTCTGCTTTGTAGTAATACCCTTTTAGTTTAACGCCTTCGGAAGTAAAGAAAAATTCTTCCCTTGTCAAAATACTCTTTAACTTTTTAAAATCGCCTAGTCCTGCAGTAATGGTATAATCGGGGCGTTTTGTGCGCATAAAAAGCGCGTCGTAAGCAATAATGCTAGACGATACCGACACACCACTTATGCCCGTTATTGACGCTATCATCGTAACTATAAGTTTTTTTATCTTTGATAACGACATTTAATCCCCCTTTTATTCTAAAAAACAATATTTTCTACTTTAATTATTTTTATTTTTTGAACGTCTTGATTTGCCACGGCAAGCATAAACTTTTCATTAAAGGCATCAATTTTTTCTACTTTCGTAGTATATTCTTTTGTTTCTATTGTATTCGGCAAAAAGTTAGGTTTATCTAACGTTTTGAAAATACTTTCCTTTTGCGACCACTTTTCGCTTAAATAGGTTTGTTTATCTATTGCTTGGTTATATTCGTCAAGTTCAGCATTCGTTAGAATTTTATTAGCAAACGCTTGCTCTTTATTTGTGTTAGAACTTTCCACGTCTACACCGACGGGTTTTCTAGAAAGCGCAACGCAAACGATATTATCCGTATGTGATAAAGATAGATAGCAGTCGGGACATTCCCATCTGCCAGCCTTATTCTTATTTAACTTTATCTTTGGCATTTTTAGTCCAAAGGTGCGCTCTAGCGCATATTCTAGCAATTTGAAAACGCAATACTTTTCTATCCTAACCTTTTCTGCGCCACAAGAGTTTATCTCTTTATTTCTTTGCTTAACGCAAAGTTCCTTAACGGTAACGCCTTCGGGAATTTTTGCTAAATACACGTCTAAAACGGGTAGATTATGGAAGTATTCTCTTACCCTTTCCGTCTGCGAACAGTATTTTTGACCAAACACGCATTCGTATGCAAAATGTTCGCAGTTGTTATATAGTATATTATAACCACCTTCGCCCAACCTTGCAAGGGCTGTTTTTTCGATTTCTTGAGCCGACCTTTTATTTTTAAGTTCCTTTTTATCTAATACGCCTACTTCTAAAAACTCACCGTTTAGAAAGGTATCCATATTAGAAAGACACACTTTAACGTTCTTTTGGTCTGCTATCGACGTTAAGACGGGCGAAAGCCCAAACTGAACGATATTATCGTCGTCAAGATAAATTCCGTAGTGGTAAAAACTACTAAACTTAACCCTTATAATATCCCCTTTTTTAGGCTCTATAAACTGCCATTGCATTAGCCGTTAACCTTCTTTTCAATATAGTCGATAACGTCTTTTATGGTTTTGAAATCGCCAAAACCAACGTCGTCAAAACGCATATTAAAATACTCTTCAATCGCTATAACTATAAATAGTATACCAACTGAATTAAGACACAAATCGCCTGTTAAAGACGATTCTTCCGTGCATTTTTCTAGCAAGGCTTCATCGCCGGTTGCCATTACCATTACTTCTTTAAGTTTATCTATTATTTCACTTCTTGTCATTGCCATTTTGGTTTCTCACTATTTTCATACTTGGTGAACGAACAAAGTCGGTATCACGAATAATTACCTTGTTTACACGTTCAAACGAAGGTAATTTTGCATTTACCTTTTCTATTTCTGCCCTTAAGTAAGCGTCAACGTCGGTTATTCCTTTAGCCTTTATAACGGTTATTCTTGGAAGAACTTCTAACGTTAATATTTCCTTTCCGTTTACCGTTTCTGCGTAAAGCAAACAATCTTGAATTTCATCTATATCATAGAAGTATTTTTCTATCTCTGCTGGGGAAACGTTTTCACCAGAAGATAAAACTATTACTTCCTTTTTTCTGCCTACTATATACAATAGGTCGTCTTCAACCTTAACTAAATCGCCTGTTTTGAACCAACCGTCTTCAAAAGCAAGTTGATTTTCTTGGTCTTCGCCAACGTAACAGTCGAATAGGTTTTCACCCTTTATCCAAAGTTCGCCGTCAACTACCTTGTATTCTTGGTTAGGATAAAAATATCCAACCGAATCGGGTTTTTCTTGTGGAATTGGATTGCCACTTACTAGGTTTGCGCTTTCGGTTAAACCGTAGCCTGGGCATAAATGTATACCAAACTTAGCGTATTCTTTTGTTAGATATGGTGGAACGGTTGCCGCGCCACAAATAATAGTTTTCATATCTTCGCCAAGCATATTCTTTCCAAATTGCTTGGATAGCGTTAAAGCCATTTCTGCAAGGGCTGGAACTAATACCATTATAGTTGGCTTAAACATTGCTATTTCTCTAAACATTTCCTTGTTGTTTCTACAAATAAACAAGGCGCTACCCGTATAAAAGTTGGTTAATAGATTTCTAACAAGACCAAAAACGTGCGTTAATGGAAGAACTAAAAAGTATCTTTGTTCAAATACGTTTTTAATTCCGTAACAGCCGTTTCTAGTTCCTGCCATGATTGCGCCGTTAGAAAGTAACGCACCCTTGCTTTTGCCCGTCGTTCCACCCGTAAACAATATTGCGCAAGGTGAAGTTTTATCAAGGCTTACTGCGTCCACGCCCATAACGTCTAACTTTTGCATTAAGTCTATCATAACAACGTTTTTGTTCTGACTTGCCGTAAAAGCCGTTCTTTCGGCTGTAGGAGCGCCGTAGCACAAAGCCTTTAGACCAAACTTTAGCGAACAACCAAAAACCGTTTTATCGTCTAAATGGGCTGGCAATAATACTGCAACAGCGCCTAGAGTGGTAATCGCCATAAAGGTTGAAGCAAAAAGAGCGCAGTTTGGCAAAAACAAGCCGACTCTATCCCCTGCTTTTATGCCCTTTGATGCAAGAACGCCACGAAAATAAGATATTTGCGCGTCTAATTCTTGATAGGTATAAGACTTTCCATCGTCAACGATGGCTACGTTATTTGCGTAGTTTTTAAGTGAATTTTGCCACATTTTTGTTACGTTATCGTAGGTAACTATTTTTTCAAATTCACCGTCGGTTGCGAATTGTTTAAATACGTTTGCATTTGTTAACATAATCATTTTTCCCTTTTATTTAATATTTCATTATTATAATAATCTTGAAGTTCAAGTTCTTTTTGTCTAACGTATTCGCTAGCCTTTTGTAAATCCACTAAGTTTGGCATTTTGCCACATAGTTCGGTTATATCTATTGGGTCGCCAATGACTATACGTTGACGATTATACCAATGCTTTCTTGGAACGATATACATTGGAACTATTGGGGCTTTACCCTTAAACGCCATTAACACAGCGCCCCATTTGTAAGATAGAACTTCGCTTTCGGAGTGGTTTAGTTGACCTTCTGGAAATATCGTTACCACCTTTCCGGCTTTTAATCTATCGCAAACTTCGTGCAAAGAACTCATGCTGAAGTTTTGTTTATCAACTTCTATACAATGTATTCTTTCAAAAAAGAACCTTTTTAGTTTAGTATTATACAAGTCTTTTGTCGCTAAGTAGTAAAGATTTCTTCTACCAAATACTACGCTGACGATTACGGGATCAAAAAAAGAATTGTGGTTTGCCGTTAAAACTGCGTTGCCACGTTTTTTCATTGGCAAGGGTTTATCGCCAAACTTATATACCTTATGCCTTAAAAACAATAGCATTGGTATTGCGCCCGTTACTTTGACAAAGTAGTATAAAAAATTAGACTTTTGTTTTTTCTTTTCTTTTTTCGAGTTCATTTCCTAATTCCACTATTTCTTTACGTAATAGTTCCGTTATGTTTTTTATGTTTTCTTGTTCGGACACGCTTTCGTCAAACATTTTTCTAACGTCGATTGGCGTGCCGATTATCATTGTTGAGCGCCCCTTCTTAAAATACCCACCCGTTGTATAAACGGGTATGATTGGCGCGCCCGACTGAAGGGCAATATACGCCGTGCTTGGTTTAAATTCAAGTGGCTTTAGTTCGTCTTTTTCAGGGATTCTCGCTTCGGGGTAAATCTCTACCACATGACCTTTATCCAAGACGTCAACACACTTTTGAACAAAGCCAAAGTCGTTGCCGTTACGGTCTACCCTTATACAGCCAAGACTTTTTAAAAACCAATTCATAAAGCCGTTTTTTTCAAACATTAACTCAGCAACGACGCAACGTGGATTACGACGCCAAAAGGTAAACATCATCATAGCAAAATCAAAAACGTCGGTATGGTTAGAGATTATAATCCCCTTACCCTTTATGCGTTTGCTTTGAGTTTTTTTATCTTTATAATAAACTTTTGGTCTTGTAACAATTAGCCAAGGTAAAAAACCCGTTATTTTTACAAACCAACTAAAAAAAGTTCGCCACATACAAAATTATTCTTCTTGCGCTTTATAAATTTTGTTTAAGTTTTGTTGCAATAAAGCCATAGTAACTAGGTTTAGTGGAAGTATTGGGAACAACACGCCAAACACTATCATAAATATGCTTCTATCTTTGCAAACTACGTTAAGTTCTTTAGCCTTTTGGCATAATTGTTTTTCTGCTTTTACCGTTGCGTATATAGCGTAGAAAGGTATAACGCAACATGCAACGCCGTTTAATATACTTTTAATCTTCTTAACACCACACACTTCTCTAATGGACTTAAACAAGAATGCAGTCCAGATAAAGCCGAATATAAAGCCTGATAAAATAGAAAGACCAATTTGAACGAAAATAGTTTCTTGCTTATCTTGTTTTTCGCTTTCCTTTTCCATTTCAACGTAAGCGCTAATATCTAAATTAGGGTTGTTTTCCTTTAATTGTTTTGCAACTAGGGCTGGGGTATAATCTTTAGGCATTCTAAACGCTAGTATAAAGCCAACGATACAAACGATTGCAACGATAAATGGAACTAGCATTGTTCCTAAGTTAAATACGTTAGTTGAGCCGAAACTTACCATTGCCTCTTCAATGTTTTCTGCCCAAACAATTCCACCAGCGTCTTTGCTAATAAATAGCATCTTGATATTTTCATAAATGAGTGAACCGGATATTGCGCCAACGATAGAAGTAAATACTGCGTTTGAAGCAAAATACATTGCAGAGTTGTTCTTCTTGGTAATCTTTTCTTCTACGCTAGCAACTTGCGCAGTTGCAAGGTATGGCATCATAAAGAATGCGCCGATTGACCAACTTCCGAACACACCACCGACACAACCGATTATCATTTTCATCATCGTGTTGTCGCCCATAATAAAGGTTGAGCCGAAGAAGAAAGACATAATTGAAAATGCGAATGAAATTAGACAGGTTTGATATGCAAACCTTATTCCCTTTTTAGCCTTTAACTTATTGAATAAGTAAAGCATTACGGGAACGGGCGCAAATGCGCAGGTGTTAAGAATTGTCATTCCTATTCCGTCCAAGCCCATTCCACCGATAATCATAGCATTCATACCAACTAGGAACATTTGTAGGCCGAAGAAGGTGCAACAGTTAACTGCTTGCCAACGCATAAACGGTTTATTCTTTACGGTTGCTTTTATGCTTTGCCATAAGGTAAACTTTTCTTCAGAGAAACCTTGTTTTTCTGGATAGCCGTATTTTTCACCTTCCTTGATTAGGAATAGTGGTATTAGCATTGTAAACATTAAAGGTAAACTCATAAACACGAATTTATCGATGCTTACTTTCATAACGCTTAGTAGCAATGGAACTAATGCGTATACCAAACAATAAGAAATGGTGTCTGCAAAAGACTTATACCCTGAAACACGAAGACGTTGTCTTTCGTCACAACAAGTGGTTGACAAAGAACCGTAGTAAGAAATCAAAGATAAGGTATAGGTTGCAAAGAAGATTAGCGCCCAGAACATTATCCAAATAGTATTAAGTAATTGACCATCAGCCCCACCGATTGGTAACCAACACATTGCAAAAGATACCGTCATTGGAATTAAGGTTATAGCAATAGTAGGTCTTCTTTTACCCCATTTTGTTTGCAAGTTGTCAGACAAGTGAGCAAAAGGTATATCGATAATACCGTCAAAGGCTTTAGCAATAGCAAAAAGTATTGGGAATAGAGCAGGAAGTATAAAACAAGTTCCACTCATTATTGCCTGAAAACTTTCGCCAGCGCCTAATGCAACGGGGTTAATAGCGTCTGTAAAATACGCGCCCATTAGCACCATCAAAAAGTTTGGGCCAAAGCCTGATAGACCGAAAAGAAATTCTTTCCACTTTGTGTTCAATGATTTTACCATAGTAACTCTCCTAAAAAACTTTTCCTAATTTTTTATTATAAAACCGCAAATTTCTTTAACGGTTAATAAACTTTTTCCACCTGCGTTCGTAACGTCTACGTCGTATACGCTTTTAATTTTGTCAGCAAGCATAAAATAATCTAAACTGCTTCCACCAAGGTCGGTAAAGAAATTCGCCGATAAGTATATTTCGTCAATCGGTTTGTTTAATATCTCGGAAATAATTGCTATTACTTGCTTTTCCGTCCCACCTAAAAACTCCTCTTCCTTTTGGTTGCAATTATCTAGGGTTATTAAACTAAACTCTCCGTTTTGATATCTTTTGCTTATTTTTTTACGGTTAACCTTAAATTCGTCGCCCGATATTAGTTTATCGGTCGTATACACAACCGTTTTTATAAAAGAAGCAAGGTTGTGTTTTTGAATAAGCGCGTTTATATTTTCGTTCAACTCTTTAATTCCACTTGCAGTAACGTTGCCTGCTAGGCTTACTAGACATACGGCTTTATTATCACCACCGTTAAACAAGCAAACGTCTTTCTGCCCACACTCTTTAAGCAAGGTTTCGGTTATAACGGGATTTAAATTTTCGCCGTCTGAAGAAATTATAAGGTCGTCTACTCTACCGTTGATTAGATAGTGTCCGTTAACTATTTTAGCAATGTCTTTAGTAACAAACCATTTATCAAAATCGGTCTCTACACGTGCGCCGTCGCAAATAATAGCGCTTGCCATAGTTTTGCCTTTTACGTTTAGAACGCCGTCTTCATTTATCATAAATTGCGTTTGTTCAAAAGGATGACCTATGAATGCGCCGTTCAAAAGTTTTTTACTGTTTGAACACTCCACGGCAACGATACCAACTTCCGTCATACCGTATCCGTTTGCCATGTGATAGCCTATTCCGTTAAAGAATGATAACGTTTGAGTGGAAATTTCGCTACCACCTGAAATCAAAAATTGAACGCTATCGCCAAAGAGATTTTCACGCACTTCCTTAAACGCCTTTTTTGCAAAAACGTTGCCTAGTCCACCAAGTTTGTTTGCAATCTTTAGCGCAGAACAAAACTTGTTATAAGTTTTTTCGCCACGGGCTTTAATTTTACGTAATGCTTCTTTATGCACCGTTTCCCATACCATTGGAACGGCAAACAAATGGGTTACCTTGTGCTTTTTTATAGTGTTTAACACAGTTTGGGGATTTAAGTCCTTCAAAAACACAAAGGTTCTTGAAAAGAAGCCAAACCACAAATATACGGCAATAAAGCCAAACACGTGATATAGTGGCAATAAAACTAGTTGCTTTAGTTCGCCTTGATAGTGGCTTGCTATTTGTGGGCAATTTTTTACTATGCTAACGCTATCACATATTTGATAGAAGAAATTCTCACCCGTATACACGCAGAGTTTAATTCTTTCGGTTGTGCCTGAAGACATAAAAATAATCTCGTCTGCCCAATCGGGGTCAATAACTTCATCGGCTAATTGACCCGTAACCGTGCTTGACAAAACCGTCTTTATCGAAAACTGCTTACCGTCTGAAATAACGGCTTTTACGTTGTGTTCGGCAAAGATGTTTTCAAGCGTGGTATCGGATAAACGAGAATTTAATAAAAGTGGAACGAATCCACAATATAAGGTTGACCAGAATACCTTTATCCAGTCAAGTGAATTTTCCATATATATCCCAACTAAGTCGCCTTTTTCTAAATCGGAAAGGGCAAGCCTTAAATTAGGCGCAATTCTTAAAATTTGATTTTTGCATTCGCCGTATGTAACTTTAGTTATTTTATAACCGTTTGAAGTTTCTGCCATTACGTTTTCACTTTCAGAAAACATAAATTCAAAAAGCGTGGCAAAAGTTTTGCTCTGCTTTTCAAAACTTTGTAGTTTATGGTTTACGTATTGATTTATATTGGCAAAACCACTTAAATTATTTAACTTCATACTCTTTCCTTTATACGGCAAAATTGCGTAAATTTATCACCGTATACAAAACTTTTTCCAATTACCATTTTAAGGCAAATACAATACTGAATAATTTTACCAAATTTTTCGACAAAAGTCAACAAATTTTGTATTTTAGAAACCCCTTTATTATAGTCTAGTCTTTTATGCTTTTTTACCGTTTGCATTTACAGTTTCACCTTAATATTTTTTATTTTTCAACCTTGTTTTTCCTTGACAAACATATACTAAAAGATTAAACTACACTATGATATTTTTAAAAGGAAAAAGTTTTATGGAAACACTTTTTAGTTTAGCGATTGCTTTGTTTGCTGGTCTTATGCTTTCAAGGCTTGCAAAGTTACTTAAATTGCCAGCCGTTACTGCATACCTTATTACGGGTATTTTAATAGGGCCGTTCTGTCTTGGAGCATTTGGTATAAAGGGGCTTGGTTTTACAAACGACCTTGAGTCTTTTGGTATTATTTCTGACGTTGCGCTTGGCTTTATCGCTTTCTCTATCGGAAACGAGTTTAGGCTTTCTCAATTAAAACAAATAGGTAAGCAAGCAACGGTTATTGGTATTATTCAAGCGCTTGTTGCAACCATTTTGGTAGATATCGCTCTTATTAGTTTCCACTTTTTATTCCCACATATTTTACCTTTGCCTGCCGCTATAATACTAGGCGCTGTTGCTTCTGCAACTGCACCTGCCGCAACCCTTATGGTAGTGCGTCAATACAAGGCAAAAGGTCCACTTACTAACCTATTACTTGCCGTTGTTGCTCTTGACGATGCCGTTGGTCTAGTCGTGTTCTCCGTTTCTTTCGGAATTGCAAAATCACTTATCCTAGGCTCTGCAAACATAGTTTCTATTATCGTTGAACCTTTAATTGAAGTTGTTGCTTCCATTGGACTTGGCGCTATTATCGGATACCTATTCTCTTTCTTTGAAAGGTTTTTCCATTCACGTTCTAAACGTTTGGCAATGTCCGTTGCTTTCGTATTGGTAACCGTTGCCGTTAGTATGATTGACTTCCACGTTGGTTCAGTTCACGTAGCCTTCTCTCCACTTCTTTCTTGCATGATGCTTGGAACGATTTTCTGCAACGTTTGTGATTTTTCTGAATCGCTTATGGATAGATTGGAACGTTGGACTGCACCACTTTACATACTTTTCTTCGTTATCAGTGGCGCAGAACTTGACCTTAACGTTCTATCTAATTTAATGATCGTTATCATTGGCGTCATATATATTCTATTCCGTTGTCTTGGAAAATACTTCGGCTCTATGTATAGCGCAAAATTAGTTAAATGTTCGCCAACCATTCAAAAATATCTTGGAATTACGCTATTTCCACAAGCCGGCGTTGCTCTAGGTATGGCAAGTATAGTTACTTCTTCTGGTCTTGGTGAAATCGGAGTAATCGTGCAAAGCATAACGTTATTCTCCGTGCTAATTTATGAAATAGTAGGTCCATTCCTTACTAAGATTTCCTTAGCAAAGGCTGGAGAAATTAACCCCGAAGGTAAAACTAGTGCAAGAATTAAGGACCAAACAAGCAGTTAAGCTAGATATTAAACAAAATAAAAAAACACCCGACTGGGTGTTTTTTGTTTTTTATTTTATGCAGAGTTTAGAACTGAGCCGTATTTTATGCAACTATGGTTACGGTAGCGTTTTCGCCTGCTGCGTTTCTTCCGTATAGGTCGCTATTGTCTGCGTTTGCAACGCCGTTAATATTAACTACCGTGCCGTTATTTACTGCGTTTGAAATAACTATTGTAGGCTTGAAATTCGTAGTTACCGTGCTTTCAAATGCAACCGTTCCAAAAACTAATCCTGCTTTTCTTGCGCTCGTTCCCCTATCTTCACTACATTTTACCGTGCTGTTAGCTTTTAGTTCTAAACCGTTTACGGTAACGTTGCCAATGGTATGACCTACGACTATTCCAACAGAGCCCGGCGCTTCTATACTACCAGAAAACGAACAGTTAGTAACGTTGATGTTTCCACCGTTGGAGTAACCTATAAATCCTGCACAATAATTTGCTGACTTAATGGTGGCGTTTACTATATGGCAATTTGTAAAATTATAAGTGCAAGCAATACCCGTTCTTAAATATTCACTAGAAAAAAGACCTAATTGGTTTGAAAAATCACCTTCCGTGTATTGAACGTTAGCGTTTATAAAATATAAATTTTTAACGTTAAAGGTCATATTATAGGTTTGTTCGTATATTGGTTTAGTTTGCCCAATTATTCCAAAACCCCTACCGTCGATTTCAACAACTCTCTCATCACCATCTCCTATATAAGGCGGTTCGTAATTAAAGTTAGAAAGGTCTACGTCGTTAGCGAAAGCCATTTTCGTTCCAAAAGTCATAGTATTGTCTATTGCTTCTTGGAATGATTCCGCGTCATAAACCACGAATACTTTACAGGTAGAACAATAAGTCGTTCCACCATCCCAATCGTGTTCAGCCTTATCGTAAGGCTCTCCGCATTCACATTTCTTCCAATGGTGTGTTGCGTCAAAATCCGACGACTGTTCAATATGCGTATGCGCTGGTGGAGTAGGCGTTGGAGTTGGTGTTGGCGTAGGCTTTTCATCACTATTGCCACAACCCACCATGCCTATTGACATACAAATTACACATAAAATACTAAGTAATATCGTTAATAGTTTCTTCATAGTATGCTCCTTTATTTTTGTTAGTTTTATAATACAATACCCTTTTAACTTTGTCAATACGCAATTTTTCAACTTAATATTTTTTATTGTCTTTTTTGTTTGATTCTTACAACTTTTGGTGCTATAATAATTGACGCATAAAACTTAGGAGAAATTCTATGATTTACACTTTTGTAGAAACCTTAAAACCTATGCTTGCCCTATTTATATTTATAGCGCTTGGTTTTATTCTAGTTAAGTTTAAGGTTTTGCCTGAAAATTCTAGCAAAGTATTAGCAAAACTTTTAACCTTTGCCATTTGCCCTGCATTAAGTTTTTCTGCTATGGCAAAATACTTTACAATCAATAACTTTGTAGAACACTTTATAAATTTATTGCTAGGTAGTTTATCGGTTGGCGTTGCACTTATAGTAACCTTTTCCATAGTTGGTTTTTTCGTTAAAGATAAACACTCATATGAACGCAACATTTATAAATACGCTTTAACCATTGGTAATATGGGTTACGTTGGCGAGCCTTTAGTTATCGCTCTTTTCGGAATGGAAGGCTTGGCTTATTACAAAATTGCAGTTTTGCCATTTTCCATTCTAATCTATACGTGGGGTATCAATATTTTAGTTCCTAAGGGCGAAAGTAAATCAAGTTTACTAAAAATGCTACTCAACCCACCTACGCTATTTTTGTTTATTGGTATGATTGCAGGTATTTCTGGATTTGGTAACCTATTATATTCAACTGATGCAATTTCCTTTATCCCTGACGTTATTGACGGTTTAGGTGGTTGTATGGGCCCCGTAGCAATGCTTCTTGCCGGTGTTACTATTGCAAAATACAACGTTAAAAAGATGTTAACAAACAAAAAAATATACGTTGCCTCTATCTTTAGGCTTGTGTTTATTCCAGCCGTTGTAATTGCAGTAATGTTTGGCGTTATTAGTCTTATAAACCTTATTCCTAACATTGCAGTTGATAATTCATTCTTGTTTTGGCTATACTTCTGCGTGGCCACCCCACTTGGAATGAACACCATAGTCTTCCCCGAAGCCTACGGTGGCGACCCGTCTACGGGCGCTGGAATGACGACTATATCACATACCCTTTGCGTTATAACCATTCCACTAACTTATGCGCTTTTAGTTTTGCTAGTTGGTCCTGCACCCGTTTTTTAACAAAGTAAAAATAGTCAAAAATTCATATAGAAAAAAAGAAACACCGTTTTTTACGGAGTTTCTTTTTTATTTTATTCAATAAGCAACCAACTTGTTTAAGTTATTCAACGACCAATACCGTATGAATTTCTAAACTATCTACCACACAAGTAACTTTGCCGTCTTTATAAGTAAACTCTATTTCCTTATTTTCTGGTTGCATAGTTATTTTGCTTGGCTTTTTAGCGCTTTCAAAAGTTACAACTAGGTTGTTAATTGGGGTAATGTCGTCGTAAATCATTGGTTTAGTATGGCAATGTCCACCGTTCAAATTAACAAGGTTGATAAACGTTTTATTTTGTTCTTCTGCGATAACAACGTCTACAAAACTAGAATTTTCTATCCTTACGGTTGGGGCTACCTTAACTGCTCTACGAATAAACTCTTTTAGATTTCTATCCTTTACTACGTTATAGGTTCTACCAACTGCAAATGGAACGAGCGCAATTCTGCCCTTGCCAACCGTCTTTTCCAAACCTGCTGGGAAGTATTGGTTTTTATAATACAATTCGTAATAATCGAATCTACTTAAATATCCTTTTTGAATGGTATACGGTGAATCTTCGTATACGCAAACTTGTGTATTTAGACAAGCAAACTTATCGTCGTGTTCAACTGCAAAATATTGTTCTTCGCAAGATTTAACCTTTAAGTTAAATTCATCTTTAAATATTTGCGTAGATTTTGCGCCCATTATAACAAGGTTGCCACCTTGTTCAGCATAAGCGATAAGCCTTTGTTTTTGTTCGTCGGTTAGACTATCAACTTCGGATAATATAACCGTTTTATAAGGTGTTAGATCTTCGTTTCTTTCAATTATACTATTGGTTACGTGATAGTTACAATCAAGTAGCGCGTTGATTAAATATCTTAAGTCTATATCATAATAGCGTGGTGTAAAGTTGTGGAAAGGACAATCTAGACGTTCGTCGTAATATTGCTTTTCTGAAAAGAGAACTAACGTTTCCTTTTTAAGTTGTTTTTTATGACAGAAAGGCTCTCTTGCACGACAGAACTTTGCAATTTCTTTTGCGCGTTCTAAAACGTCTCTATGCGTGATTCCACGATATGGAGATTGGAAGAAATACGTTTGCACGCCACCACCCATTGCCATAACTTCGGATAATTCTTGGCATATTTGCTTTGCCGTCTTTTGAAGATGCGTATGGAATTCAAAGTCTAGAGAAAAGCCCCAAGCCATTAAGTCCCACGGCTTTTTATTTTGCTCTAACATTCTTGATTCGTATCTTGCAGCGTCTACGGCGTTTCTAACAGGCAAATCGCCTGATAAAAAGGTTAGTGGTAAATCTTCCCTTGCCGTTGGAGATTCTGATGATAACGCCCAGTTGCTAGTAACGTCAAACTCAGGCAATTCCTTTCTCAATTCGGTTATATAATACTTAAGATATTCCCAATAAGATTCACGGCAAAAATCTAGATAGTGTCTAAAATTATTCTTAAAGTCTGGCTCTACGCCGTATTTTTCTTTATACGCTTTTTTAGCGCCATCGGAATAATCGATTTTAGTTCCCCAACATTCGCCGTCTACCCACGCGCCGTTAAAGCCGTATTCTTTTGCAAGAAGTTTTAGTTCGGGTATAAGCCGTTTATCTTTATAATCTGAAAATACCGACGTTGCTCTAACGTCTTTGCTGCCGTCTTCATTAACTACTGCCCATTCGGGGTGGTTAATGATTGCTTGGTCGTCTTGCACGCCAGAATAGTGGGCAAGCAAGGCTACGTCATACTTTTTGGTATATTTGCGCCATAGTGGCATAACGTCTTTTATAATATGCGCGTGCGTTCCGTAAGGGGTTGGAAAACTTGCTACGCCTGGGTGACCTTTACTGTCAACCTGCATAAAGTCTGGTTTAACTTCTCTTAAAAACTCATCAACTAATTCTTCGTTGAAAAATTCCCCTACTTGGGTGTCCGTTTGTGCGTGATAGTCAAAGTGAATACCTAAAAATGTTTCCGTGCGCCTTTTCATATTACTCTCCTATATTTTTCTTTATTATATCAAACGCACATATATTATTCAATAGGTTATTTTAATATAAAACTTAACAAAATAAAGATTTTGGTTTTTTACTTTTTTTAGCAAGCACGTAAAAAGGTAATAGGGCTTGTTAATGGAGTTTTGTCAAAAAGCCTAAAGAAACAATAACTATTATTTAATTGTTTTACCGTCAAGTCTTTTGCCTTTTGTCTTTGTTCAAAACAAGTTAAATCTTTATAAATATTTACAAATTCCTTATAGTTATAGCCTATGGTCAACTGACCGTTGCATTGACCATATGCACATATGCACCAAGAAGGCTTATTGCTCTTTACGATATTTACTACACCGTTATTTTCTGCCTTTGCAAAAAACTCTTTTAATGTTTGCTTTATTATTTTTACGAATTCCTTTCTACTTATAACTTTTATTAAATCTTTTAACATATAGCACCCCCTAATCGAGTTTACAACCAAAGTTTAACAGTTGTATATGTCATACGGGTGTCAGGTTTGTAAATAAAAATAAATAAAAAAGCCCAACTTTCTTTGATAAATTAGAAAGTTAGGCGTTGATATTTAAGGTT
The DNA here is from genome assembly GCA_045591355.1 of Christensenellaceae bacterium. Lineage (GTDB taxonomy): Bacteria > Bacillota > Clostridia > Christensenellales > Borkfalkiaceae > UBA1259. The sequence continues at coordinate 24,771 of JAZNSS010000013.1, read as the reverse complement.
GCTATTTATTCGTTTTCAAATAATGGTGTAGAAAAATATCTTTCTGCAGTATCAGGAAGCACGGTTACTACCGTTTTTCCCTTGCCAAGTTTTTTTGCAAGTTTTATGGCAGCCGCAACGTTAGTTCCACTACTTATGCCACACAAGATACCTTCCTTTAACGCAAGGTCTTTTGATGCTTTTATCGCTTCGTCGTCTTTAATAATACATATATCGTCAATAATGTTTTGATTTAGAATTTCCGGAATAAGCCCGTCGCCAATACCCATTTGAAGGTGAGTTCCGATAGAGCCACCCGATAGTATAGCCGCATTTTCGGGTTCTACTGCCCATATAATCATATCGGGATTTTTTTCTTTTAAGGTTTCGCCAATACCCGTGATAGTTCCACCCGTGCCTATACCCGAACAAAAACCGTGTATGGGGGCGTTAACGTCTCTTAAAATTTCCATTCCCGTAGCGTTTCGTTGAATTTCTGGGTTTGCAGGGTTTTCAAATTGTTGTGGAACGAACACGTTGGGGTCTTCTGCCCTCATTTTAAGGGCAAGGTTTAAGCATTCTTCAATACATAGTCCAATATTACCGTCGTCGTGAATTAAAATTACTTCTGCGCCGTAATGGTGAACTAACTTTCTTCTTTCTTCGCTAACGGAGTCGGGCATAATAATTTTAACTTTATACCCTTTTACTGCTCCAACGAGAGCAAGACCAATACCTTGGTTGCCACTAGTTGGTTCTACTATGATAGAGTTTTTATTAAGTAAGCCCTTTCTTTCTGCGTCTTCTATCATATTTAGCGCAGTTCTAGTTTTTATTGAGCCACCTACGTTAAGCCCTTCAAATTTAACTAAAATGTCGGCTGAATCTTTATCCGTCATTCTTTGCAGTTTTATTATTGGCGTGTTGCCTATCGCTTGCAATATCGTATCAAATACCATTTTATATTCCTATATCTTTATCTTTTTATTATATTAGTTGGAAAGTTTTATATTCTTCCACGTCGCTATCTTTGCCTATGAACACTCTAAACTCACCCTTTTCTGCCTTAAACTCTAGGTCTTTAGTATAAAAGGCTAAAAGGTCTTTTGTGATTTCAAAAGTTATCGTCTTCTTTTCGCCTGCTTCTAGTTCTATCTTCTTAAAACCTTTAAGTTCTTTTACAGGTCTTGCAACAGAGCCTACTAGGTCTCTTATATACATTTGAACAACTTCTTTAACCTTTCTATCCCCAACGTTTTCAACGGTTATACTTGCCGTGATAGTTCCGTCTTCGGTCATCTTATCTGAAGATAATTCTAGGGCCTTATACTCTACGTTAGAGTAGGTTAAGCCGTAACCAAACGGATACAACGGATAGGTAGGACCGTCAATATACGTTGCGCAATAGCCGTAAGTTATTTCTCTATTTGGCGCAGGTCTACCCGTATTTAAGTGGTTATAATATATTGGACATTGCCCCGTTGATGCTGGGAAGGTCATAGAAAGCCTACCAGATGGAGAAACCACGCCAAACACTAGGTTTGCTAGCGCAGGGCCACCTTCCGTGCCCGGCATCCACATATTAAGGATAGCAGGCGCTATCTCTTGTAATTTCTTTATCGCTAAAGGTCTACCCGTAAACAATGCTACAACGGTGTTTTTGTTGACCTTTAGAACTTCTTCAACTAGTTTATATTGAAGGTCGGATAGTTCTAAATTAGATTTACTGTTGCCTTCGCCACTATCCGTTTCAACTTCGCCAATACATAATACTACTGCGCTACAAGATTTGGCTACTTCCACTGCTTTAGCAATTTGGCTTTCGTCTTTATTAGTTAGTTCAGCCGAACAACCGTATGCGTATTTTACTTTGTCTTCGCCTAAATAGTCGGTAAAGCCTTTCAATACGGTAGTCGTGTCTTTATCGCTAGATGCGTAACTCCAAAATCCTTTTATAAAGCCCGTATCTGCATGTGGACCGATAACGGCAATAGATTCTACGTCCTTGTTAAATGGCAACACGTTGTCGTTTTTAAGTAATACTGCGCTTTCTTCTGACATTCTGCGCGCTAAATCCCTATGTTCTTTGCAAAGGATAATTTCTTTTGCAAGAGTTGGGTTTGTGTCTTTATGTGGATTTTCAAACAAGCCGAGTTTTTTCTTTAGTTCAAGCACACGCATTACGGCTTGGTCTATCTGCTTTTCAGTTATTTTACCTTCTGCGATTAATTGTTCTGCATTTTTAAGGTATTCGGTAGTTCCCATTTCTATATCGGTAGTAGCGTTTATTGCCATTTCTGCCGCTTGTCTGCCGTCTTTTGCAACGCCATGAGTTATAAGTTCTTGAACGGCGTTAAAGTCACTTATAACTACACCGTTAAAGCCCCATTCTTTTCTTAACACGTCGTTTACTAGCCATTTATTTCCAACTGCAGGAACGCCGTCAACCGTGTTAAACGCAGTCATAACCATTTCTACGCCGGCATCAACGGCAGCCTTGTAAGCAGGAAGATAATATTGCCTTAAGGTTCTTTCGCTCATGTCAACGGTGTTGTAATCTAGCCCCGATTCTGCGCCACCATAAGCCGCTAAATGTTTAACGCAAGCGCCAACCTTATATTTACCAAGGTCGCCTTGCAAACCTTGAACTTGCGCAGTTGCCATCAAGGAGTTAAGATATGGGTCTTCGCCCGTGCTTTCCATAACCCTACCCCAACGCGCGTCACGAACTAAGTCTACCATTGGCGCAAAGGTTAAATGAACGCCGTCTACCGAACATTCTTTTGCAGCCATTGAAGAACACTCTTTAACAAGTTCCGTATTAAAAGAACAACCTAGCGCAAGTTGTATAGGATATATAGTTTTATAGCCGTGAATAACGTCTTGCATTAAACACAATGGAATTCCATGCTTGTTGTTTTTTAGAAATCTATTTTGCAGATCAATACTTTTTTCTCCACCAAAAACATTTAGTGAACTGCCCGTATTATATAAATCTTGCTCTGAAACACTAAGATTGGCAATGGGACCAGTCAACACACCATTATCGTCAGTAGCAAACATCCTTGGAATTATCTGGGTAAGTTGCATTATCTTTTCTCTAAGAGTAAGTTTTTTAAGTAACTTTTTGCAATCCATTGTGCTCTCCTTATCTAGTAATTGAAATTGTTTTGTCTAATCAGTTAACGACGCCATACGAAGTTTATAAACCATTATTTTAAGGGGCTAGAAACGAATTAACCAAGGCTCGCGAAGCGTTTTGGGTGAGATTAACCTTGTTGGTTATCGAAGTCAAAACGCTAAGCAGTAAACGCAGGATAATGAAGTTTATAAGCAATTATTTTAAGGGGTTAGAAACGAGTGTGGCTAGGCTCGGGCTGACGAAAGGCTGAGATAGACCTTGTTGGTCATCGAAGTCTTGAGTTAAGCACAGTTAACGACGCCACACGAAGTTTATAAACCCTTAAAAAAGGATTTTCTAGCCGTATAACACCCATAATTGTAAGCCTTTTGGAACATAAGGGCGCACTTTGCAGGGTCTGCCATATCGGCACGAACCCAGTTGCCAACTGACTCCGTTGATTCGTTGCTTATCCAAACGTCGTCTGAATTGCTTGATGCAAGCAAATACCACCATGGGTCGGTAGTGCTTTGGCTATCTGCGATAGATAAACTTGTTAATGCGCCACAACTTCTAAAAGCGTGCATATAAATTTGAGCGCAGTTAGCGCCGATGGTAACCGTTCTAAGTGAACCACAGCTTGCAAAAGCGTGGTCTTTTACTGCATAAACGCTATCTAGTGAAACGTTACTTAAGGATACGCACGATTCAAAAGCATTGTCTTCAACAACGTTTACGTTGCTTAAATCAATATCATTTAACATACTGCAATTATAAAACGCCTTTTCGGAAATGGTTTTAACGCTAGATGGTAAAGTAACCTTTTTAAGAAGTGAACAGTTAGCAAACGTTTGCCTTGTTATAGTTGCAATTTTAGAAGAAAGTGCAACTTCGGTTAATCTTGAACAACCTGAAAACGCTTCTTTGCCTAAATTTTCCACTGACAATATATCAATATTATTCACAGCGGAACTTTTGAATGCGTAATCGTCTATAGTCGTAACGTTAGATAGATTGATAGTTCTTAACTTTGAACATGCGTTAAAAGCAGAGGCTTCAATGGTAGTTACGCTTGACGGCAAAATTATTTCTTCTAGCGTTTTATCAGACCTAAACGCATCTTCCCCAATAGCCGTTACCTTTTTACCGTTATAAGTTGACGGAACGGTTACTTTTGCCGTTGGTTTTTGTATGCCCGTAACGACATAGGTGTTACCTTGCAAGGTAAAATCCAAACCACTATCATCTTCTTTTTCGCCACATGCCGTAAGAGTAAATATGGCTAACGTGATAAGTATTATTGATAAAACTAAACTTAAAAATCTTTTATTCATTAAACACCTTTCTTGAAGTTTTATTACACGCCACCTAACCTACAGCCGGAACAATAAACGCTAGTTGTGTTTTTATTCCAACCGTTTGGTCTGTTTTTGCTAACCCATTCTTGTTTGCAAAGATATTGATTATGCGTCCAATCGGTTGCTATAAAGGTAGAAACGTTTTGAGAAGAGTCTTCAAAAAAACTTGCGTCTTTTAGACTAGGCCATTCGGTTATCGCACACGTTGCGCACTTGCCAACGTTATACCAACCTTCTTTGTTGGTAACTTGTATACTAGTAACGGCTTCACAATCTTTCATTGCTTCTTTATCTATAAATATCAAATTAGCGCCAAGAATTACGCTAGTAAGGTTGCTACACGACTTAAATGCGTTGGTTTCAATTTCCACGGCGTTTGCAAGGTTAATACTCTCTAAACTAACGCAACTTTGGAAGCAACCTTCGTTAAAATACTTAATCTTTTCAACGTTAATGGTTTTTAAGAGCGAACAACCAGAAAAGGCGTTTTCGCCAACCACGTTCACGTTACCTTTAAAGTTAACGCTATTGAGCATAGTGCAACCAGAAAACGCCGACTGCCCTATTTCAGAAACCCCTGCAGGGAAATCAACCGTTTTAAGTTTTGAACAACCGTTAAACGCGTTTTTGCCAACCTTTTGCAAATTATTAAAGTTAACCGTGCTAAGTTTGGTATTTCTAAAAGAAGCGTCTTCTATTACGCTAACATTTTCTAAATTAATTTTTTCTAAAGCAGAACAATTATAAAATGCAGACCCTTCGATAACGTAAACGCTTGATGGTAGGGTAACTTGTTTAAGCGTTCTATCTGTAATAAAAGCGTCTTCTGCAACGCCCGTTACTTGCTTACCGTTATAACTAGACGGAATTACAATATTTTCGGTTTTTGTATCTATTCCCGAAACGAAATACGTTCCGTCGTCTTGCAGTTCATACTTTAGCCCTGCCGTTCCTTCATTATTATCACCACAAGCAGTAAGGTTTATTGATAGCGCAAATACGCATAAAAGTGATAATAAAACACATAAAAATTTTTTCATAATTATTTCCTAATCGTAATCAATATTAAATTAATGTTGCCAAGGATAAAGGCTATAGTTCTGTTCATATGAAGGGCTACCAAAATGCGCGCCTATGCTTTCAACAAATTCATAAGTGCAAACGAAACTATCTGCGTTAAAATGCCCCGTAAAGAATTTTGCGCATTGTGCAGGGTCTTTTATCATTTCTCTATACGCCCAACTACCGTGAAAATTATCACCATTGGTAAAAGAACCCATCTTTGTATTTGAATTTACAAAATATCCACACCAAACTTCGTTACAGTTGCCAAGATACATAGTAGACATTGAGAAACATTCTCTAAAGGTATACATAAATATTTGTTTAACCTTATCGCCCAAGGTAACCGTGGACAATCTATTACACTTAAAGAATGCGTAGTCTTTTATGAATTCTACTTTAGGCATATTTATAGAAACCAAGGTCGTGCAAGATTCAAAAGCGCTTACACCAACGTATTTTACGTTATCCAACGTTATATTACTAAGCCCTATGCAACCGTTAAAACAACTTTCTTCAAGGTTAACTACGCTTGAAGATAAGGTAACTTTTTGAAGTCTATAACAAGAAGCAAAACTCTTTAGTGGCAAAACGGTTATTTCTTTTGAAACTACGTTTAATTCGGTTATGTTCTTGCAACTTTCAAACGCATTATTACCCAATGAACGAATTTTGTTTAAGGTCAAAACAACGTCGCCTTTTCCACCAAAACAAGATGCAAACGCCTTGTTGCCTATAGACTCAACGTTTTCTAGGTTGATAGTCATAAGATTAGTTGCTTCTAAAAAGGCTGAAGCGTCAACATACTTTAATGTAGTTGGAAGTGTAACCTTGGTAACGTTTTTATTACGTCTAAAAGCGTCTTCTGCAATGCCGATTACCGTTTTTCCATTATACTTTGATGGTATAACTATTTCAGCCGTTTGGTCGTTAATGCCCGTAACGTAATACTCGTTGCCTTCAAGTTCAAACGTTAGAGAAGCCGTGCCTTCTTGCTTATCGCCACAAGCAGTAAAAACAACTGCCGTTGCAAAACACAAGCATAGCGCCAATAAAATGGTTAATAATTTTTTCATAAATTCCCCTTAGTCTACCCAACCGTCTTTATAAGAAACGTTAAACCATTTAGCGATTTCTTTTAAGTTTTCGTCGGATATTTCTTGTTTTATCTCAAAAGGCTTTATCTTTAGATAAATTTCTGCGCCCTTTTCTGCAGTTTCAATTAAGCCAAACGTTTCGTCAAGGTCTTTACCAGCACCGTATATACCGTGTTGCGCCCAAACTACTAAACGGAAGTCGTTCATCTTTTTAGCCGTTGCTTCGCCAATTTCGTTAGTGCCACAAAGCATCCAAGGTAGAACGCCTAATCCGTCTGGGAATACTACCATACACTCTGTAATCGTTCTCCAAAGAGTTTTTGTAAATTCCTTTTCGTCTAAATCGTGAACGAAGGTCATTGACAAAATGTTTATTGGGTGGCAGTGCATAATAACCCTATTCTTTGGGTCAACCTTTAATCTTGCGATATGGCTCATAAGGTGCGCAGGAAGTTCACTAGTAAACTTTCCACCGTCTTTATATCCCCACAATAATTCAGCGTCCGTGCCGTTTTCAGCAATTCTAATAATGCCTAGGTTGGTTTCAGGATCTGTTTTAACGTTTTTAAAATATTTTCCCGTGCCCGTAACGATTATATGCTTGCCTTTGATTGCGCTTGCATCAAAACCTAAAGGAATGGTTCTAATAACCTTTCTGCCCTTTAGATAAGTTTCAACGTCACAATCTTCGATAATCATTGAAACGTTACCACCGTTTCTTTCGTCCCAACCAAGTCTATACATATTGGCTGTAGTGTCACACATTTCTTGTAAAAATTTTGCTTTTAAAACATCTTTCATTTTATCACCTTTCCATTTGAATTTTTATATTTCCAAGCGCCGTTGCTTCTATTGGATAAGCCACGACACTTACGTTACAGATACTTTCGGTTAGCGCGTTAAGGAATTGGTTTTTAGCGCCACCACCCACTATATAAATTTTATCGTAAGTTTTGCCCGTGCACGACTGTAAACCCTTCATTGCTTGTTTATAGCCGTGCGCTATTCCAACGTATGCACATTTGAAATAGTCTGCTTGTGTTTTTGCTGGTGGCAAACCTTTTTTACTCAAGAATTCGTCGATAGCGCCCTTCATGCTCTTTGGCGAAAAGAATATTTGGTCGTTTACGTCGATAACCACGTCGTAATCCGATTCGCTTGCTTCTAGCGCTATTTGGGAATAGTCTTTATCAGGGCAAAGTTCCTTTCTTAAACTTTGAACTATCCACATTCCCATAGTGTTCTTTTGATAACGGATATACCCTACGCCACCTTCGTTGGAAAATTCTTGTTCTAGGCTTATCTTATCGGTGTGTGGAATATCGCTTTTAACACCGATTATCGACCAAGTTCCACTAGATAGATAAGGTCCGTCAAGTTCTTTTATTGGAATGCCTTCAACAGCGCTTGCCGTATCGTGTGAAGCGCACATAACTACGGGTAAGTTTTTGCCAACGTAATTTGCAACGTCTTGCTTAAAATATCCAACTACTTCGCCCGGTTGATATAAAGGCTTGAACATTTCCTTTGGAAAGCCCAAAGCGTCGGTTAAACTTAAATCAAATTGTTTTGTATACGCGTTAACAAGGCTAGTAGTGGTTGCAAAGGTGTATTCCTTTTTCTTAACGCCCGTTAGTTTATAGTTCAAATACTCTGGAATTGATAAAAAGTCGGTTACCCCGTCAAGCCTACCTTTAATAAGGTCGTCGTATAATTGATACACCGTATTAAAGTTGTTATACATTATGCCTGCTTTTTCAAAAATCTTATTGAAGGGAATTATTTTATGAACGGCTTCAGACGAAGCAAACGTTCTTTCGTCTCTATAAGAAAAACAAGGGAACTGTGGCTCATCACCCTTAAAACGAACGTAGTCAACACCCCAAGTGTCTATTGCAACGCTTTCTATGTCGGGATATTTTTGAAGGGCAACTTTAATTCCTTCTAAAACGTGGGTAAAGATACCTTCGATATCCCAAACCAAACCGTCTTTAGTCGTCATTACGCCGTTTTCAAAGCCGTAAACTTTATCGGTTAATATTTCCTTGCCGTCGCTCCAGCCTACGATATGTCTGCCGTTAGACGCGCCAAGGTCTATTGCTAAATAACACTTCATACTCTTTTTACCAACACGTTATTTTCGTATTCTTTAACGACTTTAATCCACTCTTTACCGTCTGCAACCCCTTGTCTTGCAAGGTATTCGTTCCAAACTGCGCCAAATGGTAGGGTTTTAATTTCTTCGTTTAACGCCATAAGTTCGGTAAACTCTGCATTATCTTGTAATTCTTTTAACGCCTTGCTAGGTTCTAGCAATGCAAACAACAATGCTTTTTGCATATTGCGCATTCCGACTACCCAAGCAGAAATTCTATTTATACTTGCATCAAAATAGTCTAAACCTATTAGCACTTTATCAGTTGCGTCGTTGCGAACTATTTCCTTTGCAATTTCTTTTAATTCGTCTTCAAATAAAACTACGTGGTCGCTATCCCAACGCACCCCACGAGTAACGTGCAAGGCAACTCTATCGTAAAATGCAAGAAGGGCTGGAATTTTATCGCTTACGTATTCAAGTGGGTGATAATGCCCGTTATCTAGCAAGCAACAAATATCGTTCTTTGCCGCGTAGTTTTGATAAAATTCGTTACTGCCAACGGTAAAACTTTCAATACCAATACCAAATACCTTGCTTTCAACACTATCTACTAAAAAGTTTTTATCATACTTAACTGCAAATATTTGGTCTAGGCTATCCTTTAGGCGAAGTCTTGGCATAAGTCTATCTGCAGGAACGTCTTTAAATCCGTCTGCTATCCATAGGTTATGCAAACAAGCCGTGCCTTGAATTTTACCGATTTGGTAAGCAATTTCACGGCAACATTTAACGTGCTTTATCCAAAAATCACGAACTTCTTTATCAGGGCTTGATAAAGTAAGCCCGTTCTTTACCATATCGTGAGAAAATAACGTTGAGTTAAAGTCGATATGTATGCCCTTTGGCAACGCCCAATCTAGCCATGGCTTAAAATCTTCAATAGTAAGTTCGTCTGCTTTATAAGGCTTATCACTTACGGCGTATATTGCGTGTAAGTTAATTCTCTTTTTACCTGGAATTAGAGAAAGCGTAACTTCTAAATCGGCTTTAAGTTCTTCAAAGTTTCTTGCCTTGCCCGGATAATTACCCGTGGTTTGGATTCCACCAGATAAACTATCGTTACCAACGAAACCGTTAACGTCATCACCTTGCCAACAATGCATGGAAACGGGAATATCTTTTAGTTTTTGCATTGCTAGTTCAACGTCAACACCGTATTTTAAATATTCTTTTTTAGCGTGTTCAAAAGCTGACATAAAAACTCTCCTTGTATTTACATAATAATCTAGTTTATATTATACTATATAAACCACTTCTTTTGCAAGAACTTTTTACTACTATTATTTTTCGATTTTTTTAGATATATTGACTTTACCTTTGGATACACGATATAGCACGCCTTTCATTCTTGGTATAAAAGTTAAAAATTAAACGGTAAAAAAGACTAGCGACGACGCTAGTCTTTTTTGTTTGCAAACTTTTCGAGTTTTTCGCTTAACTACTTATTGGAATATATCCGTCTTCACAAATTATCTTGTCGGCTATAATATTTCTCCACACTCCCCCAGATTTAGGAAAATTTTTAACTTTCCCTGAATAGGTAATACTTTCAAGAGAATAGCAAAAATGGAATGATTGACTTCCTAAAGAAACTAATCCACCACTAAAACTTACGCTCTTTAAGTCATGAGAATTCATAAAAGCATTATTCTCAATGGTGTAATAAAAACATTCAAAAACCACGCTTTCCAATGCCTTTGAATTGCTAAAACTACCATACCCCACAGACCTAACTGACATAGGGAAATATAAACTTTTTATCTTTTGATTTTCAAAAAAGGCATAGTCGGATATAATAGATAAGTTTTCAGAAAAAGTAATACTTTCCAAGTGAGCGTTGCCGTAAAACGCACCGTAACCAATTTCAGTAACGGAATTTGGAACTTTATAATCAACGTCTGTTTTACCGTTTGGATAAAGAATTAGTTTTTTACTTTCGTCTGCAAATAAAACGTTATCTATTACGCTAAAATTTTTATTTTCTGCATCTACGTTTATTTCTTTTAAAGAAGAACAGTATGAAAAAGCATTTCTTTCGATATCAACAACAGTTTTGCCTAGACTTATTTTTTCTAAATTAGTTGCTTGATAAAAAGACCATTCTCCAATTCGTTCAGTTCCTTCATTAAAAGTAACCGATTTTAACGTTTGGCAATTAGCAAATGCAAAATCCCCTACGCTATGTGTAGATATTGTTAAGTCAGTAACGGGCTGACCGTCTATATAAAGTTGCGCACCATAATATAAGGGGGAACTACTTACTGACCCAAAGTTATGCGTAGCCCACTGCTCTAACGTTCCAAGCCAATTAATCTTTTTAAGTTTCGACATATCCCCTAACTTTGGAAATAAATGCCTTGACAAAGAAATTTCTTCAATGCCAGAATGATGATTAAAAATCGCAGTTGATATATCTTGACAGGCTTTAGGTATGGTTATACTTTTTAGAGAACTACAACCGTAAAACGCACCAGAACCGATACCTTTTAATTTATCGCTAAAACTAATTTCCGATAATTGGCTACAACCGTTAAAGCAATCTTTTTCTATCTTTTCATAAGAATCAGATAGGGTTGCCGATTTTAACGATGAGCAATTATAAAAAGCACCATTTGAAAGATAGGTTTTATCTTGTCCAGCGTCCAATACAACCTTTTCGAGATAGATATACCCTGCAAAAACATACGGCATTGGATTTACGTTAGCGCTTATTTCGGTCAACAATTCCCCGTTTATAATTAACTCTGCTCCGTATGACAACGGATTAGCCCTTTGTTCGGGGTAAAAGTCTATTGACATCCATTCTTGTATAGTTCCATCATAATTAACGGTAGAAAGTGAAGCGCAGTTGTTAAAAGCATCTTTTCTAATTCGTTTTACCGTTGACGGAATGGTTATACTTTGCAAGTTGTTACAGTTATTAAAAGCATTTGCATCTATATGAGTTGTGCCGTCTTTAACGGTGGCTTGTTCTAGATTGAAATCGCCTTTTAACAAAGTTTTTCCTATATATAAAAATCCGTTATCCCAATTAGATTTTTCTTCAATAATACCCGTGCCTAAAAAGGCGTCGTCGCCCATCTCTTCTAGGTATGGCAACTCTATTTTTGTTAAACTTGAGCAGTTTTCAAATGCAGAGAAACCAATTTCTGTAACCTTACCCAAAAAAGTTATAGACTTTAAGTTTTTACAATTCCCAAAAAGGTTTGAGTTTATAACCTCAATGCCTTTTGGTATAGTAATAGATTCTAAACTTTCACAGTTTTCAAAAGCGCTATAACCCACGAAAGTTAACCCAGCAGGTAGATTTATTTCTTTTAGATTTTTACAATCCTTAAATCCGTTCGCTTTAATTCTAGTAATCTTGCGACCATTATAGGTATTGGGTATGGTTATGCTTTCTATATTTTTATCATTAGCCACGCTAACTTCGTATTCTATTTCATCATAACTACCATTGTAATCAACTATAGGAAAAAAATTCAAGTTTGAATTAGTTTTAGTTTCGCTACGATTATTACAAGCCCCTAAAGAAAAACAAAAAAGGGCTAATAATGATAAACAAATTACGGTTATTGTTCTTTTTATCATAACTACCCCCCTTATTAAAAATATTAAATTTTTAGAAAACTTATTTTTATCTTTACATCTTTTATTATACATTATTTGCTTGCAAAGTCAATATTTATTTAAAAATCCAAAAGCACGCTCTCCTTTCACTATAACTTTGAACTAAAAAATAGCGCCCTGCGTTCAATTTAGTAGATCGCATTGCGCTATTTATATCACAAAAAATTAAATGGTTTTTAATTATATTTCTTAATACCCAACGGCTAGGGCAAGCATCAATAATCCAACGGAAAGAGCGAATATTATTGGGAATAAAAATTTGCTCTTTTTAAGCCAACCTAGATAACTTTGCCCCGTCATTGATAAACCTATAAGAAGGCATGGTGAAGTTGGGAATAACATGTTGGTAAAGCCGTCGGAGAATATGTAAATTAGCACTAGCATTTCTGGGGAAATTTGCACTAATCCACTTGCTATAACACCTTTAAGAACGCCCATTACGAAAACGGCTTTAGCAACCGAACTGCTTATAAAAAATTCTAGCACCAATATAATGGCAAATAGTATTAGCACTACTAGATATTTAGAATGACCGTGTATAGCAGTTACAATGTAGTGAGTTATGGTGTCAAGAATATTGCCTTCAACAAGAATTAACTTAATAGCAAACGCCATTGCTATCATAAGTAGCGCTGGCAGAACGGCAAGCGCGCCTTTGCCAAAACTTTTGATAAAACGCTTAAACCCAAAGGTTAACCAACTTGCAACAAGCCCACCTATCAAGAACACCACGGCAACTACGGGTGTGGAAAAATCACGCAAAAATGGTAACGCCGTTGAAAGTATAATGGTAAAAAGCGCAAGTATCAAAAAGCAAAGCCAAACGATAAAGGTCTTTTTGCTTTGTGGAACGGCTAATTCCTCAACTTCTTCGATTGGTTTAGCCGTTTGGTTCTTGGTTATTCTTTTAGCGTTTAACCATATAAAGCCTAAAACCAAGCCGTAAAATAGCGCAAAACAAATTAATCTAAACCAAAGACCACTTGTTAAACTAGCGCCTATAAGGTCTGAACTATAAACCACGGTAAAGGGATTAGTTATTGCGACCGAAAAACCTATTCCCGTAGCAAGTGAACAAACCAAAAAGCCCATTGATTGGTCGTAACCAAGGCTTACGCATACTGCAACGACCATTGGGAGCAATATAAGCGTTTCTTCAAACAAGCCGAAGAAAGAGCCAAGACACATAAAGAACAAGGTTAATATTGCCAAGAATAAAAATCTTTTGTTTTTAAACTTTTTAACGAGCCTTGAAACTATCGCTTGCATTCCACCACAGTCTAGCATTGATTGGAACACGCCGGATATAATAATGAAAAATATGCAAAGCATTACGGGTTGCAAAAAGTCGCCCGTTACGAAAACTAATATTGGCGATATTATTGCCCTAAACACGTTTATTCCATCGGTAGAAGCGCTTGGTATATAAGCGCTATAATCAACGCTACCGTCTTCACTAATAGCAAAGTTGCCCTTAGGAAGAACGAAGGTTAGGACAGTTGCCACTATCATAAACGCTAATAGCACTATGACAGCCGACAAAAACGACTTGGTTGAAACGTCAATCGCCTTTTTCTTCTGATTTAATTTTTCCATTCACATTCCTCTCTTGTAAAACGTCCCAAATCATGGACCATTTTATAACTTCTTCCCTATTTTTTGGATAAAAATAATAAAGTTTTCCGTCTACGTAAAATTCAAATTCTTCTCCGGCAGAAAACGCCAACGCTTGCAAAGTTTTAGGGGTATGGCTAAAGTTTGCTTGCTCCCCAAAAATTTCGCCTGAAAAAGAAATTTCTTCATTGGAAAGTTTACACACGCCCTTTCCACAATCTTCAAGTTTGCCTTTTTTATTATTGAATATTTTAACTTCACATTCTTCTTGCAAGTCAAAAGTTTCTATCTTTTCAAGTTCGGCTTTTTGCATATTATATAAGTCGGAAATGGTTTTGCCATCGCACAAATACTTGTCGTCAAACACGTATTCTCTACCACACGCCGAACATTTTAAGGTAGTTTTGGTTGAAGACAAAGTAAACTCTTTGCCACAGTTTGGGCAACGATATAAAATCTTTTCTAGCCCGTTTACGTCAACTGAATCCTTTTTAATATCGTCACGCAAAGCGTATGCCTTGCATTCGTCGTAACTAAATTTTTCTTTTAGAACGGATTCAATTTCTTGTTCGGACATTTGATTTAGGTCTTCTACGCTAAACAACCTTTCCATATAAATATCAACTTTAACCTTAGCGTATTTGCTACGCCACTTTGGTTTTGCAAAATATCCACCAACGGTATATTGGAAATATACGGGAAGCGCAAGTTTCTTAATTAGCCCTGCCGTGCCGTTTGCAACGGGAAAACCTTGCCCACAAGAAGACAATCTGCCTTCAGGACACATCTGAATACTTGACATTATCTTTTTTGCCGATAAAATTCGCCTTGCCGTTTCTACGTCGGGCGCAAATAAGTTTTTAGGGATAACGTGCAAGGGCGCAACCCAAAATCTTACTGACTTTAAGTCTGCAAAATATCTATTTGCAACGACGTTCATACGCTTTGGATAAGTGGCTTTAGTGCTATAATAAAAATCCAACGCCGAAGTATGCGCCGATAGAAGAACGAACTGCTTTTCTTTTATATTAACGCAATTCTTCTTTTTGCTTTTGAACTTAAAGGAAAAGAATAAACTAACTAGCCTATATAAAAGATGATGATAAAACCAATTTGGCTTTTTTAAGTCTTTTTTGAAAAACTTGTTCTTTATTAGAGTAGCAACTGTTACTAACAAGATTATCATTAGCACTGCGGCAATGGCAACCGTTAAAATAAAATTAGCCGTTCCCATACCCAGACTAAGATACATTATATTACCCAACACGTATGAAGATAAAACAGAAGGAATTACCCCCGTTGCAACAACGGCAATGTATCTTCTATACGATATCTTGCTAGAAGAAGCAAAATAACAAATAGCACCAAACGGAATTATAGGCATAATGAATAATAAATACATTATTATTGTCATGGAAGTAGGTTTATTAATTTTTGAAACCATTCTTTGAATTTTGCCTACCCTTTTTTCCATTAAACTTAAACGAATGTGCAAAACACGAACGATTACGAATATAACCGAAGCGCCTGCGCAAATACCTACTATACAAATCGGAAAAGCAAAATAAATTGGATATGCTAAACCCGCGGCAATTTGAACGAATTCCGCAGGAATAAATACTACTATCATTTGGAGCATTTCAAGTATGGCGATAACCCCTGCCCCTTTAATACCAAAATCTTGTAGATATTCTTTAACGGCAGTATAATCGCTGCCGTTGTTCATTGCAAAAATATCGGCAATGTTGCTCGCAACGGAAAGATATATCAATACCACGCTTGCTAGCAACACAAATAAAAACGCGTATTCAAAAATCCTTTTGCGAATCTTTTTCCAATCTCTCATAACTTTCTTCCCATAAAAATCTAACTTTTATATTTTAACATTTTTACGGAACTATTTCAAGTATTTTAGCGTATTTAATCTTCTAGCCCGTTTTATCGAATTATTTGCAATTAAAAAAAGGTTCTTGCGAACCTTTTTAATTTAGATTTTATTTAACTTCAAGCGAAGTAATTTGCCCTGCTTTAGCAAGAACTTTAAGTCCCATGTAATCAACGCAAACGTCTATATTACTTGGATTATACACACTTTTACCGTTTGCAGAAAAAACCAAACTATCAAACGCTTTGACGTAGTTATATATTTCTATATTGGTAGCATACCAAACGTCTTCTCGCCCACCTGCTCTTTCACAAAATTCTTCGATAACGTTCCAGTTATCGTTATTATCAAATTCGTAACTATGCCCCCAAAGATAGAATAATTTAGGCAAATTAGCGTTGCTCCAATAATAACCGTTACTCTTTTGCGATAAAAATTCTTCCAAAAGTTCCATTAATTTTGGGTTGTTGTGGTGGCAAGTTGTAGGCAATCTTAACCAATCGGTTGGTATATCAAACTTCTCGGTAGTAATGCAAGTTCTTGAATATGCTATGCCACAGTTTTTAAGGATTTCTACCGTCGCATCGTCGTAAGAACCGTTTGCGTAAGCCATTCCACGAACTACTCCACCGAACATATTCTCCAAATTTATTCTATCGTTTATAACGTCTGCAACGGCTAATTCCCTAGAAACGTGGCGAAGGGATAAGTGACAAACACCATGGCAAGCAACTTCGCAATCGTGTGATTTGTAAAGTTCTAACGCCTGTTTTGCAGTCATTCTATTTCTATTACAACTTTCATCAGGTGCGAATAATCCAGAATTTATATTAAACGTGCCTTTTATGCCGTTTTTAGACATAATGGAAAGCAAACGCTCGTCTTGTTTGACACCGTCGTCATATGATAGCGTAAGCGCTTTAGACCTAAAGTTTGGAAACAACATAAATCTATAACCCATAATATCTTCTCCTTAAAATGCAAATATTTCTAAAGCCATAAGCCCCAAGAATATGGCAACGATAGTGGCTAAAAATACAAGTATAATAGCAACATAACCTATCCAATTACCATTCCTATTTATTTGCTTTAGCGAACAACGAAAAGCAGTTACTATAAAAAAGAACGGACACAAAATTACGAATAATCCTGAAATGCCTGAAATTATGGTTGCAACAACCCCTATAGGCACGAACAAAAGCCCCACTAAAACACGAACTATTAAATACAAATCCCAAATGCTTGCCAAAAGTTTAGACAATAGATTTGGAACGAAAGGAATTAGCACGTTTGAAGCAAGCCAAAAAAATGGATAAGCCACTAAAACGGCAAGCAAAGATAAGATGATGGAAACTACCCCAAGCCTAACCTTTTTAGAAACTTTCTTAAAAACCGAACGATATATCTTTTTTTGATAAACGCTAAAAGGAATATTCGCTTGTTCAAAATATTTAACTAGTTTTTCGTGGTTGCCTTTTTCAAAGGCAGACTTACTACAAACAATTTCGTCAGTTCCACCGTAGCAAGAGATAAGATAGAATATATCGTATTCCACCACGTTATCAACGTCGGATAAATTAACTATAACTTCCGGCTCGTCGGGAAAAAGCACTTTTATACAATCTTTTTCAAAAACCGTTCTATAATGCCCGTTTGCATCAAGAGTTTTTGAACGAATAGGTTTATATATAACCCAAAACCCAACGCCTAGCAAGAATATTGTATGGCAAGTTAACCCAACGAATAAATAGTCGGTAAAAAGTTCTTCGGGCGTCCAAAAAGCGTTGATTAAGGACGTGAATATGCCGTAAATCAACGTTGCCGTTAGCGAACACGCAAACGCGTAAAAAATCTTTGCGCCTTTTTTTTGATTTTTGCCCGTTAAAACTGCTCTAACAGCCTTTTCTTCGGGAGCAGAAAAACCAATCACAAAAGCCCCTCCTGAACTCGTTTTATTAATTTATTTTAGCATATATTTTTACCAAAAACAACAATTTATTTTATTTTTACTATTGTTTTTTACTTTTTTATGTTAAAATAGCGTTATGGATAAAAAAGTTATTACACCAATAGGTTTTATCAAAACGGATTTTAAGGAAAAGTTTGGAATACCACGCCAAAGTGGAAGGTCGCCTTCTAGCATTGGCGAAGTGGTTTTTTATAAACCCTTTTCTTCGCCCGACGCTTTTAGGGAAATTACGGCTTTTAGTCATTTATGGATAATCTTTGACTTTTCGCTATGTAGTAGCGATAAGTTCACCCCACTAGTTCGCCCACCAAGGCTAGGTGGAAACGCAAAGGTTGGCGTATTTGCAAGCCGTTCGCCCTTTAGACCAAATAATATTGGTTTATCTTGCGTTAAACTTGAAAAAGTTAACTATTTAGAAGACGGGGTTACCCTTACGGTTAGTGGCGTTGACCTTTTAGACGGAACGCCTATATACGACGTTAAGCCGTATATTCCCCTTGCAGATTGCAAGTTAGACGCCGTTGGTGGATATTCGGATAAGTTTGCAGATTATAAACTTCCAGTAGTCTACGACGAAAAGGTTTTGCAAATTATTCCAAAGGAAAAGCGCCAAGCCTTGCTTGAGTGTTTATCAGACGACCCAAGACCGTCTTACCAAGATGACGATAGGGTTTACGGAATGAAGTTTGACCATTTCAACGTTAAGTTTTCCGTTAAAGACGGAGTCTTAAATATTATAACTGTAGAAAAAGATAAAAGTTCGCTCTAGTTAGAGCGAACTTTTTTAATCGGTCAAAGTAAATTGACAGGTAACTGCTTTTTTGCGTTTTAATTTTAATACTTTACCATCTGAAGTAATATATTCGTATCCGTTTTGCCATTTACAATTTACACAACTGCTATTAACGTGCGATTTTATTGGGCAATGAACCATAGTCATATACGGTGCTTTAACCTTTTTAACGCCAAGGTCTATCTCTGCAGTAACGCACGGCTTTTGCCATTCTTTTGCCGTTAAACTATTATACACGTTAAGCCCTGTTCCCACGACGAAATCGCTAGTTAGCGTAGTTGCGTAATAGTTGTTTGCCACAACGCCAACACCCGTTTCTTGAATTATGGCTTTATATAGTTCAACGTCCTTTTCCGTTGCGTATACGGGGGTATCTAAATAAGGTTTTATCCCTTTCTTTTTACATTGGTAAGCAAACTCTATTACCTTTTCAAGTTTATATTCTTCGGGCGAATATACTGCGTTTTTACAATCTTCCGTTAGTGTTGGCGATTGAGTTATTATAAAATCGTCAAAAGTAATTGGCGTATAATCGACGTTTACCTTTATTGGTAAAAGATTTCTATAGTATTTTTGCGTAATGCAAATTATAACGCTTTCGTAAACCTTTCGCCTAAAATCGTTGAGTTGACTTTTAGCCATAAACACGTTATCTAGCGTATCAAACTTTATTCGTGGAATAAAATAATCGTTTTTGTTAAAACACTCTACGATACTTTGCTCGGAAAGTGGTTGGCTTTTTGCTGGCAAACATAACTGCCCTTCCACTTGTAGCATTTCTTCGCCAATACTTACTAGCGCAATAGCATTTGTATCGGTTTTTAACCGTAAACGTATATCTAAAGGAACTTTTTTGACCTTGCCAAGCGTTTCGTTTTCCTTTTGATAATCTAAAATAAGCCTAACGGTTGCGCCTTCCACTACCGTTTGAGTGGTAGTTGCCGTATACGTTCCGTTAGATATTTCTTGCAAGTCAAACAGTGATATAGTGGAAACTTCCTTTTCGTTAGTAAAGAGTTTTACAACCGATTTTGCGCTTATAACCCTATCCGAAGTAAAAAACATTCGGTTAAATCTTTTGCCCGTTTCCACCTTAACTACCTTGCCGATAGAAATGCCTATATGATTTTGTATTTGCGAAATAATCTTTCCGTTACCGTTAAAATACCCTTCTGTATAATTACGGTTAAACGCAAGTTCAAGATTAGTTTGGTTTGGGGAAATTCCGTCTAGCGCCTTTCGGTATTCTGCCGTTGCTGTTGCAACGTAGAAAAGTCGCCTTGCTCTGCCTTCTATTTTTAGGCTATCTACACCTGCTTTATTTAGGTCTTCTAGCCTTTCTATCATATAAAAATCTTTTGCGCTTAGTAAATATCCGTTTTTGATGGTTTTTCCGTTTAGTTTCAAAGTATAAGGAAGTCTACAAGGTTGTTTGCATCTTCCACGGTTGCCACTAGCGTTAAAATTATAAGAACTTAAATAGCAGTTCCCCGAAAAACAAACGCAAAGCGCACCCTGAACGAAGTATTCTATCTCAATATCACAGTTTTCTTTTATCCTTTTAATTTCTTCTAAAGGCGTTTCTCTTGCAAGCACAACCCTTTTAAAACCGTATTTAGAAATAGCCCTAACGCCTTCTAAATTACATACGCCCATCTGCGTGCTTGCGTGTAGTTCTATTTCGGGATAATTTCTACTAATTAAACCAACAAATCCTAAATCTTGCACGATAAAGGCGTCAACACCCATATTATAAGCAGTGACCAAAGTTTCTAAAGCGCTAGAAAGTTCACTATCTTTAAATAATATATTTATTGCTAGATATACTTTAACACCGTATATATGCGCAAAGTCTACGGCTTCCTTTAGGCTTTCTAAAGTAAACCCATCGGTATTATTGCGCGCGTTAAAATCGTTTATTCCAAGATAAACTTCGTCTGCGCCGTTGTATACTGCCATTTTTAGGGCTTCAAAATTGCCTGCTGGGGATAGTAACTTCATTTTTTCTCCTTAAAAGTATTATACCAAAAAACCACTTCCCTTGCAAGACTAATTAGGGGCATTTATTTTTGATGAAAAAATTTTTAGAAAATTTTAAAAACCCTATTGACAAGTGTTCATTCGTTTTATATAATAAAGTCAAGATTAGAGTATACACTAGTTTTGGAACTAGTTAAGGAGTTAGTAAATGGCAAACGTGGGACACGGTAAAAGATTTCAAGATAATAAGTCTAAAATCCTACACGTTGCAGCACAACATTTTCTAACCAAAGGTTACGTTAAAACGACTATGAGTGGGATTGCAAAAGACGCTAACATAAGCAACGGTTCGCTGTTTTTTGCTTTCCGTGACAAGGAGGCTTTAGTTAGCGACCTAGTTAAGTTCGTTTTAGATTATCAATTTTCCACGACAAAGGAACTAGTTAAAGGCGTAACCGAAGACAGAACGTTATTTTTTGCGCTAGAACGCGCTATGCAACTATGTTTTGCAGAGAGTAACGAACATTTAAGGGAAATGTATTTAACTTCTTACACCCTACCTACCTGTGTAGAAATTATCCATTCTTTTTTAACTTCTAGATTAGAAAAGGCGTTTAAGGAATATCTACCCGACTTGCAAACTAAAGACTTTTACGAAAAAGAACTTGCAATCAGTGGAATTATGCGTAGTTATCTTACTACACCTTGCAATATGTATTTTACGCTAGATAACAAAACGGAAAGTTATCTTAGAAATACCCTTCTAGTTTTGGAAGTTGACAAAGAGCAAATAAATAAAGCGATTAATTTTGTAAAACAGTTCGACCTATTATCTATTTCAAAAAAAGCGTTGAAAAATATGATGGACTATTTAGAGTCTCATATAAAATAAATAAAATTTAAAGGAGAAATTACTATGAAAAAGAAACTTTTGGTGTTTATTACCCTAATTTTATCGGTAGTATGTTTATTCACCTTTACTGGTTGCGACGAGGCAGTAAGCGCTGGCGTATCCACAAGCGAATATCTAAAACAATTTAGGAATGCTGGAGTCAACCACATAGAACATTTTGACGGTGAAGATAATTTTGGCGATATTAAGTTAAAGTTAAAAGAATCGGGCAAAATGAGCGCGCCTGTGGAATTAACTGTTCTAGATGAAAACGATAACCCAATAACCAAAAAATACACCAACTCAAGCGACGTAGACGTAACTGGCGTTATAGAAGTTAAGACAATAGACAACGTTACTTATCTATACACAAATTACGTAACGAAAAGAGTTGAAAAGGTGTATGATGTAGTTGACAACAAGGTTGTTGAAAACGTTAAGACTATAAATGAAACGGAAACTTATTACTTCGGTTTAAGTGGTGAAGATTACGTTGCAACCTATAGTTATACAACCGACGATCCAGACGAAGAAAACGAAAAATTTTATACTAGATTTGATAACGTAGACTCTTATAACAATAAACTTTATAATGAACTTGAAGATATAAATAACCTTTTTGGCACTTACAACGGCATTCTTATTCAAGTGTTTGGAGTTGACGCCGATACGGGAAATATGAAGTTTACAACTTCTTTCTCTAAGGCAGACGACCTATACGTTGGCAAACTTTATACCACGACCTTTATGAATAATGCCGGTCTGATAATTCCACCTCTACTCTCTGTTGAATTAACCATTAAAAATAACGACAAAGGTTTAGTTAATAATAGACTTAACTTGGAAGTTTTGAGTGAAGAAGTAAACATTAGCATTGATTCTATCGCAGATTATGAATACAAGTCTTCTCTAACACCTTTGACCAATCCAATAGAGGGCTATACTGATGGATACGTTTCTTCTCCAGTAAGAGCACTTATTATGGAAATGGGTAGTATTCTATAAATTAATTACACACCTGCAAATAAAACATAAACCAAAAAAATGTCATAAAAAAGAGTTGGGCAATCGCCCAACTCTTTTAACGTTTATTGAAATAAAAATCGATATTAATAATAGTAATATTGAATTTCGTATCTGCCGATTAACACTTGATTTAGCAAGCAGTTTAAGATAGTTACGCCAACTAAAACGATAGTAATTATTGCAAATACTTTGGCTTTTTTACAACTAAATCCTTTCTTTGTTTCTTTAGAAGAAATAACCATTCCCACTATTGCAAGCGCAAGTGGTGCTAATGAAATGAAGGCTATAATTAATAAGTAAGTTTTATATAACGCTGCCGTTGCTTCAAGTTCAGTTATAACCGAATAATCAAGAATTTGGAAACCATATTCAATATTATACATCGTAACGATAACGTTTACTATTACGAACAATAATATTTGCGCTACGAAACCTAGTATAGAAAATAGGTTACCCTTTTTAGAAACGGGCTTTGGCGCTTCAACTTGCCCAACGGGTTGTTCTAGAACAACTTGTTGCTCTTGAACGGCACTAACTTCTTGCTTTTGGCATTCTTCACAAACGATTACGCCGTCTGGAACTTGTTTGCCACACTTTACACAAAACATAAATCTTCTCCTTTGTAAACACGCTTTAGCGTTTAATATAAAAATTATATACTATAAAGCACGGTTCGTCAATAGTATTTTTCTATTGACGTTTTGAACCACAGTTTGGACAGAAATTTTCTCCGTCGCCAAAAGGTCTTCCACAAACACATACTACTGCTTGTTTTTGACCACAATACGGGCAAAACGCCGATTCCTTTGGTATTTGCTTACCACAAGAGATACAAGCCTTTTCCGAAGATTCTTCTGTTTTTATCCCCGTATTAGGTTGGGTAACGACGTCAATATCCGGTTGATTTACAAACTCATTAACGTCTAGATTAATTTCGCTTGGTTTTTCACCTAAAATATTATTAACGTATTCTATTAAATCCCTTGCGTGCGCTTTATATCTAGCGCCGAATAACTGTGCAATTACGTAGTGTAAGTTTACTGCCGTGCCACCTTGATAAGGCATAAACCATACCTTTAACATTCCCCCGTTCATATTGTATTTAAATGAAAAGTTTAGGCCGAAAACCAAGTTTTTTAGCCCTTCAGCAGAACAGTCTTGACCAAATCTTTCGTTTGCAGCCTTGCTAAATGCGTTGAAAACCGTTTGCAAGTCTTTATTATACAAATAAGCCAAATCACTAGTCATAAAATTTTCTCCTTAATTATTTTACTAAAACTCTATCGTATATAGATTGCCTGCATAGTCGGCGTAATAACAATCGCCGTTTACAAAATCAATTAATTCGGGTTCGTTATTATATCCGTTTTTCCACAAATCAACCTTTGATTCTTCAACTTTTTTATTTACGTCAATTATTCTAATCGCAGGTTTATTTACGTTGTCGTTAAACCCTTCTGCCGAATATATTCTGCCTTTATGGAAGGTTGCGCCTTGGATAAAATACTGATACGGACAATCAAAGTATTCCAAAATATCCTTTTCTTCTAGAGTAACCCTTTTTACTTTATAGTTATTATCAACTTCCCCGTCGTTTACGTTGGGAAGATTAAACTTAAAGTGGCGTGTTCCAAGTTCTTCGTTTCTCATTACGAATGCGTGAAAAAAACCTTTTTCTCTATCAACTACAAAGTTCCCAAAAGGTCTTGCGCCGTGTTTATCTAAAAAGGCTTTCCAAAGGTTAGCGTCTTCGGTAAATCTTATTTGTATAATTTGAAGAAGCGTAGTCTTAAAAGTGTTTCCGTCTCTTTGCAAACGGTAAACGCAACAAGTTCCCGTTAGATTATCGTTAAACTTTGAAGTGTTGTTGTAGATATTGGTGTATAAAAGTGGAAATTCGTCGTCAACACTAAAATAATCTTTTCCCCAAGTTACGGCATTGCTATGTGGAACTATCAAGTCGCTTTTATCCAGCGTAAAACGAGCAACGGGTTCAAGGTCAACGACTGCGCCTTTCTTTAATTTACTTAAATCGTATACGACACAGTCACCATGCCCGTCAAAACGAAACAATTCGTTATTCCAAATAACGCCGTCTTGCCCCGGTAGTATTCTTGCCAAGTGAAGTATATTCATACAGTCCCCTTTGATATAAATTTATCATTTAAACAATCGGTTTGGTATTCCTTACCAAACTTTCTCGTTCA
>JAZNSS010000012.1:0-26217 GCA_045591355.1 Christensenellaceae bacterium | reverse complement strand
TCTTTGTAGCTTGATCTTTTTTTGGTTTTGCATTTTTGCAATTCCGTCGAATTTACTTTCTACTTCCTTGACTATACTCGACTAATTCGTGATTCGTTTCCTTTGATTTATTTTACGTTTCCTCTCGTATTAACCTTTTATTTTTAGTCTATTTGCTCTATTTTTGCCTTAATGTACTTTAATTAAAGTCTTTCTCGATTGATATTTCAGTTTCTGATATATCTCTCTTCTTTCTCTATGCAGTTGTCAATCTACGGTGCAATCGCTACGGCGATTGTTTGCCAAAAGTTTTGGCAGTAAAAAAGAACTATCTTTGACGATAGCCTTTATATATTATCAAAAATCATTTTTTAAGTCAAGCGTTTTACACAAAGATTTTCTACATTTTTTTGATTTTTTAAAACAATTTTTTTTACGTCGTTTTTTACCAAAAAAGGCTATTTTTTAGTTAAATACGGCTACTTTTATTGCGTTTTTTAATCGATAGTGGTAAAATAATTTAAAAGGAAAGAAAAAATTATGTCAATTAAATTAGAAGTTGAAAAAATTATTGAAGAATTAATTACGAAATGCAACCTTAAAAAAGGCGACCTTTTAGTTGTAGGTTGTTCCACAAGCGAAGTAGTTGGTTCAAAAATTGGAACGAACTCTGCATACGACGTTGCCGAACAACTTTTTGACGGCATCTATAATACCTTATATAATAATGGTATAAAACTAGCCGTTCAATGTTGCGAACATTTAAATCGCGCAATCGTTACGGAGCGTAACGCCATACCTTTTGCTGAAAGGGTAAACGTTATCCCCCAACCTAAAGCAGGTGGCTCGCTTGCTACGGTTGCTTACAAAAAAATGCAAGATGCAATAGTGGTTGAAAATATAAAAGCCGACGCAGGATTAGATATTGGCGACACCTTTATTGGTATGCACTTAAAAAGCGTTGCCGTTCCCGTAAGACTATCAACGAACACTTTAGGCTACGCACATATAACCTGCGCAAGAACAAGACCAAAATTTATCGGTGGCGCAAGAGCAGTTTACGACCAAGAATGTTTATAATATCGCCCACCTTTTAAACCTTTTCTATATATTATAGTGTTTAACGTTTCTTAAAAACAAAAAAATCGCTTGCTAGTTAGCAAGCGATTTTTTTCTTTTTCTTATTTGTTTTTAAGCGCTATAGCCTTTAATTCTTCAACGCTATCTACTTGGTTATAACGTGTTTTCTTTTCAATAGCCTTTGCTTCGGCTAGAGCAGAAATTAATTTAAGAGCATTCTTTAAACCCCTATCGCTTTTAACTTTAACGGTGAAAGGAACTTCTGCATACGCTTTAACGTCAGACAAATCTTTTTGGAAGAAAATCTTTTGGTCAAAGCCGTCAATAGGCAATGCCAAGTGAAGTTTCATAGTTTTGCCACGAACGGTAATTTTAGCAACCAATTCTCTGCCAAGACGATATGAAACGCCTTTAGAAGAAACACGGTCGTTAATCTTTCTATAAGAAATAAATTCATTATTTAATGCGTTGTAAAATTCTTGAGTTTTTCTGTCTAAAAAGAGCATCTTTTCGCAGAAAGGTATAGCCTTTACAGCATCTTTATCGTCGGCAACTGCAGTAATAACAAGTTCTTTTTCTTCTGCAACGACAGGCGCTGGTTTAGGTTCTTCAACTGCTGGTTCTACGGCAACTGCTTCACAGCAACATTCTTTAGCGCAACATTCTTGCGCTTTTTGCTTATTTGAAAATTTTGCTACTACGTAAACTAGCAAAGCTAATAACAAAATAGCGTCTAGGATAAGTAAAATCTTTAATAACATATCGTTTACCTCACTTGTGTTATTTGTTATAGTATAACATTACTTTTATGCCTTGTCAATTATGATTTTTAAATTAGTTTTGCATAAATATTGAATCAGTTTTGCTTTTTGGCTCACAAGTAACGTCAAAACCCAACTTTTTAAGCGTTTTTATATCTGCGTGAGAAAGTTGAACGGTTGAATGAAGTTGCGTTCCCTTAAGTTTGGACAACTGATTGAGCGCAAACTGAGCCGTAGGGTTCGTAACTGCGCTGAATGCAAGCGCCATTAAAATTTCGCTTGGGTGAAGCCTTGGGTTAAGACTGCCCATATACTTAACCTTTAGTTCTTGGATAGGCTCGATAACGGCAGAAGAAATAAGGTCGATAGAATCGTCGATATTACCTAGCACCTTTAATGCGTTCAAAATACCCGAAGCGCAAGCGCCAAGCAAGTCCCCCGTTTTGCCCGTAATAATTCTTCCGTCGTTAAGTTCTATTGCGCAACAAGGGGAATTGGTAATCGCTTCCTTTTCTAGAGCAGGACGAACGACTGCCCTATCGTTTATGCTAACTTGAACTTTTTGCATTAGAATTTCAAGTTTAGAAGTAACTTCCTTACTAGCCAAGCCCTTTTTAACGTCTAACTGGGCAGAATAAAATCTACGAATAATCTCTTGCTTACTTGCTTCTTGACAAACGGCGTCGTCAATAATACAAGTCCCTGCCATATTTACCCCCATATCCGTTGGGGATTTATAAATAGATTTGCCCATAATCTTAGTCATCATTGCGCTAAGCACGGGGAAAATTTCCACGTCACGGTTATAATTGACTGCCATTTGACCGTAGGCTTCAACGTGGAATGGATCAATCATATTCATATCGTCAAGGTCGGCAGTTGCCGCTTCATACGCTACGTTAACGGGATGGTTTAACGGCAAGTTCCATACGGGGAAGGTTTCATATTTAGCGTAACCTGCTTTAACACCACGCTTGTTTTCGTGATACAACTGTGATAGACAAGTTGCCATCTTTCCACTACCTGGACCTGGCGCAGTAACGACTACGATGGGACGTGTGGTTACAATATATTCGTTTTTACCGTAACCTTCGTCGCTAACGATTTTTTCCACTTCGTATGGATAGCCGGCGATTGGATAATGGCGATAAACTTTTACCCCCAAACGCTCCAAACGTTTTTGGAAGTTGATAGCAGATGGTTGGTTTGCAAACCTAGTTAAAACTACGCTTCCAACGTAAAAACCTTTTTCCCTAAACATATCAACAAGTCTTAAAACTTCGGTATCGTAGGTAATACCAAGGTCGCTACGGTATTTATTTTTTTCAATATCGCTAACGTTTAAGGCTATTAAAACTTCCACCTTGTCCTTAAGTAGCGATAGCATCTTAAATTTAGAGTCGGGCTCAAACCCCGGTAGAACTCTTGATGCGTGATAATCGTCAAAAAGTTTACCACCAAATTCAAGGTATAACTTATCGCCGAACATTTCCACTCTTTCAAGAATTTTTGCCGATTGCGTTTCAAGATATTTAGCGTTGTCAAATCCCTTTTTGTTTGCCATCTTTCGTGTTCTCACCTATTTTAATAGGTTAGCCTCCTTTAAACTTTCAATAAACTCCAAAACGTCGCTTTCTGCAACCGACTTTTCCACCTTATATTCAGCAACTAGACCGTTAACCAAATCTTGCTGGGTAACGTCTTCTTGCAACATTTTCCAGAGAAAGGCGCTGGTTTCGTTAAGTTGAATCATACCGTTAAAAATCTTAGTCCCTTCGCCAACGGCAACAACTATATGATTGCCCGAAACTTCCCTAAGCACAAAACCGTCTTTAATTTTCATTATCACTTCCCCCTGACATAACTTTATAAGAAAGTTCCGCCGCCGAAACGTTCATATTGCAATAAAGTTTATATAAATCTACCTTTTTGCACATTTGGTCTAAAAGCGTTAAGATACTATCAAAATCCTTTGCCGTGTCGTAGCGCAAAGTCTGACCTAGCAAGGTTGGAAGCATTTCGCTTTCCTTAACCTTTTTTATAGCGTTTTCCTTTGCGCGATTTATCTCGCAAACGGCTGAAATTTTAGCGCATATATTCTCGCCAAGTTCGTGCTTGCCGTTAAAAGGCGTGCCGAACACGAAAAACTCACCGTCAATCTTTCTAATAATAGGCTTATCGTCGTTAATCATACGCGCCCTGTCTTTCAAAAGTTCACGCCAGAGCCTTGCGTGGGTGGACTTGCCCGTTCCACTTGGCGCTGTGAACAAGTAGGCTTTGCCGTCAACTTCTATTGCGCTACAATGAAATATAAACGCATCGTAATCAATTAGATTTTTCAAAAGTTTTCTATAAAAAGCAAGGCTTTCTAAATAAGGTTGTTCAAACTCTGGAGTTAGGGCTTTTTCCTTATCGATATCTTCTTGAGTGGTTTTAATTAAAAAGCACGCAGACTCGTCACCCTTATACAAGTAATCTTTGCAGATATGGGCGCAGTAAGCGTAAATAAAATCAGCGTCGAAAACGACGTTTGCTATTTTATATCTCCTTAACATTTAATACCCCATACCCAAAGATAATACATACGTATTATATTTTATCAAACGGAGTAAAATTTGTCAATATAATTTGATTTTAGAATTAGATAAGTGTATAATAAAAATATGAAAAAATTTATAAAATTTATTGCCGTAATCCTCTGCCTTCCGTTAACGCTTGGTTTTTTTGGTTGCAACGACGACGGAGATAGCGCCGACTTTTATTATTTCAACACGCAAATAAACGTGGTTGTCTATAAAGGAAGCCTTACGGACAAGGTTAAAAATAAAATAAACGAAGTTTTAGACGGGTTAGAAAAGGGCTATTCCGTAAATAACCCCAACTCCTTTACCGAACAGTTTAATAACTTGCAAGTTGGAAAAACGCTAAACGTTTCAAGCCAAACGATAGAAATTTTAAGCAAGGCAACCGAAAGTTACGATTTTTCAGACGGAAAGTTCAATCCAAGAGTATATCCGTTAGTTCGTCTTTGGGGTTTTTCTCCACAGTTCCCCGTTGAAGGTTTTTCACCACCTAGCAACGCAAGTATAAACGCAGTTTTACAAAACGGGCTAGACTTTGCAAACTCTTTTACCATAAGCGAAACCGTTTTGACCAAAACTTCTGACGCAGAAATTGACCTTGGTGGAATTCTAAAGGGTTTTGCTAGTGATAAAATTGCTAACGTCTTAAAAGAAAACGGATATAAAGACGGTTTTATCAACGTTGGTGGAAGCAGTTTAAGTCTTTTAGACGTTTCCATGCTAAACGTAATGCACCCACGAAAAGACGGGCATATAATATCTATTACGAAAGGGCTTGAACGCACCACTATTTCCACTAGTGGGGACTACCAAAGATACTACCTTTATAACGGAATAAGATATTCACACCTTATAAACCCACAAGACGGCTACCCCGTAAACACGGGCATCCAAAGCGCAACCGTCGTTCTACCCGAAAACCAATGCGCCCTAGCCGACGCTTTATCAACGGCGCTTTGTTTATGTTCTTACCAAAAAGATAACGATACTCTTACCCCACTTATAAACAAAATATTAACGGAATTTCCAAGCGCGCAACTTTATCTAGTTTATGAAGCCGATGGGGTTAAAACCATTTTGACAAACAAAAAGAAGGGCGTTGATTTCACCCTTCTTGATAGCGATTATTCAGTTACCACTATTGGTTAAGACCTTGTTTATATTTTTGTATTAGGCTATGTGACAATAAACGACTGATTAGCCTTTATATGTTTTATCGAGCGCAAAGCCTTGTATTAACAGACTGAAGATTTGTTCTTCGGTCTTTTTTGTTACGCTTTCGCAGTCGAAAATAATTTCTCCGTCTTTTAACACCACCACTCTATCGGCTACGGAAACTGCTTCTTTTACGTCGTGCGTAACCATTAAAATAGTGTTGCCCTTTTCCGAATGTAGTCGTTTTATTTTCTCCAAAAGGCTAAATCTTAAACCAACGTCTAGGTTAGAAAACGGTTCGTCTAAAAGCAATAACTCTTTATCAAACAAAATTGCTCTAGCGAGCGCAACTCTCTGCGCTTGCCCACCAGATAAATGATTGGGGTAAGAGTTTAACTTTTCCGAAATAAATAACTCGTTTGCAACAGCATTTATTTTTTCTTGGTCTTTGCAAACTAATTCTAAATTCTTTTTAACCGTCATATTAGGAAAAAGGTTGGGTTTTTGAAAAACGTAAGAGCATTCCACCCTATCCACTTCACCCGTATAATCGGTAAGATTTGCTAAAACGTTAAGCAAGGTGGTTTTGCCGGAGCCCGATTCCCCCACGATACACGTTATTTTGCCCTTTTTGATATTTAGATTAAAGTTGTCAAACACGACTAGGTCGGAATAACTTTTGCAAAGGTTTTTTATTTTAATCATAATCTCCCTCCGTCCTAGTCCACTTAAATACCTTTTTAACTAAAATAGCAAAAACGCCTTCGATTATAAGACCTAGCGCCACAGCCACGACGGTTAGCCCTGCAAGACGTGGCAAGTTTAGATAGGCGCTTGCCGTTTGCATCATTCCACCTAAACTGTTAAAGGTATACGCCATAACTTCGGCTGAAACGATAAGTTTTATTCCAAAAGAAAAGTTGCTACCAAGGTTAGAAACTAAATGTGGCATTATCATTGGAACGTAAATCTTAAATAGTTTGTCCTTTTTTGATAACTTAAATATCTTTGCCGTATCTATAACGCCTTGGTCAATGCCGTTCATAGCCGTTATAAATTGAGCGTAAATCATTGGAAAAAGAACTAAAATTGCAACTATTATAGGCGCAACGTTAGGGGTGGACCACAATAATATCATTAGCAAAACTGCCATTGTTGGTATGGTTCTTATAACCGATATTATAGGTGACGCTACTCTGCCCACCTTCTTAAAAACAAAAGATAAACTTGCCGTTGCCCCTGCTAAAATAAAGGACACGACTACTGCAATAAGCGTTCTCAAAAGCGTTTTTAGTAGAGAAAAATAAAACTGCTTTTGAGCAAATATTTTACCCATTTCCGTTATAGTATCGCCTATGGTTGGAACGATAAGTTCGTTTTTAACTGCGCTAGATAAAACTAGCCAACATACGACCAAGACTATAATGGATATTAACGGATATATTAAATTTATCAGTTGTTTCTTAGTGTTCTTTTTCAATTTTTATCCTTATAAAGTGGGTTCGGAATACTCAACTCCTAAATCGTTTAGCACAACTTTTAGGGTAAGCCCCGGAACGTTTGCTAAATTTATAACCCCGATTTTTTTGTTATTTAAAACTTCTTTTGCATTTTGTTTGGTTACGTTTTTGCCGTCTTGTTTTTTAAGTATAAACAAGTTACCGTTAGTTACAACGCCAAGCATTTGGTAAGCGTTTGCATTGCCTAAAAGTTTAACGGCAACGTTTACGGGTAGAATACAAAAATCTGCAACGGGATTTTCCCCAGCAACTTTTGAATTAATAGTATTTGCAACTACTGCGTTTATATCTAGGTTAGGAATAATTGTTTTGTCATTGATAAGTCTTGCAACGGAAAGCGCAGGCGCGCCGTCTGGGCAATATAAAGATAAGGTTTTGCCACTAACGTTTGCATTGTATTCGCCCGAATGGAAAAATCCGTCTTGAGCCGTTCCGAAGGAACTTTCGGCAACTGCGTTAACCTTATCCATAAAAGCGTTAACTGTATTTTTTGACGATTGAGCAGACTTAAAGTCTATTCCACAATTGCTTATAACCGTTTTTGAAAGATTATCTTCGGTAAAGGTTGGGCTTGTTTCACTTGGCAAAGCAGAAACAACTGCATCTACTATAGTTTTTGAAGAAACGTTTTCATCCTTTAGCCAAGCAAGGTTTTGCGCAAAAGAATTTACCAACTGCTGCGCAATAGCGCCGTCTGATTCTAAAACGCTTTTCTTTGCAACCAGAACTGCTTGTGGATAGCCTTGCCCTTCGCCGTATAATTCTTGCAAACTACCTGCAATTTGTAATTTTCCACCCGTTGCATTAACCTTCGTAGTTGCAGCAGGTTCAGGAACAAGAAAGTAATCGTAGTCAGCGACGGGGGTTACCATGGTTGCGTTTGAAAGCCCCACTAAAACTGCAGAAGATTTTTGTTCTTCTTCGTTATTGCAAGCAAAAAGCGTAAAGGTGGATACTGCCATTACTAGTCCAAGTATTAAAGTTAAAAGTCTTTTCATAAGCGCTCCTTTAGAACAAAAAAACTCCTTCCGTTAGCGAAAGGAGATACAAAAATTAATTAAGGCAGACTTTTGCCTTAATAAAAGCCGTATTCACCCCTTTGCTATCAGGCGAACCTTTTAGTTCAGGTATTTTATACTTATATTTTAATGGAAGGCGCAGTCTTTGTCAACGTTTTTTTAGCATATATTTTTTTCGTGTTGCTTCGCCACCACGAATATGGCGTTCTGCTAGGTTTTTCTCCAAGGCAATTTTAACCTTTGCGTAAAGTTCTTTATCAATATGTATAAGCCTTTGGCTGACGTCTTTATGGACGGTAGACTTGCTATACAAAAACACTTTTGCAGTTGCCCTTACCGTTGCGCCCGTATAGGCTATGTAGTTTGCTTCTTTTAAAATCCTTTCGGTTAAATCCTCTCGCATAAGCCCCCCTAAAAATTCGGATACTACAACTTATGCGATTTTTCTACAAAATATTCCTATTTTGTTCTCTTTTATAAGACAAGTCCTTTTTCAATAGAACTTCTGAACTCGCGTTTTGATTTTGCAAAAAATAACCAAAAATAGCGCCTATCACTAGCCCGTTCATACAAACGTAAGCCCATAACAAAAAAGCAACTATACCTGCAAGTGAACCGTAAAAGGCGTTGTTTCCACCAAAAAAAGCAATGTATACCCCTATAACTAACGTTCCTACAAACACGATTACCAAGGAAACTAGACTTTGCAAAAGCAAGATTGAAAGTGGTATTTTTATTGGACAAATATACTTATTTAATAAAACGATAACTAAATATACTACATTAGTAAGCAAAAAACCAACGGCTAAGGTGGTTAAAACCAACTTGTCTTTGCCCGACGGTAAACCTGAAAATATCGCCTTTCCAAACGCAAACAACAATCCCCCAGCCAAAAAAACGCCAAACAACACCAAAAGGGCGACTATTGCCCAAAGTCTGCCTAGAATTCCACGCTTATTTTTTTCTTCTACGCCGTATATAAAGTTGCCGTCTCTACGCATTTGAGCAAGCAAACTTGAAAGGGATAGTATCGTGGAAAATATAAACAATACGGTAATCCCTTCTTGGGCAGATTTGGCAACGGAAACTAGCGCCGTGCCACCTTCCCTAAGGCTTTCGGGAAGCCGTGCAACTAGGTCGGTGGTGATTTCTACACCAAAAACGCCAAAAGCCGTTATGACTAAAAATATCAATGGTATTAAAGATGATAAAAAAAAGTATACCCACGCACCGGCAACAGTGGTAAGCCTTTTTTCTTTAAGCAAACGCAAAAAGGCAAAAATTTTATTCTTTAGCATATAAAAACAGTTTGCGTAATCGCAAACTGTTTATACTTTTTTATTAAGGCTTTACAAAAAACGCAAAGTATTTTGCAAGTTTTTTCGTCAAAAAACTGTCAGAGATTAAACGGAGCCGTTTTTCAAGGCGACGTTTCAAAAAATAAATGATTAGCGCTTGTGCGTTTTGGCGAGAAAAAGCAAGAAAGACGAGTGTTCTTTTTTGGGGTAATACCCCTTGTGGTCTTATCCCGAAAAAAACACAAAGTATTTTGCAGATTTTTTCCGTCCAAAAATCATTTAGAGTTTGAAACGGAGCCTAATATATACTTTCAACGAAGATTTTGGAATAAATTTCTTTATATTTATCTAGGTAAAAAAGATTTGTTCCACTAGTGGTAACTGCAGCCGTGCCTGCGGCAACAGCCATTCTTAAAATTTCCTTAAAGTCTGCTCCTGCGTTTATACCCACGCACGTTGCCGCCACCATACTATCCCCAGCGCCAACGGTAGAGTTAACGGCAACCGAAGCGCTCTTACAGTATAGGCTTTGTTTATCGTTAATGAAAATAGCGCCTTCAGTTCCCAAGGAAACTAGCACGTTTTGAACACCCATATCTAGGTATTTTTTAGCGCCGTTAACAATATCCTTTTTCGTCCTTGCCGTTATGCCGAAAAACCTTTCAAATTCTTTAAGGTTAGGTTTAATAAGGTAAATTTCCCTTGAACTTATAGCAGACAGGGTGTTATCCCTTTCTGCGTCTACTACCACCTTAACGTTTTTGGGAATCCTTTTTACAATCTGACCGTAGTAGTCGTTATTAACACCTTTTGGCAAACTTCCACAAACGGTGGCAATCTTTGCGTCTTTAGAAAGGTTTTCAATTAACGAAAGAAGTTCTTGTTGTTGCGCATCTGCAACTTCTTCGCCCCTATCGTTGATTTCAGTAAGCATAGACTTTTTGTCTATAATTTTATAGTTTGTTCTTGCATTGCCTTTATTATAAACGAATCTATGTTCAACGCCTTCTTTTTCTAGCACGTGTTCAAACATTTTGCTATGGTTGTCGAACATAAAACCCGTGGCAACGCTCTTTTGGTTTAGCCTTGCAACCCCAATGGCAACGTTTAGCGCTTTACCCGAAAAAGTTTCCACTTTATTATCTATACGGTTAAGCATGCCAACGTTAAGACTGTCAAGTTCAATAGTGCAGTCTATACTTGGGTTTGGGCAAATTGATAAAATCATTAAATCACACCTTTATATAAATTTACCTACGCCCTAAAAGGGCAATTCGGTGTAAACGCACCGACCAGCGGTGCGTTTAGAAGTTTTTAGCCAATTATTTTTTTGACGCTGCTATTACCTTTTCTTGTTCAGCAAAAGGAAGTTCTTCATAGCCAAGAAGTTCACAAGTAAAACTTCCCCTACCTTGCGTCATACTACGTAAGTCTGTAGCGTATTTAAGCATTTCGATAAGTGGTGCTTCAGCAGAAATCTCTTGCAATGCGCCAACCTTTTCCATACCTAAAATTCTGCCACGGCGTTTATTCATATCGCCTAGAATATCGCCCGTAAAGTTATCTGGAACGTAAACTTTATAAGAATATACAGGCTCTAAAATAACAGGTTTTGCTTTAGAACAAGCTTCTTCGTAAGCAAGTTTTGCAGCAGAAACGAAAGCAACTTCTTTACTATCAACGGGGTGATATTTACCGTCGAATAGCGTGCATTTTAGGTTAACCATTGGATAACCTGCTAAAACACCTTTAGTAATTGCTTCACGAAGACCTTTTTCAACAGCAGGAATAAATTGCTTTGGAACTGCGCCACCAACTACTGCGTCAATAAATTCAAACTCGCCGTCTGCAGCGCCCGGTTCAAACTTAATGTTAACCACGCCAAATTGACCTGCGCCACCCGTTTGCTTTTTATGTTTGCCTTCGGCTTCAACGGTCATAGTAATAGTTTCTCTAAAAGCAACCTTTGGTTCTTTGAGCACGGCTTCGCAACCGAACTTCGCCTTTAAGGTTTTGCATAATACTTCAAGTTGAGTTTCGCCTTGACCACGAATGAGCATTTCGCCCGTTTCTTTATCCTTTTCCACCTTAAAGGTTAAATCTTCTTCAGCCAAACGGTTAAGACCTTGGAAAACCTTGTCTTCTTCGCCAGATTTTGCAGAAGATATTGCCATGGATAGAACGGGGGCTTTAAAAGGAATTGGGTCGAATACGATTTTAGTTCCGTCTTCGCATAAGGTATCGCCCGTGTTGGTGTTGGTAAGTTTATTTACAGCACCGATATCGCCTGCTTTAAGTTCAGAAACAACTTCTTGTTTTTTACCCTTTAATAGATATACCGAATTGATTCTTTCCTTTTCGCCCGTAATGCTATTATAAACGGTCATACCACTCTTAAGAACGCCCGTGAACACACGAATCATATTGAGTTTACCCACGAATGGGTCGGCAACCGTTTTGAATACTTGCGCAGAGAAAGGCAAACTTTCATCACAATTAACTTCACCTTCTTCGCTAGTTTCTGTGGAAGTATAATGTATAGGTTTTCTTTCGTATGGAGAAGGTAAGATATCAACGATTTCGTGCATTAGGTTTATAACGCCAAGGTTTTGCAACGCAGAGCCACCCAATACGGGTATGGTATCGCCGGCTGCAAGACCTTTTTTAACGCCAACGATTAAGTCTTCGTTAGAAAGCCAATTATTGGCAATAAACTTATCCAAAAATTCTTCGCTAGTTTCAGCAGCGGCTTCGGTAAGTTCTTCTTTGAAAAGGTCGATTTCGTCTTTCATATCGGCAGGAACAGGAATTTCTTCACGACTGCCGTTTAAGAATTTATACGCCTTGCCGGAAATGATAGAAACGTAGCCTTTCATTTTGCCGTCTATCATAATCGGAGCGTGCATGGTTGCAATCCTTTTGCCGTATTTTGCACGGAACGCTTCAACCGTTTTAGCGTAGTCGGCATTTTCTTTATCTATGCCGTTTATAAAAATCATAAGTGGAATATTGTTCTTCAAGCAGTAATCAACTGCTTTTTCAGCGCCAACGGATAGGTCGCCGTTTGCGTCGGCAACTAGAACGGCAGAGCCAACTGCCCTAATAGCGCTTTCAAATTCCCCTTCAAAATCAAAATAACCTGGAACGTCTATAACGTTTATCTTAACACCTTGCCAATTAGTATAAGCGCAAGCAAGTGAAATTGAACAACCCCTTGCTAGTTCTTGTTCGTCGTAGTCCATAACGGTGTTTTTATCAGTAACCTTGCCAAGCCTATCTATCGTTTTGCCGTTAAATAGTATTGCTTCTGCTAAAGAAGTTTTACCTGCGCCACTATGCCCGATAATAGCAATGTTTCTGATGTTGTCTGCGTATTTTTTGTCCATTTTGTTTGTCCCCCTAGGTTAAAAAAGTCTTATCATATATTAGCGAACTGCTTTCGCTATGACTATATTATACTCTATACCTTTTAAGTTTTCAAGGGGGGTTTTAAAAAAAATGAAATTCCCAAATCAAAAACCTAAACCACCTTAGTAATCGCTAGTGTCAATTCTATCGTTGCCAAAAAGTTCTTCGCAGGTGGGAAAACAGTTTCCCCCACCTTGCCCTTTATGTTTAGGTTTTGGTGGTGGGGTGGGGTTGGAATTTGGCAAACACACGTCGCCACAGTTTATATTGACCAAAATAACGTCGCCACCGATTTTTAGAATTTTGCTTTCGTCGATAAAAACTTGGCTTCTATCAAAAAGTCTAAAGCCGTAAATTCGCCTACCCGGAACGGTAATACCCGTTAAAATTCCTTGTGGAAATTTTAAGGTTAAGTCTATAATTCTGCCAAGGCATCTGCCGTCGGCAACGTTAATAACGTCTTTTTTACGTAAATCACAAAAAGAAAGTTGCATATAACAAATATATGCAACTAGCATTTAATTTTATTCTATTTTTACAAGGGTGTTTATATATGGTTTTATAAATTTTAACAACCTACACCCTAATTCCGTTTTTAATTTGTGAAAGGGCAGATTTTTCCAGCCTAGAAACTTGCGCTTGAGAAATACCTATTTCTTCAGAAATTTCCGTTTGAGTTTTGCCTTCGTAGTATCTTAAATAAATAATCTTTTTTTCTCTATCTTCTAAAGTGTTCATAGCGCAGTCGATAGCCACCTTTTCCGTCCAACGCTCGTCGGTGTTTTTTTGGTCGCCAAGTTGGTCCATTAACATTAAGGTATCGTCTTCAGAGTTAAACACGGGGTCGAAAAGCGAAACGGTATCAGATATAGCGTCAAGGGCAAAAGCAACTTCAGAAACTGCAACTTGCATAGCGCGCGCAACGTTTTCTAAAGAACCGTCTTTATGCTCTTTTTCTAGTTCTCCCCTTGTCTTTAGGGCAAGATATGCCGTATCACGAATGCTTCTAGGAACTCTCAAGGAATTACCGTCACGAAGAAAACGCTTAATTTCGCCAATAATCATAGGCACGGCGTAGGTGGAAAACTGCACTTGAAACTTAAGGTCAAAATTATCTATTGCCTTAATTAAGCCTATGCAACCTGCTTGGAAAACGTCGTCTAGATTAGTTTTCTTCGCCCAAAACCGTTTTATAACCGACAGAATAAGACGCATATTTGCAACAATAAATTCATCTCTTGCAGATTGGTCGCCAGCCTTAACTTTTACTAGTAGCGCTTGCGTTTGAGCATTGGTAAGTTTTGGCAAGGTGGAAGTATCCACCCCACAAATAACTACTTTGTTCATATACCCTCCTATGTAAATAAAAAGAGTGGTATACCATAAATTATCGGCAAGAAAAAATTTTTTATACAAAAAGAGTGGAAAACAATTTTCCACTCTTTTTTATTGATTAATAAAACATTAATTGGTTTTGGTAGTTTAATTAAATTTTGCGCCAACTAGTAACGTCAATATTCGGTCCATCTGCTATTTGTGGACTAAATACTTTGGCTTGACCTTCAAAACTCGTGGTTGCCACCCATCTACCGTTGTCGCCTTTAACTATAATGGTTTTATAAACTGTAATATAGTTGCCAACATTGGCAGTGGTTACGTAGTCGTCAGAAAAAGTGTATGCGATATATTCGGTTGCAGTTTGATAAGCAACTGCGAACATTAATCCACTTATATCGTCACCAACGAACTTTAAGTTACCCCCCTGAACGTTTTGGTTAGAATAAACCACGCCTGCGCCGTCTTCAAGAAGTTCACGGATAATCGGCTTTTTGGTTGCGTTTAGACCATAGTCAACGTGGTTAACGATACTGGTTACCATGTTAAAATGGTTTTCGTGTAGTTCGGTTGCCTGGTCGTCGCCCGGCAAAACTTCTTCTGGTGGGTAATAAAAATCTACTATCCCAAGAGAAAGATTAGTGTCTTGTTGTCTAGGACCTGTTGTAGAATATTTCCACGTAGCAAAAGCACCTGGGATTACCACAACGGAAATTATAAATAACAATAACCCTATTAAAGGAAGGTGTTTTAATCTCATACTACACCCCCTTTGGAACGCAATATCCTTGCATAATCTTATCAATTAACTCTAACGTCCACTTAACTTGTCTTTCCGACGTTAATTTTATGCGCATTGGATAAAGCGCGTATTTTTTAACCGAAGAAACGTCTTGGAAAATATACTTGGTATTAATATAATCGTTAGGTTTTAACGCAAGGTATACGTTAAGGGTTTTGCCCTTCATGGTAATTTTTGCGATAGGATTATTTTTTAGACGGAAAGTTCTAAAAGAGTCGGACTCAATTTCCCTTATACCGTCGATAGCAATTAGATATTCTCTAATCTTTTTATATCTATCTTTAATTTCTTTTTTAGAACGTCTTAATCGTTGACCAAAACTTAATTTGCGCGCTAGCCTATTAGCGTTGTTAAAGTTAAATAAGCCTTGTTGCTCGTTTGTCTTTTCAACGACTATTTCTTTAATAGCCACTTCTTTAGCAAGTTCAAAATTATTTTTAGCAATTACGTCGTTTATAAGTTCTTTTACCCAACGTTCTTGCCTATCCGACGTAAGTTTTAATCTCATTGGGTAGTTAGTGTGTGCCTTTACCCCAGAATAATCGGTAAAAATATATTTTGACTGCTCATAGTCTTGTGGATTTAACCCCAAAAGCAAGCAAAGTGTTTTGCCACGGAATAAAAATCTTGCAATCGGCGTGTTGCCCTTTTTGTAAGATTCTTGTTTTCTGCCAACAATAACCCTTGCGCCTACAATTCTTGATAGATATGCAGACAAGTTTTTATATCTGTTTTGAACCACTAGCGAAGCGTCGTCAAGTTTTTGCGCAAACGTTCTAAAGTCTTTTTTGCGTATGCTTAAGGCAACTTCTTCCTCTTGCTCTTGTTCGTTATCCGTTAAATTCTCAGCAGAAATTGAAAGTTCTGCGCTTGCATTTTCCGTTGCCATTATAACCAAAAGCCTTTCGGATTTTGCTTTGGCAATCTTTTTCTCTAGAATAGGCGTTGCAATTATAGAAACTGCTACTAGTAAAATACATAGCCAACCTGCAGGCGATTGCATAAACAAGACGAAACTACCTACTGCAGGGACTCTTTCACCACGATAAATACCCTTCATTTGCGAATACAAAACGGGGAAACGGTCTGGATTTTCAACGGCATCACCTTGCAATAAGAAATGCCTACTGTTTGGGTGTTCGCCGTTTGGTTCTTCTATCTTAACTATACGGTGAACTAGCAAAATTCCATCTAGTTCATAAACTACTATATCGTAAAGTTTAAGGTCTTTTTCGTCGGGAAGTTTATACGTTGCAATAAGGTCAAAGGCTTGAATTTGGTCGTTTAAGTTATTTTCATAAAGATACAAATTCTTTTCGTTCTTTTCTGCCATTGACCCCGTTTTAACAACTTTATATGTGGGTGCGTTTTCAAAATAAGTATTTTGAACACAGTTTATATACATTGACGAACAGAAAAAGAAAATAAAAACAAGCGCAAGAAAGCCCGTTACGATATAATCGAACGTTTTTGATACTTTGCTCTTCTTTTTCTTTTTGTCTTCGCCAATAATTTGTTTATCTTGATCGCCAAGTTTAATTAGTTTAATGGTTTGCCTAGTGATTATTGTAATAACAACGACCGAAAGGGTTGTTAACAAGACGTAAACTATTATGCATAAGACTAAAGTATAAATCTCAAAATTAGTCATAAAAATACTTTAGTTGCCCTTTTACCTTGTGTATTAATTTGTTTTTATAAAAGCACACAAACCAGCCGTATAAAAATACGACTGGTTTTATTGCTTTTCTAAGTTTTTCTACCAATAATTACGCAGTGGTCTTACCATCAGTAACTCTTGCAACAACGTTACCGTTACATGCTTCACGGAAAGCATCGTGTTCAGCCTTGGTATCAAGCCTAAACGTTTCGCCTGTGCCGTTAACGTCTTCGTTAAGCATAATCATATCTTCAAGAGCAGTTTGATCTAAAGTATAAGTGAAAGTGCCATCATCTTCCTTATGCCACACGAACTTATTATCAAGGATGCCGTTGCCAGGGTTAGAGAAAGTTAAAATTTTAACAGGAGTTCCTTCTTCACTATAGTTGCCTTCAGCATCTACTTTATATTCCATAGCAGTTGACGTTGTGAAATATAATTCAGATTCCACTGCATTTTCTTTAACACTATCAGGTGCGTTTGCACTTGGCGTAAACGTAACTTTTAAGAATATAGGATCACTGTTGTTAGAAGCAAACACTAATTTTGCATAGTGGTTTTCGTCAGCTTGGTCAACAGTTAACACAAGGTTGCTTGTAATAGCATAGGTTCCGTTTGCTCCGGAAAGTTCTGCATCGGTAATGGTGATTTTTGCTTCAGAATAAGCATCTGCGATATCATCAGTTCCTGCATAGGTCCAAGCAGCGTATACGCCACCGATTGTAGCACATAAAACAAGTGCTATTAGAATACTTAATTTTTTCATAATTTCTCCTTTTATTGTTTAACAATAAACTTTATTAAAGTGATTATAGCACCCCTCCCCGAATTTTGTCAATACTTTTACCTTAAAACAATTATATCATTTTTGCGAATTCTTTTTTAAGCCGAACGATTATCTTTTTTTCTAGCCTTGAAATGTAACTTTGCGAAATCCCTAGCATATCGGCAACTTCACGCTGGGTTTTTTCTTCCTGCCCACCTAAACCATAGCGTAATTCCATAATCTCTTTTTCTCTGCCGTTAAGTTTGCAAAGCGCTTCCTTTAGCAGTTCGTTTTCTACGCCGTTTTCTATTTTTTTATAAACCACGTCGCCGTCCGTTCCCATAACGTCGGATAAAACTAGTTCGTTGCCTTCCCAATCGGTGTTAAGTGGCTCGTCGAAAGAAACTTCGCTTTTTTGCCTTAAAACCTTTCTTAAGTGCATTAAAATTTCATTTTCTATACACCTTGAAGCATAGGTGGCAAGTTTTATATTCTTTTCTACGTTAAAAGAATTAACTGCCTTTATAAGCCCTATCGTTCCGACGGAAATAAGGTCGTCTAAATCCACCCCCGTATTTTCAAAACGGCGCGCAATATACACGACTAGTCGCAAATTGTGTTCTATTAGTTTATCCCTAATTCCTTCTTCCCCTAAAGAAAGCCTGTTTAACATTATTGCTTCTTCTTCGGGGGTAAAGGGCGACGGCAAGGCTTCGGAACTGCCTATGTATTCTAATAGGTTTTGGTTTATATTAAAACTTTCAAGAAACTTTTTTAATTTGCTTATCATATTTTGAAACATAAATTCCCCCGAATAGCGCTGGATGAAGTATTGCGTCGTAGCCGTCGAAAGACTTATCCACCACGCACAGCGTTATATTATAATGTATATTCGCCGTGTCGCCCGAGTATATCTTTACCGTGGCGTTTTTTAAGGCGATTTTTTTATCTTTCCCGTTGACGGTATTTATTTGAACTCTGCCAAGTTTAGGAAGTCCGTTATCAAAAAACCGTTCTGCCGTTTTTAAGGTTATAAATATACAAGGGGTAAAGCCGTCGTATACGCCGTTACCCGTATCCAAAAAACCGTTCACGATTATCCTTTTATCGTTTAAGATTATTTCCGTTTTATAGTAAAATTCTTTTTGACTATTTTTATTAGAAAATAGTTTTACAAGACGAGAGCCTATAAAGTAGACGACAATCACGGGAAGCCCCACAACAGCCGTAAAAACTTGGCTATATCTATTTATATTGAAAATTTCCGTCAAGCCGTAAACTGCCCCACCAAAAACGAAAGTCCAAAAAAAGAATGATAAAAGACTTAAAAAGTAGCCCCTTGCCCCACACTTTACACCGACAAGCACGGCTAAACAACCGATTGCAATCTTTAAAAGCGTTAAAATTATAGGCTGGGCGTTTATTAGTGGAAAAATCAAGGAAGTAGCAGTTAAAAAAAGTGATAAAAACAAAAGCCGACCTTTTTTTATTGGCATTCTAACACAGTAAAAGGTGGCTTTAAGTATAAGGTAATCAATTATAAAGTTGTTTATTAAAACGTATTCTATATAAACCGTCATTTTAAAGCCCAAGTTGATAGTAACATATAATAACTTCGGTTTTTAGTCGTTTTTTTATAGTTTAACAAACAAATTGGCGAAAACACTTTTTCGTGTTTTCGCCAATGCTTTTTACTTCATAAACGCTAAAACTATATCGTTTTGAACGTATATATATTCGTCTTTTATTTTTAAGTTTTTATCGTCGCTAATTAAAAACTGCGC
The DNA here is from genome assembly GCA_045591355.1 of Christensenellaceae bacterium. Taxonomy (GTDB): domain Bacteria; phylum Bacillota; class Clostridia; order Christensenellales; family Borkfalkiaceae; genus UBA1259. The sequence continues at coordinate 7,068 of JAZNSS010000012.1, read as the reverse complement.
TTTTTCTTGCAAGGCTTTAGAGTATTCTTTATCAAAGCCTTTTCCAAAAAGATTTTTAAACTCTATTTTAGATATGCCCCTTGCCGTGCGAAGCCCTAGCATTATAAACTCAAACTCTGCGTCGTCGCCTTCAATCAAATCGGAAGATATCTCTGGCGCTTTGTTGTATATTATCGCATTTAGGTATTCGTCAATCTTAAAGGTGTTGGTCCATCTTCTTCCGTCGATAAAGGAAGATGCCGAAACGCCTAACCCAATATATTCGCCACGCTCCCAATAGTTAAGGTTATGTTTACTTTCATAACCCGATTTTGCAAAGTTGCTTATTTCGTAACGGTTAAAACCCTTTTCTTTAAGGTAAATAACAAGTTCTTCGTAGATGTCGGCAACTTCGTCGTCAGAGAGCAGTTCCCCGTTAAGATAATCGGTATATATCGGCGTTCCCACTTCTGGGGTTAGCGCATACATAGAAATATGATTAACTTCACCGGCAATGGCAAGGTCCACCGTTTTTTTAACTTGTTCTACCGTTTGGTTTGCAAGACCGATTAAAATATCTGCCGACTTGTTTTCACCCTTTAGCATGTTTGCGCAGAGCAAAAAGTCTTTTGCAGTATGTATTCGGTTAAGGCGCTTTAACTGTTCGTCATACCCCGTTTGAAGACCGATAGAAAACCTATTTATACCCACGCTTTTATATTCTTTAACCTTTTCGGGTGTGAGAGTGCCGGGGTTAATTTCTATGGTAATTTCGGGGTTTGGGGCAAGGTTGAATTGCTTTTTCACCTGACGGATTGCGCCTGCAATAAACTTTGAATCGACTACGGACGGCGTTCCCCCACCGATATACACGGTATCAAAGGTTTTATTTTTAAGTTGTTTGCCACGGCCTTCCATTTCCCTATACAAACAAGCAAAATAACTTTCAGTTTTGCCTATTTCTTTTGGATATGAAGCAAAGTCGCAATACGAACACTTGCTTTTGCAAAATGGAACGTGAATGTAAATACCTTTCATAAAAATTTCCTTAACTGCTGATTAGTCAAAATCTCTTATTGGTTTTCTAGAAATGAACAAAGATAACGCCGTTTGGCTTATCACGTAAAATAGCCAAGCAATGTTAAAATCAACGTAAACGATTTTGTATATAACACTAGTTTCTAAAATTGTTATTATGCCACCGTCTATTGCAATGGTTAAACCAACTATGATATCGCAAAGAATAAAGAAAACTAGCCCAACAGCCATAAGCCAATGCTTTTTTAGTTCTGCGAATGCAAAAATAGTGTTGGTAATAAGGTTCGCAAAATAAAACATAGTTACCAAAATCATATAATTAGCGTTTTGCTTTAACACTACCTTGGTTAATACTACTGCTAGAACGGAAAGCCCCACCCTGACTATTAAATGAACTATCCTTAGCGTTTTACTTTTGGTTAAAAAGAACAAAAAGGCAAAATAGCAAAGTTGAGAAATAGAAAAGGTAGTCATAGCGATTGCTTGGTCGATATATGCGCCCGTTTTGTTATACCTTAACACCAAAAACACGTCTGACACGACGGTAAAAAACATTGCAAGCAAGTATAAGTAGCCCTTCTTTTTAGCCACCACGTATAAGGCGCAATGTAAAAACGCAAGACAAACGGTGATAAAGCAAACAACGTCTTCGTCAAAATCGACGAAAAGAATAATTGCAAGCAGTATAAATTGAATTAAGGCGAAGCAAACGTTTATAACGTTTATTCGCCTTCTAATAAAATTCATAATAAGGTTTAATCCTTTTTAGATTTAATTTTACCTTTAATAATATCGCCTAACTTCATTCCACCGATTAGCGCCCAATAAATGGCAAAAGCAGCAATAGCAAAGCCGATTATATAGATTAATAGGAACACAAAATATGGAACGATATTATAAATTACGTTAAGCACGGGTAGTTCGCATTCAAAATATGGGCTAATATAGAACATATTGATAGTTTCGGTAGAAACGGCATGACCAATAAGGTTTATTGCCATTGCTATAACTAAAAGCACACCGAAAACGATAAGCGAATACAAAAAGTTTTTAATATTCATCTTCTTACGGAAGTAAATTGCAAAGTAAACGCCGAAGATAATTTGCGTGCCGTGGTGGAACATCGTTCTTACTTGCGCCAAGAAATAAGGCGTATTGAAAACGGAATTCGGGAACACGTAAACGCATAAGCCACCGAAGAATGAAAAGGTGGTTAAAAACATTATAATTGCATCACGAACTTTACAATCTTTCATAAATATTACGAAAGGTAATAGATATAACGGCGTGGTGCATAGTTGGAATGGGAAACTATACCAATCGTAATCCCATACCAGCGTTTGGTTGTTAAAGGAAAATGCAAGTTCTATATACACTTGCGCTAAAACCATTAGTCCCCAAATAGCGCCGACGATAATTCTGAATTTCTTATCAGAAATCTTTCTTAAAAATATACACATTAGCACGGTTACTGCTATACACAAAACCACGGAAATAATATGGAACGAACCGTAGTTAGTTGGGCGTTCATGCTCAAACTGTAATGCGTATATTATCTTTTCAAACCAACTCATAAACTTTCTCCTTTGTGTTTATATAATTACTTTTCGTTGTCAGTTTTAAGAATCTCAATAAATGCTTCAGACGGAATTTCAACCGAACCTATTGAGCGCATTTTCTTCTTGCCTTCTTTTTGTTTTTCAAGAAGTTTTTTCTTTCTAGTAACGTCACCACCATAACATTTTGCCAAAACGTCTTTTCTAAACGCTTTAACCGTTTCTCTTGCGATTATCTTTCCACCAATCGCCGCTTGAATGGGAATTTCAAACATTTGGCGTGGAATAACGTCTTTAAGTTTTTCGGCAATTTGTCTGCCACGTTCATACGCCTTGTCTTTATGAACGATTATAGAAAGCGCGTCGCACATTTCACCGTTAAGCAAAAGGTCAAGTTTTACTAGGTCGCTCTTTTGATAACCACTTACTTCATAGTCAAAGGAAGCGTAACCTTTTGTTCTTGACTTTAGGCTATCGAAAAAGTCGTAGATAATTTCGTTAAGTGGAAGGTCGTATTTAAGTTCTACACGAGTTTTATCTAAATACACCATATCTTTATACACGCCACGCTTGTTTTGGCATAGTTCCATAATCGGGCCAACGTAGTCTGGTGGAGTGAAGATACTTGCCTTTATAATAGGCTCTTCCATATAATCAATTTCCGTTACGGGTGGCAAGTGGGTTGGGTTTTCCACAACCATTTGCGTTCCGTCCGTCTTGTATACCTTATAAGAAACCGATGGCGCTGTGGTTATTATTTGCAAGTCGAATTCACGTTCTATTCTCTCTTGAATAACGTCCATATGAAGTAGCCCTAAAAATCCACAACGGAAGCCGAAGCCAAGCGCCGCAGAGTTATCAGGCTCTATAGAAAGCGCCGCGTCGTTTAGTTTTAACTTAAGTAACGCGTCTTTCAAATCGTTAAACTTACTGCCGTCTAACGGGAACACCCCCGAAAAGACCATCGGCAAAGCCTTTTTATACCCCGGCAAAGGCTCTTGCGCAGGATTGTCCACTTGAGTTATAGTATCCCCCACAGCCGTATCTTCTATACTTTTAATACTTGCGGCAATATAACCAACTTCGCCCGAACTTAATTGTGGCTTTGGCGTCATTTTTGGTGAGAACACACCAACTTCAGTTACCACGAACTCTTTATCCGACATAAAGGTTTTAATCTTCGTGCCTTGTTTAACTGTGCCGTCCACAATCCTTACGAAACATATAACGCCCTTGAAATTATCGTAATAACTATCGAAAATTAGCGCTTTTAACGGCGCGTCGTCATCGCCTTGTGGAGCAGGAATTTTTTCTATAACTTGTTCTAAAACTTCTTCTATATTAAGTCCACTTTTTGCTGAAATCCTAGGCGCATCTTGCGACGGTATGCCCAAAATGTTTTCCAATTCTTCGATGGCTTGTTCTGGACGAGCAGAAGCAAGGTCCATTTTATTTATTACGGGCATAATTTCTAGGTCGTTGTCGATAGCAAGGTATGCGTTTGCAAGCGTTTGCGCTTGAATGCCTTGCGTTGCGTCAACTATTAAAATTGCGCCTTCGCACGCTTTTAAAGAACGTGAAACTTCATAGGTAAAGTCCACGTGCCCCGGCGTGTCTATAAGGTTAAAAATATATTCATTTCCGTCTTTTGCCGTATAGAACATTCTAACGGGAGTAAGTTTTATGGTAATGCCCCTTTCACGCTCTAAATCCATAGAGTCCAAAAGTTGTTCTTCCATATCCCTTTCGCTTATTTGCCCCGTCTTTTCCATAAGCCTATCTGCTAGGGTAGACTTGCCGTGGTCAATATGCGCTACTATGCAAAAGTTTCTGATATTTTCTTTTTTTCTTGACATATAATTCCTGATAGTTTAAAATAAATAAGTATTTTTATTATATAACATAATTGTTATTTTTGCAAGCATTATCTTCAAGGAGTGGTTATGCGAATACCAAACGACCATTGGTTAATTAATAAACCTATCGCCCACCGTGGTTTATGGGGTGGCGACATTGTGGAAAATTCTTTAACTGCCTATAAAAACGCCGTGGAAAAGGGTTTTGCAATAGAAATTGACCTTTGGGCGTCTAGCGACGGAACGCTTTTTTCTTTTCACGACGATAACCTTTTGAGAATGACGGGTGTTGACAGAAAGATTTACGACTGCGACGATGAGTTTTTGCATAGTTTAACGCTATTGCAAAGCGACCAAAAAATACCAACCTTTAGGGATATTCTATTTACTGTAAACGGCAAAGTTCCACTACTAATTGAAATTAAAGACCAACCCGATAAGTTTATAGTTGAACGTGTTTTAGACGAACTTGACGAATATCAAGGTGAGTTTGCAATACAGTCTTTTAACCCAAAATACGTTCAAAAGGTTAAAAAGATTGCGCCACACGTTATTCGTGGGGTGCTAGGCACTAATTACGTTGAAGGGGTAAGCCCGTTTATAAGATTCGTTCTTAAGCGCATGCCTCTAAATCGCAAAGTTAAACCCGACTTTATTAGTTATAATAAACTTGGTTTGCCACTTAAAAAAAGAAAAACTAAAGACAAAGTCGTGCTTGCTTGGACTATTCAATCTAAAGAAGAACTTGAAAAATACGGCGAGCATTGTGATAATTATATTTTTGAATTTTTTATTCCTTAAACTTTTTATATAATAAATCAATTGGAGAATACTGTGGACGCTTTTATTGAAATGCTTAGAAAAGTAATTATGTTCGTTGCACTTGCAATGCCCGGTTACTTTTTAGTTAAAACTAAATTATTAAAACCCGAACATTCGGCTACCCTTTCAAAAATATTAACCACCGTTGCTATGTTCTTTTTTATTATGACAAGCACGGTAAATAACGTTTCTTTTAAGGTGGGCAACTTGCCAACTTTAGGGGTTTCGGCGCTAATAGGAATTATTTATACGCTAATTTTATTCTTTGGCTCTACCCCACTAACCTTTTTTGAAAAACCTAGTAACGGAATAGACTCTACAAGTCTTCTTTGGGCAAAAAACAACGTGGAATGTTAAGATTCTGTTCGATTTTCTCTAACAACGGGTTTTTAGGTATTCCACTTGCAATGGCAGTTCTTGGTGAAAACTCACCAGCCCTTGCCGTTCTTATAATAATAAATATTTTAACCAACCTAGCAATGCTAACCCTTGGCGATTATATAATTTCTGGTGGCAAAAGCAAACTAAATATCTTAAAAATTTTAACGAACCCCGTTGTTTTGGGCTTTGCAATAGGCGTAATAATTAATCTTTCTAAAGTTCATACTTATGTCCCCGAAGTTACTATGTTTACCACTCATTTTTCCAACCTAGTTACACCACTTTCCATGACGATACTAGGTATGAAAATGGCAAGCGTAAACTTACTTAAAATTTTTACTTGTTGGAAAACTTATTATTCGTCTTTTATAAAACTTATACTTTGCCCCGTTTTGATAATAGCATTGCTTTTAGCAATTAAATTTGCATTCGGGCTAGAAATTATAGATAAGTTTATGCTACTTGGCGTATTTATGGCGTTTAGCATGCCAACGGCAGGGCTAGCATCTCCACTTGCTGATAAACATAACGGCGATATAGAAAACTCTGTAGTATATACGCTAGGCTCAACCATTTTATCCGTTGTTACTATCCCCGTATTGTATATGCTTTTGTGTATGATAATTTAGTTAAAAACCTTTAAATATCCTATCATAAAAAAATCGCCACGGCGTTGCCGTGGCGATATTTATTTGCTTTTTATTTAACTATTAAACGTTGCCTTGTGCTTTCATTGCTTCTGCAACCTTTATAAAGCCTGCGATATTTGCGCCTGCCATATAGTTGCCAGGCATACCGTATTCTTTAGATGCTTCGTCGCACGCTTTGAAGATTGACTTCATAATACCGTGGAGTTTTTCGTCAACTTCTTCAAAAGACCAAGAAAGTCTTAAAGAGTTTTGGCTCATTTCTAATCCAGAAGTTGCAACGCCACCTGCGTTTGCAGCCTTTGCTGGGCCGTAAAGCATGTTGTTTGCAAAATAAGTATCGATAGCTTCTGGAGTAGATGGCATGTTTGCGCCTTCTGATACAACTTTGCAACCGTTTTTAGCCAAGATTTTTGCGCTTTCGCCGTCGATTTCGTTTTGAGTTGCGCAAGGAAGAGCGATATCGCAAGGAATAGTCCAAATGCCTTTGCAACCTTCGTGATATTCTGCGTTAGGACGATAAGAAAGGTATTCTTTAATTCTCTTTCTTTCAACTTCTTTAATTTGTTTAACGGCGTCTAAATCAATACCGTCTTTATCGTAGATGTAACCGTTACTATCAGACATAGCAACTACTTTTGCGCCGTATTCGGTTGCCTTTTGGCAAGCGTAGATAGCAACGTTACCAGAACCTGAAACGAGAACGGTTTTACCTTCAAAGCTCGTTCCGTTAGCCTTTAACATTTCGTTGGTGAAATAGCAAAGTCCGTAACCGGTTGCTTGTTTTCT
>JAZNSS010000011.1:0-7767 GCA_045591355.1 Christensenellaceae bacterium | reverse complement strand
TGGAATAGGTGATATATTAACTAATTCTATCCGTGGGATATCTCAAATTTCTTCAATTTCTAGTAGTTATAGTGAATTAGAGCAAAGGCTGAATAATATTTATGCCGAAATTGACGATATAGCAGACGTTTCGTCTTCAATGATTGATAATCTAAGTTCTTTCGAGTATGACCCTGATTACGTAGAAAATCGTTTAGAATTAATTAAATCATTAAAAAAGAAATATGGAAAGGACGTTAAAGAGATTATTTCTTTTCTAGAAAAGGCTAAAGAAGAAGTAGATGTTCTTATCAACTTTGAAAAAAATTCTAAAGAACTTTTAGATAAAAAGGTAAAATTAGAAAAGGAATTGTATTCATTATATTGTAAACTTTCTGATTTAAGGCGTAATGCTTCTTCAACTTTTTCTGAAAAGGTTTTATTTGAATTAAAAGAATTGGGTATGCCAAAAGCAAATTTCCAAATCTCATTTAACGAAAGACCTTCTTTTGAAACTTGTTCTTTTGATACTTATAATGGATATGATGAAGTAGATTTTAAGTTTTCAGCCAATCTTGGTGAACCTTTAAAATCATTATCAAGCGTTATTTCTGGTGGAGAAATGAGCAGATTTATGTTATCTATTAAAGTTAATTCTTCCAAAGAAAACGATATTGATACTTTTGTTTTTGATGAAATTGACGCTGGTATTAGTGGTAATATTGCTAGAGTAGTTGCTAAAAAGTTTGCTAAAATTTCAAAAGATACACAAGTAATTGCAATTACTCATTTACCACAAATTTCTTCAATGGCAGATAATAATTTGCTTATTGAAAAATCCGAAAATGAAAACGAGTCAAAAACTTTTACTACTGTAAAATCGCTTGATGCTAACGATAAGATTATGGAAATTGTTAGATTGGTTGGTGGTGTAGATAGTGTTTCTGCAAAATCATTAGCAAAAGAATTAATAGAAGACGCTATAAAATACAAAAATTCGTTATAATTTAATTTATAATATATTTTTTAAGGATATCGATTTAATTCGGTATCCTTTTTATTTTTTATCTTATCTGTTTATTTTTTTTGTATAAAAAATGATAGATAACACACCTTAATAAAGAGTGGAGATTCAATGAAAAAAATAAAATTTTTAATATTACTTTTTATTCCAATATTAGCATTAACTTTTTTTAACGTGAAAACGGTTCATGCAAATGAAGAAAAAATCTATTTAGGAGGTTATCCTGCAGGCTTTACTTTATATACTCGTGGCGCATACGTTGTAGGACTTTCTGACGTTGTCTGTGAAGATGATATTTATTCACCAGCGAAAGATGCAGACGTCCAAATAGGGGACATTATTTTATATATTAATGATTATCAAATTAATACATCTAAAGATATTTCTGATGCTCTAAAAAATGAACAAGAATGTATTGTTCAAATTAAACGTGGTAAAGAAACGTTAATAAAAACAATTACACCTAAAAAAAACTCGCTTGGTGAAATTAAACTAGGATTATTTATTAAAGAAGGTATTAACGGAATAGGCACAATTACTTACTTTACAAATAATAAACTAGGTTGTCTAGGTCATCCTGTTCTAAATGATAACTACGAATTATTAGAAATAACAGGTGGCAAGGTTTACGATTGTAGTATCAATGGAGTAATAAAAAGTGTAAAAGGGAGACCAGGAGAACTTCGTGGTGTTATATCAAATAGTAAAGAAATAGGAAATTTAGAAGAAAATTGCACCACGGGTGTATATGGAACGTTTGATAATGCTTGCTCAAAAGAACTCAAATCCATAGAAATAGGAACTGCCGAAATGGGCAAGGCATCAATTTGGACAACGTTAAATGGTTGTTCTCCAAAGGAATATTCAATATCTATTATTAAAGTAGATACAAACAAAGATGATAAAAACTTTGTGATTAAAGTAACGGATAAGGAACTTTTAGAAATCACAGGAGGCATTGTTCAAGGAATGAGTGGGTCGCCGATAGTTCAAAACGGTAAATTAGTTGGGGCTATAACTCACGTTTTTATGAATGACCCGACAAGGGGTTTTGGCATTTCGATAGAAAATATGATTAATCATAAAAATACTAATGAAATCAATATCGATTATGATAGACATAATAAATAATTAAGAGGTGAAAATGAAAAATAAATTATCTTACGTAGTAATATTTTTAGCATTTATGTTTGCTTTTTCTGGAATAATTTCAATGAACAAAAAAGTTTATGCCGAAGAAGAAGTAACTATTACAAGTAAATCTGCCTATCTTATTGAACCTAACACAGGAACAGTAATTTATAAAAAAGACGAATTAAAACGATTACCAATAGCAAGTATGACAAAAATAATGACGTTGCTTTTATGCTTTGAAAATGTTGATAATGGAACGATTAATTATAACGACGTTATAACCGTTAGCGAAAATGCTTCAAAAATGGGTGGTTCTCAAATATTTTTAGAAAATGGTGGTGAGTATTCTGTCGACCAATTAATTAAAGGAATTGTAGTTGCGTCAGCAAACGACGCATGTGTAGCGCTTGCAGAAAAATTATACGGTAGCGAAACATTATTCGTTGACGCTATGAACAAAAAATCTGAAGAATTAGGTATGGAAAATACCTTTTTTACAAATTGCACAGGATTACCAAAAGAGGGACAATATTCATGCGCTAAAGACGTATCTACAATGTTTTCTGAGTTAATTAAATATCAAGATTACTTTAAGTATTCAAAAATATGGATGGATAAAATAGAACACCCTAAAGATAGAATTACTGAAATTTCTAACACTAACAAATTGATTAGATTTTACGAAGGTTGCCTAGGTGGCAAAACAGGATATACTAGTCAAGCCGGTCATTGTGTTTGTGCTTGCGCAAATAGAGGAGGAACTAACTTAATTTCAGTTATTATTAGCGCTCAAGATAGTAAAACTCGCTTTAAGGAAGCATCAAATTTATTTAATTTTGGATTTAACAACTATTGTTCAAAAAAGATTGTAGACTTTGAAAAACCTTTAGACTTTTATGTTGAAGTTGCTAATGGAAAAACAGATAAAGTTGGTGTAATTGCAGAACGGAACGTTTACGTATTTGGAAAGAAAAATGATAAAAGAAGTTTCGAATTTGAACTTGTCAAGAATGATAAAATTAATGCCCCTATTAATAAAGGTGACGTTGTAGGGAAACTTGTTATACTTGAAAATGGAATACAAATTGATACTGTAAATCTTCTTTCAACTTCCAACGTTGAATGTAAAAAATATTTTGATTATTTATCAGATTGTATTAACAAATGGTTATTTATATAATAAAAAACGCATTTTATGGGCGTTTCCCTTAGGGATTTTAATTGAATAAATCACAAAACTCGACTTATTAAAAGTCGAGTTTTCATTTACCACGCAAAACAAATTGAATTAAATTTTATTTTATGTTATAATAAACTCACCGATAAATATGAATTTGTAGAAGGAACAAAATGGCCGCTTTTTTAACTGTTTCGGGATTGGGGATACTGGTTTCCATTCTCGGTATAATCAATATGACAGGAAATATATCTTCTCTCCATTGGTATCATAGACAACGAGTGATCGAGGAAAACAGAAAGCCATTTGGTAAGCTCGTTGGTTTGGGAACGCTTATCATCGGCCTCTCTATGATTGTGTTTGGCATTCTGTTCTTGATTTTCGAGAAAACACAACTCCAAGCTTATGTTGTAATTGGTGTAATAGAACTGATTGTTAGCATCATTGTAGGAATGTTTGTTAGCTTCTATGCAATGAAAAAGTATAACGGCGGTATATTCTAATCGTCAAATTCCAATATGTCGAGTTGATATTTTTTGTGGAAAATTTTCAAAAGTGTAGCATACTATACTTTCAAAAGAAATCCATGTGTTTTGCAAAGCAAAAAGAAAAGGATAGCAAAATTTTGCTATCCTTTTATAGTTCCTAAAAAATCCCTAATGGCAACCGCCATAATGGCGTATTTTTATTTTTTTACCATAATAGGTAATTATATTTATATTAAATAAAAATTAATTTGTTTATGTTGATTTTTATTGTTAAATTTGATAGAATATCGTTAGGTGATATTATGAACGAAAGAAATACATTAAAATCTAACAACGGCTTTTTAGAAATTGGTGGCGTAAAAGCAGTAGATCTTGCTAAAGAATACGGCACACCTTTATACGTTTTTGATAGAGAATACGTTAAACAAATGTGTAACGTATTTTCCACTTCACTTAAAAACGAATATGAAGATTACGGCTTTATTTCATACGCTTCAAAGGCGTTTTGTTGTAAAGAAATTTATCGAATAATCAAGGATTATAATTTAGGTTGCGACGTTGTTTCCGACGGAGAACTTTTTACTGCGTTATCTACGGGTTTTTCTTCTGATAATATCATTTATCACGGAAATAATAAAACAAAAACTGAACTTCAAAATGCTGTTAAAAATAAGGTTAAATATATAGTTATTGATTCTGAAGCAGAGATTGATTATTTAGATTATTTATGTAGTGAACATAACGTCGCTCAGGAAGTTCTTATTCGCGTTAACCCTGGCGTAGAAGCGCACACACACGAATTTATTCAAACTGCAAAAACTGACTCAAAATTTGGTTTCTCTATTTCTAACGGCGATGCTGAACGATTTATTAAAAAAGTTTTATCCAAAAAGAATCTAAATTTAGTTGGCTTACATTGTCATATTGGTTCGCAAATTTTTGAAACGGAATCTTTTGTTCTTGCCGTTGAAAAGATGACGGATTTTTATAAATACTGCAAAGATGTTTTAAATGTAGAGTTTTCTGTTTTAGACTTAGGTGGTGGATTTGGAATTTATTATTCGGGTGACGACGTTAAATTTAAGCCTTCCGATTACTCATTATACGTTAAAGTTATTTGTGAAAAACTAAAAGAATGTATTTCCAATAAAGGTATTAACAAACCCTTTTTAATACTTGAACCAGGTAGGGCAATCGTAGGCGAAGCCGGTATCACTTTATATACCGTTGGTAGCGTTAAGTCGATAAAAGATGTTAAAGATTATCTATCTATTGATGGTGGAATGTTTGAAAATCCACGTTTTGCCTTATATCAAGCAAAGTATTCGGTTGTTTCAGCAGATAAACTTGATAAAGAAAATACGCATAAATATTCTATCGCTGGTAAATGTTGTGAAAGTGGAGATATAATTGCCGAAAACATTTATTTGCCTGAAATTAATGCCGGAGACGTTTTAGCCGTTTTATCAACGGGTGCATATAATTATTCAATGGCAAGTAATTATAATCGTAACCTTATCCCCACGGTAGTTATGGTTGAAAATGGCAAGTCAAAAGTCATCGTTAAAGGTCAAACCATTGAAGATATTTTAAGAAATGACGTATAAGTATATATTTTGCCAAAATCTTTTTCTTGATTTTTTTAATTATATATAATATAATTAAGAAAGGTATTTTTTATGATTAATTCTATAATCCAATATATTTCAATTTTTTTGGCAATTTTAATTTTGCTACCAATGCATGAATTTGCTCACGCCTTCGTTGCTGTAAAGTCAGGGGATAATACTCCAAAAATGTATGGTAGATATACACTTAACCCACTTGCGCACTTTGATATTTTTGGGCTTGTTAGCTTGCTGTTAGTTCATTTCGGTTGGGCAAAACCGATGCCTATTAATCCAAACAATTTTAGACACTATAAAACTAGTTGTTTTTTTGTTTCAATTGCTGGAATTTTAATGAATTATTTGCTAGCATTTTTAGCATATCCTATTTATAATTTATTGCTAGCATATGTTATTCCAAATTTTAATTTTGGTTTTTTTGATGAAGTTTTATTTTTAACTTTTTATTTTATTTATACAATAGGAATTTCTTTATCAGTATTCAATCTTTTGCCACTATATCCATTAGATGGATTTAGAGCAATAGATGTTTTTGTTAAAAACAAATATAATCCCGTATATAGATTTTTACGTTTATATGGAAGGTATATTCTTTTAGGTTTTATCTTTTTAGGTATTATTGCAAATGCTACGGGATTTTATTATTTAGACGTTTTAGGTAATTTCATAAATTACGTTGGCAGTTGGTTTAAATATCCAATTGAATTATTTTGGGGGTTGATTTTATAAATGGCTGAATTTGAATCGGTTGTTGATTATTCCACGAAATTAGATATATTTGAAGGACCACTAGACCTTTTGTTACATTTAATTAAGGAAGCTAAAATTGAAATTAAAGATGTTTTTGTTTCACAAGTAACCGAACAATTCTTGTCATACATGAACGGTTTATCAATTTTAGACGTTGACAAGGCAAGTGAATATTTAAATATGGCTGCAACTCTTTTGGAAATTAAGTCAAAGTCCATATTACCTAGGGAAGAAGACCTTGATGGCTTAATCGACGAACAAGAGTTGTTGATTCAAAAACTTGAAGAATACAAATTGTTTAAGGAAGCAAGCGAAAAACTAAAAGATCAACAGAACGTCGATAGGTTTTATAAAGAACCAGACAAGTCTGTTGGCGACGTTAAAATTGTTTATAGCGACTTTAATCTTGACGGTTTAATTGAAGCATTTTCAAAATTAATGATGCGCGTAGACCATAAAAAACGTCAAGAAAACGTTCTTAAAGAAATACCTAAAGAAGTTTGGACGGTTAAAGATAAAGTTGACACAATTAGAAATATTCTACTAGAGAAAACGTCTGTTAGTTTTTTTGAAACTTTTGACGGGGTATATTCAAGAAATGAACTTATAACGACCTTTCAAGCAATGCTAGAACTTTTGAAATTACAATATATTACCGTTGAACAAAACGGAATTTTTGATGATATTACATTAACGTTAAGGGAAGATAGAAATGAAGAACTTGGAGAAATTGACGAATATAATTGAATCTATACTATTTGTTTCAGGAACACAAGTTGCAATTTCCGATATTACTGAAAAATTAGAAGTAACGGAAAAAGATATTGAAAAAGCAGTAAAAGTATTAAAAGAAAAATATTCAGGTGATTGTGGTTTGCATTTGTTATCTTTTAATAAAAAACTTCAATTTTGCTCAAATCCTGATTACGCAGACGCCGTTTCGTCTGTATTAAACCCAATAAAAGAAAGGGAACTATCTAAAAGTATGTTAGAAGTTGCGGCAATAATTGCGTATAAACAACCTGTTACAAGAATAGATTTAGAAGAATTACGTGGTAACAGCGAATATGCCGTTCAAAAGCTATTAGAACTTGGAATGATTGAGCCTGTTGGTAGAAAAGACGCTGTTGGTAGACCTGTTATGTTTGGAACGACTGATAACTTCTTAAAGAGATTCCAAATTTCTTCCTTAGAAGAATTACCTGATTATGAGGAATTGATTAATAAAATCTCTTTATTACATTCAAAAGATAGCGAAGACGAGTATTTGTATAAAAAGGACGAATTTGTAGCCGACCAACCCGTTGATGACAATTCAAATGATAGCGCTGACTTAATTCAAAGCGAAAATAATGAAGAATTTGAATTACCAGATTTAAGTGATGAAGAAGTTCCTGAGTTTTTACAAGGTGAAGAAGTAGAAAGGTTTTAATATAATTTATACAAGATAAAGCGTAGCAAAATGCTACGCTTTTTGTATATAAAAAAAATTCTTGCAAAAAATAAATATAAACCATTAATGCTGTATTTTGTTTTAGGTATTTATATACTGATTATCTTCCCAATATTTACATCTTTTAATATAAC
>JAZNSS010000010.1:0-4066 GCA_045591355.1 Christensenellaceae bacterium | reverse complement strand
TTTTGTATATTTTTTAAAATATTTTTCTGCATTTTTACTTGGAGATAATCTTTCGTCAAGTGGAATTTCCACGTAATTGTTATCGTAATAGTTATATAAATTACAAGATTTTTGACCTTGTTTTATTTGATAAATATTAGAAAGAATCAACTCGCCAAAAAGTTTATTTTCGTCAGCAGATAAGGCTTCCTTTTCTTTTGATAAAACAAGAGAAAGTTTACGTTTTATTTTTTTAATAGCGTTTGAAACTATGCTCTTTAATCTATCAGTTTTTGCTTTTAGATTCCTATCGTTTTCACGTCTTTCAAAATAGTATTCTTCAGCCGAATATAAATTCTCAAAAAATAAATGATTTTTGCTATTGTCATATGGAAAAACACAAACGTCTACGACTGTTTTACCATCTAAAACAACACAAGGATTTTTTGTTGGATTATATAAAAAATCGTTTGAGAAATTAAATAGTTTATTAGCAAAATTATCGCTAGATTTACCGTATAAAGAATTAAATTCTTCAACCAACTTATTAGCCGTTGAAAGCGCTATTCCCTGAACGCAGGAAGTTAAAAAATCGGCAAGATTGTTTCCAATAAATCCACTATATTCTTTTATCAACTCTACGTTTTTTGGCTCTCTCTTGTCGCCAACGGGTGGCAAAGTATAATCTCTACCTACTATTAATGGTCGAACTCCGTTATCAAAAAAATTAATACCACGATTAGCGCCTAAAACCTTATTATTTTCGGTAAGAATTATATTGCTATATCTACCCATAAGTTCGACGTATAAAACTTTAGGCAAGGAGTCAAAGAATTCTTTTGAAGGCGACAATGCAATTTTAACAATCCTATCAAAGCCAACAATTTCAATGCTATCAATAGTTGCGTTTAACAAATGTTTACGTAGTAGCTTGCAAAAATTAGGCGCAGTTAAAGGACTTTCCTTTTCGTTTTCAACGACGGAAATTCTAGGCATCGATGGATTAACCGATAGAAGAAGTTTCTTCGTGCAAGCCCCCGTATAAACGGTTAAAACAACGTTGTCGTTATCATACTGAACTATTCTATTGATTTTACCATTGCTAAAAAGCCCGTTAAGTTCTTGGCAAAGGCATTTAAGAGTAAACGCGTCTTGTGGCATACTAATCCTGTTTAGAATAAAATGATTTGTTATTTAAATAATAAAGCGAACTATCTTGATTAAAGATAAGTTTAAGTTCTTTTGCAACAAGTTTTTGGGATTTTACCCCTTTCGACTTATTAAATTCATTATCACCATACTTACCGTCACCAACGACAAAGTGCCCAATATGCGCCAAATGGGCGCGTATTTGGTGGGTTTTACCCGTATACAACTTAACCTTTAATAAAGAAGTGTCTTCCCCTTCGGAAACAACTTCATATCCAGTTTTAATAAGAGATGACCCTTCAACTTTTTTATCAAAGATTTTAACTAGAGAGTTTTTTTCATCTTTAATAAGATAAGCAGTTAAAAGGTCCTGCTTTTTTGGCATCTTACCATAAACCGTTGCGCTATAAAACTTTTCAAATAAGCGATTTTTAAATCCGTATAATAATTGATTTTCCGAACTTTCATTAAGCGCAAAAATCATTACGCCAGCAGTATTTCTATCAAGGCGATGAATAAACTTTGCTCTAGCAAAATTAGATAATAAAGAGTCATACACTTCTTCAGATGTGTAACCACTCTTTTTATCAATTACTATAACGTTATCGTCTTTATACAATATTTCATATTTATCTTTTTGGATAGGATTATAATAAATTTGAACCCTATCTCCCACCAATAACTCAACGTCTTTGTTCGTTCTTTTGCCATTAATTTTTATATCTTTTGAACGTAAAAGTTTTTGGATAGTAGAATATGAAATATCGCTATAGTTATGTAAAACAATTTTTGATAACTTTTGTTTTTTATCACAAATAAAATCTATCATATATCTCGTTACAAAAAGGACTTCAATTTGAAGTCCTTTTCCATTTTTTATTAATCATCGTCTTCGCTTCTGTTCTTTGGTTTACTAAACAATAAGAACAATATAACTATCAAACAAAGAGTGCCTGCACCCAAGAAGATTATTGAAACCATATTATCTTCAAACCAATCGTTTGCAGGGGTTACGGTTGTTGGCTCAGATGCAACACGAATAACCGTATCGTCAAAAGCATAACGATGTGAGTTGTCAGAAGTAACCATACATTCAATCTTATAAGAACCTAATTTGTTAGGAACGAAAGACAATTTACCGTCGTAAGCAATTGCCTTTAATTCTTCGTAGGTGTATCCATTCGCACCGTCTTCAGACGCCTTTTTGTAATTAATTATTTCCTTCCAACCATCGTCTTCTGCTTCAGCTTTTAAACTGCTGTGATAGAATAACTTATACGTGGTTGTAAAACCAGAAGCCGTAATATTAAAATCGGTTGCAGTGTATTTAACGTTTAAGAAACCACCGTCTTGTTCTTCAGCTAAAACTGATAATGGAGCATCATCTTCAACGTTAAAGGAGAAAATATAAATCGCATATTCTGCTTCAGTATATATTTTACTATGGTCTGAGTTGCTTGAGTCGTATACAACAAAACCTTCGTCTTCTTTAACGTAGTAATTCCTTTCAACAACGTCATAGAATAATTTACTTTCAGTTACGTTATCGTTTTCATCTTCAAAAGTAACGTATAACTTATACTTACCTTCGTGAGTAAGAGTGATACTCGTTGATGACGTAGTAGTTTTTTCCATTTCAGATGGAGTTACGTAATGATAAGTTTTAGACAATTTATTATAAGAAGTAATATTGTCAGTTACAAAACATTCTAAAGAAGGAATTGTAATCGTTTTACCTAAATTAATACTATGCTTTGAGCCGTCGTCTTCTTCAACGATAGTTGCTTGCGTTAGCGCCGTTTGGAAACTATCGATTTGAGTTTCAACTAAAGAAGCGTCTTTATATTTTGGAGAAATCTCGGTTGGGATATCCGTTCCAGAGTAATTAGCAGGATTAATGCTAAATACGTTAACGGTATAAGTTTCCAAATTAACTTCAGAACCGGAAATCTTTGAACTTACGTTAAAGGTCATTACAGCAGTTGCTGAGCCGGCTTTTAAGTTAAACGTAATCTTTTTAGGATTAGTTTCTGCAGGGAAAGACATGCTATGTCCACCAGTGCCACCGTCGGCATTTTCATTGCCTGCAGTTAGGTAAACGGTTGAAGGAACGCCAACTACTGAATAAGCATTAATCGTTAAAGTATAGTTAGTGCCTGCCACCTTGTTTAAAACGTATCCCGTATCAGTGCTAGAAAAGAAGTTTCTATCTAAAACTGCTCTTGGGCGAGCGTTTGTTAATTTACCATCAGTTAAAATAAACTTTTGGTTGTATACGCTATCGTCACCTTCAGATGCTTTTTGATTTACGCTAATTAAAGATAATTCAATCGTATCGGAAGTCGTAGCAGTATTATCAATATCAACTAATTCAAATTCAACGGTTGCAGGAGTTTTATCAACGTTTTCAACTAAATAATATGCGTCGGTGTTAACAAAGGTAGAACCACCAACCTCAGTAAATTTTATGAAATTATTTTCTACGTTAAGTTTTAGTTCTATGTCTCCCCTTTGGGTTAATTCAAAAGTAGAAACGATATCCTTATCAAAGAAAACGTCTTCCCCGTCAACTCTTTTATTACCGTTAGGGTCAAATGACTTCGCGGTAACCTTTACGTTAATTTTAGCAACACTACTAGGAACAGACATTTTAATAGACAAATCGTCGATAATAATTTTATTGTCAATCTTTAAAACGTCCCCTTCTTTTAAGGTTGCAACCATGCTGTCATTTTTATATTCAACAGTTTGCGCACCCGTAAAATCGCTATCAGGCACAACATCTGCTTTTACGGTATTAAAACTCATAAAAGAAAAAGCAAAAATTAGCGACATTATAAATGCTGAAATCAATATTATAAACTTATAGGATTTAGCCATCTTCATACTAGCATAATACTCCTTTTTAACCTTGATACTATACTTGATTTATTTTACA
>JAZNSS010000009.1:0-8311 GCA_045591355.1 Christensenellaceae bacterium | reverse complement strand
ATTTATTAGTATATATACTTTTTAGAGAATTTTGACTTTTTATATTACTTTTACGCTTTTTTGATTAGACTTATCCCTTTTATATTATTTGCTTTCTACGCTTAATAATTTTGTGGTATAAAAAATTGTGGCGTGGCGACTATTTGTCGCCACGCCACTTTGTTAAAAGCATTTTAACTTGCTTTATTTAGTTTTTAATGAAGGGATACCGTCGGTTACCGTCCAATTTGTCCATGCGCTAAAGTCGTTCTTAACGGCATCTGATTTCATCTTGTCAAGAGTTGTATATCTCTTAACGCCGTTTAGTAAGGTTATTTCGTATGATGGGTTGCTTGCGTCAAAAGTTTCACCATTGTAAGTGATTATATGTGTTGACGTATCAACTGTGCCAGAATCTGGTCTACCTTGTAGATAGAAATTTGTTCTAGTAGAAGTGTTTGCTACACCGTCAACGTATGCTGCGTCAGAGTATGCCTTATTCAATCTTCCTGTCGAAGGAGTAGTGCCTTCTTCTGCAGTTAGCAATAACCATGTTGCTTTATCATCTTTAGGGCCTAATTCAATTAGATATTTGTTAACAACGTAAGTATCGGTCATTCCCGTATAGCCACAGAACAATGCATTAGCTGTGCCTGAATTGAATTTTCCACCAGCCTCGCCTTCTATTGTAATGAACAAACGACTCATCACCGTATCAGCCGTAATATTCCTTGCTATAAAGCTGTTGCTATACGTAGCCATTACTTGGTCGAAAACAAAATAACAATCTTGAATAGTTGCACCGTTTATAATAGAGTCTGCAAGTGCTGCCGAGCCACTAGCAACGGTAGTTTTACCACTTTCAACGTTTGGTCTTACTAAACCTAAGTTTTTAACCGTTCCACCGTTAATGAAACCGAACAATCCACCAACGTTGTTGGTCGTTGTAGAATTGTAGTTGATATCATTGATTGCGTAACCTTGACCGTCAAACGTGCCGGTTAAGCCTTTGTCTGTAAGGTTATTAATAACCCTATTTAGACCACGTGCAGCAGTTGCATAGAATGCAGAGCCGTTAACAAAGTCGTGATAATAGGTGCTTGCATCTATATCTTTTGCTAGAACGTAGTATCCGTCAAATTCAATTTCGCCGTCTGCAATAGTATAAGTTTTTGCAGCATCGCTTCCAGTAAAGCCTTCTGCCGAACTAAATGAGAAGTAAGCAAGGTCAGTTGCATCGTCAATGATTAGGTCTGCTGCTTTTACGGTTACCTTAACTGCTTCATCAGTAGTATATAAGGTTATTGAAGTTTGTGACCAATCGGTATTGCTTTCAGGATTTAAGCCTAACACCTTACCATCTTGATAAGTTAGAACTGCTCCGTCTGCACCCACTACTTTAGCAATTTCTCCATCAAGGATTTCGCTAACGGAAACTATCTTGTCGCCGTTGAAGAACTGTCCGTCGTATGCAGAGAATTGAAGTTCAGTTTCATAAGAAGTAGGCTTGATATCTACAACAACGTTTACGTTCCATTCAATATCACGATAGGTAACCTTAATAGTTGCTTCGCCAACGGCTTTTGCCGTAATTACGTTGTCTTCTAGTGAAATCTTATCTTCGCCACTAACAATTGACAATGTTGGAGCGCCAACGATTGCATTATTGTTATACTTAACGGTTATAGTTTTTGAACTTTCGTTTTCAATTACTATTCCGTCGGCGCCAATTGCTGATGAACCAACGTATGGAACGTATCCAGTGTTGCTAAGTTCTGATGCGAACTTAGGAACACCGTTAACGATTTCCCAAACACTACTCCAAGTAGAGAAGTTGTTGTTAGCAAAGTCTTCAGTCATCTTAGTTGTTGAAGTATATCTCTTTAAGCCATTAATCAACGTAATGTCATAGGTAGAACCCTTTGCATATGTTTTATTTGCACAAACAATTTCATAGTCAGCAGTAGTGTAAATAGCATCCGTTGCCCATACTCTATGGAATGCGTTTGAAGTTGCAGTTTCATTCTTAACGCCGTCAACGTATAACGCGTCAGCACCTACTTTATGCAATCTGCCTTCTCCGTCACTTCCATATACTACGTTACCTTCTGAATCTGTTACCTTTGCTGCCTTGTAATTTGTAGTATATGCAAACACAGCAGGGTTTACTGATACAAAGTAACTATCTTTTACTACACTACTGAACTCTGCAATATTTGTATCAGCTACTAAAATATTAGTTGAGTAAGCAGAGATTGAAACACCGTTCCAAGAAACATACATTCTTTCAATGTTAGCTGTGTCTTGAACGTTTGAAGCTAGAATATATGGTGAACCACCGTTACGTGTGCCAACTACTTCAATCTTAACGTCGGTAATGTTTGCATTGCCAAGTATATAAGTTGCTAGTAGACCTGCACTATTATTTAGCATTAGCGTTGTGTTAGTAAACGCTACGTTCTTAATAGTTCCTCCGTTGATGATACCAAATAAACCACCTACGGTTTCAGATGCTGTAGCTTTTGCAGATTCAAACTTGAGCGAACTAATAGTATAACCTTGACCATCAAATGTTCCAGTGAAGCCCTTTTGATAGAATACTCCACCTTCTTTAACGTCTTCTTTTATAGTCGCGTAAGTTCTAGTTGCTGGGCTAAATCTAGATGTTCCAGAGAACTTATGAGCGTATGAAGAAGCGTCAATATTCTTAACTAGAACGTAGTAACCGTCAAACACGCCTTCGCCATCAGGTGAAACGATATTGTTTGTTACTTCTTGCTTTAGCGAGAATACTGCAAGGTCAGAAGCTTCGTCAATAATTGCATCTGCTGCTTTAACGTTTATAATTAAGCCTTTGTCTACGGTATATAACGTAAACGCCGTGTCTGCCCACGTAGTTTGTGCGCCAAGGTCAACACCCACTACTGAACCGTCAACTACTTGAAGCGTTTTGCCGTTAGCGTTTACTGCTCTAACAACTTTATCGCCTTCAAATAGTCCGTCGATAGAAACAACGTTAAAGTCTTCGTCGTAGAAGTTGCCGTCGTGTGCTGAGAAGTAAAGTTCTGTATCGTATTGTTCAGGAGTAATATCGTTATATACGTTAAAGGTTTGCGTCCAAACGTTATCTCTATAGGTAATTTTAATTTTAATTTCTTCGCCTACGTTTGGTTTAACGGCTTTAATTTTTGTTCCTTCAACGGTAACGAATTCTTCACCACTTTCAATAACTACGGTAGGTTTGCCTAAGATTGCTTTACCGTCTGCTTTAACTGTTACGTCAAATTCGTTACCAACAACCATTTCGTAGTCAGAAGTTGAAACGTCTGCTTCACCGATATATGCAGTGTATCCACCAACCTTATTTACAAAGGTAGGAATACCAGCAACGATTTCCCAAACGTCTGGATTCCAGTTAGAGAAGTCGTTTCTCATAGCGTCGCCTTCTGCAAACTTGGTCCAGTTAGCTTTCATTGCATCTAAAGAAGTATAACGCTTAATGCCTGTGGTAAGAACTTCACCTTTATAACTGTCTTTTGTAAATGCTGTTCCATTTGCATAATATGCAGTGTAATCGTTTAAATTATATGCCTCTTTAGTATTGTATGCGTAAATAAAGGACCTGTAATCTCTAGTTACGTCGTCTACAGTAGCTGCATCAATCGTTGGAGCAACCCACTGAGCAGTTATTTTAGTCGAGTCTGCATTATTGACTACATAACCACCATCTACAGTATTCCCATAGCTGCCTGTTTGAAGAGGGTGACTTGATACAACGTATACGTCGTTTAGGGTTGCTTCAATATTGTTGGTGAATACACCGTAACCCCATGCGCCTATTCCCGTATAACCAATAGACATAATAGTTCTTGTAATCTTTGTTCCTTCTTGAGCACCAGATAGAACTAGATATGCGCTTGATGATTGTGAACCAAACATATGGATATCACAGTCAATAATTTCTCCACCGTTTAGCAAGTAAGTTGCAAATAATCTTGTTGAAACAGGATTATTAGTTCCGTCTACTGAATAGTTGCTTGTGCCAGAAGGTCTCCAAGAACTTGAAACACCAGAGTATAAATTATCGAACTTTACGTTCTTAACCGTTCCACCGTTAATGTAAGCGAACAAGCCAGCTTCAGAATTTATATACATCTTTGAAATGCTGTGGCCTTGACCATCAAACACACCGGATAGACCGTAGTTAGTTTTTGCTACTACGTCCATAGGAGCATTAGTTGGATTTACTCTAGTTGATTTGAACGTATATGCTTTTGCGTCTATGTCTTTTGCAAGAACGTAATATCCGTCCCAAACAAAGTCGTCAGCATCATAGGTTACAGCAGTTGCAGAAACTGTTAACTTTCCGTCTAACGCGAAGTAATCAAAGTCTTCTGCTTCGTCAATAATTAAGGTCGCTGCCTTAACGTTAACTTTAACTGCCTTTACGTCAGAGTAAAGTGTTAATTGAACTTCTTTTAGAGATTTGCCAACTTCTAATCCAAAAATCTTGCCGTCAACTACTTGATATGATTTTTCGCTATCCTTTGCAGAAAGTAGCTTAGCGTTTGCATCGCCGAACAATGCTTCGCTATCAAGTAATGCCGTCATATCGCTATTGAATAATAATCCGTCGTGCGCTGAGAAGTATGGTTCAATATCAAGAACTTCTGCAGTATCAAGAACTATTACGTCAACCGTGAATTCCATACCGTTTAAGGTTACGTCAAGTTGTGATTCGCCTGCAGTATTGCCTGCCGTTACAACTGCGCCGTCAACAGTAACGTTTGCGTTGCTTGCAGTAATTGAAATTTCGCCGTCCATTTGAACGCCGTCTTTATATATTGCAACGGTCTTTTGTTCGCCAACTTCAAGCATAATGCTATTGTTAGTGATATTTACGCCGTTTGCATATACGTCAGGACTTCTAACGGTTAGTTCAAATACTAGGTCAACGCCGTTTACGGTTACTTTAATTTCGATTACGCCTGCTTTACTGCTTGATGCAACGATATTCTTACCGTTTACAGAAGCAATGTCAGTTGTTTCAGCAGTTTCAACCGTGAAGTCGGTAACTGCTTTTCCATTAAAGGTTAATTCAACTGCTTTGGTTTCAGCAAGTATCATTTCAGCGTTTACAGTTTCAGAAAGAACTTCGCCACCAAATAAGATACTTGGCTTACCAACGTTGATTGTTAATTGTTTTGTAATATCATCTTTTACAATGTTGATAACTACAACACCTTCGTCTGCGCCTAGTTTTAAGGTTTTGCCAACTACGGTTGCGCTACCACTTACGATAGAAATTGAATCAATTTCCGTTTCAACTCCGTTAACTTCAAATTTAGGAGCGATTGTTGCGCCAACTAAACAAGAAGTTTCTTTACCAACGATTTCGCCATCAATTAGAACAGAAGTAACCTTAACGTCTGAACGAGAATTGAATTCAACAACTCCGTTTTCGCCAACCGTCCAATACTTACTATCCCAATCAGCAAAGTTTAGATTATCTTTATCTGCGATAAGTTTATTTAAGTCATTATAACGTCTAATGCCTTTAGCAATAACATTCGTATTAGCGTATGCTACGCCGTCAACGAATTCTGCTTCGAATACAACTTGTGGTGCAGAATTTCCTACAACACCTTTTTCAAGCGAAGCCATTAAAGGTTTGTTAGAAACTATAATGTAATCAGCAAATGCTTTATTAAAGGTTACAGGTTGACTGCTTTCACGAACGGAACTCGTTGTGAATGAACCGTAGTTATAAGCCTTATCTTGAACGTCGTTTCTCAAGGCTGTGTTATCAAGAACGATAACGTTTTCAGAAGTCGTATTAATACCAACGGTTGCGGCAATTGGTGTGTAACCTGCAGTTACGTTGCCGTTTGCAGTAACACCGATTGGGTCAAAGTTAGTTTCAACGTAAACGTTCTTAAGTAAGGTATGACCACCTAATGACCAAGCAAGGAAGCCACCTTCGTTACCTTCTGCAGCGCAGTTTACAAAACCAATATTTTGGATAGTTGCATCACCAATTATACCAAGTAAACCTGTTGAAGTAGTGGTTAAGTTACTCATTATATAGCCTTGACCGTCTAAAGTTCCGGTAAAGCCTTTGAAGTATCCACCCTTAGAGTGTCCACCAGAGTTAATACCGTTAGTGTAAGATCTGTCCGTGGTTGCTGCTGCGGCTTGACGTAAGTGTCTTGGAGAACTGCTTGCGTGCGCTAAATCTTTTTCTATATCGTGAATACCGTATTCGCTAGCGTCGATGTTGCCTGCAAGAACGTAATATCCGTCCCAATCGAAGTCGCCTTCGGTGAACGTCCAAACGTATTGTGCAGTAACGCTTCTATCGAACTCACCTGTTAAAGTGAAGAAATCTAAATCTTGCGCTTCGTCAATGATTAGAGTTGCAAGTCTTAGTTCAACACGCATACCCTTTGTAGTTGTATACAAATCAACGTAGGTGTCAATAAATCCACTCTTATCGCCTTTTAAGCCAACTAAGGTTTGTTTATCAGTGTCAACTTCAACTTGAACGCCGTTTGCATCGTAAACAGCAAATAAGTCGTTATAAGACGTTGCGCTTCCAAACACCTCGGTTAATACACCGTCAACCTTAACTAATTTACCCGAATTATCTTGTTCAAAGAATTCGCCCGTTACAGATGAGAAGTAATAGGTTTTTGCATCGTATTCTTCCAATTTTGGAACTACAATAATCTTAAATTCTTTTACTAACGTTTCGCCCTTAAAGTTGTAAGTTGCTCTTAAGGTTGCCACGCCGATTTCGTTTGCAGTTAAGGTAGCGCCGTCTACAGATACGTAAGAACCACCGTCAACGATTTCTACATTTGAAGCGTTTTCATAGTTAATGCCAAGATATCTAGCGCTGATTGTGATTGATTTGCCTTTTTCAACGAAAGAACCTTTTTCATTTGCTTCGAAGTCGCCTGCATAAAAAGTAAATTGAGAAACTTGCATTGCTTGTTTTAATACAGGAATAGCGCCATCAAGATATGTCCAATATTCAGTGTTAAATGCAAGTTTAGAAGCAAACGCATCTTTATCTTGCGCCATTTTTTCTAGTGAAGTATAACGACGTGAGCCGTTTAACTTAGAAGTATATGCAGTTGATACTTGACCGTCAACGTATCCAGAGTCAATGACCGTATCATTTAACGTGCTTGAGTTGAAAGGAACGTTAGATACTAAGAATACGTTAGAGAAATCGTCTGCGTATGAGTAAGATGATTGAGCAATGAAACCACGATAACGTGATACTGTTCCTGGATCTTCGGCAATCATCATAACGTTTTTAACTTTACAAGTATTAGTTAAACCTGCAGAAAGTAGAGAGGCTGAAGATTTGCCTTTATAAGCGTTTGGAACAAGTTGAGCGTAAATTCCATCAAGTTGAGCGCCGTTCATAATCATATCGCCCAATACGCCGTGTCCACCACCAGAACATCCAACGTTAGTAAAACCAACGTCTTTTATAAGACCACCGTTAACGTATTGGAATAAACCACCACTACTTGGTGTATATTTATCAATAACGTATCCACGGCCGTCAAACGTTCCCATCATACCTTTACCTGCTACGCCGTATTTAGCCATGTCTTCTTCTGCACGAGTTGCACCCATGGTTGCAAAGGTTGCGTTTGAAGGTTCGTCATTCCAGTTAATATGTGGGAAGGCACTTTGCAAGCCCTTGAATTGACCAAGTTTATCAGTAGGATTACCCTTTTCGTCTAGAACGTGATAGTCGGTTGCATCAATATTGTTTGCAAGAACGTAATATCCGTCCCAATCCATACCTGCAGTTATTGACCAACGTGTTTGACGGTCGTAACTCCAAGTTCCATCTTTAACGAAGAAATAGTCAAAGTCTTGCATTTCGTCGATAATTAGGGTGTATGCAGTTATGTCTAGATAGAACATTTCACTATCACTTGCAATAGCTAGGGTAACTTCTTTAGGAGTTTTACCTGCGTCTACACCAAGAACTGTATCAAAAGCCTTTGATAGTGGAAGTCTTTCTTGTCCATCAGCAGTTTTAAGATATGCTTCTTTATAAACTTTACCGTCACCAAAGAAATCTTCAACAGTTTTCAATTTAAAGTCAGCATCAAAGAACTCACCGTTATCTGCAGATAATTGATAATCTTCTGCATATGTTGTTGCATCTTTATAAACGTAAGGAATAATTTCTACGTTGTAACCTTGTTGTTCATCGTATATGGTGATTACTACGTGTTCTGGTTCTTCAGAGAACGCATCACCTTCTATTCCCCCAACAATCTTGTTGCCTTCTATTAATAAT
>JAZNSS010000008.1:0-10747 GCA_045591355.1 Christensenellaceae bacterium | reverse complement strand
AAGTTGCTGGTGTAGCTCAGTTGGTAGAGCAGCTGATTTGTAATCAGCAGGTCGGGGGTTCGAGTCCGTCCACCAGCTCCACTTTTATGCCCAGAATTTAACATGTGGGTGAGTTCCCGAGTGGCCAAAGGGAACAGACTGTAAATCTGTCGTCAGTGACTTCGGTGGTTCGAATCCACCTCCTTCCACCAAAAAGAACTAGTATTTTTTATATTAGTTCTTTTATTTTAACAACTCACATCTCAATTTATTTCGATTATATTTTTATAAAATAATATTTTACAAAGGAAAAACAATGAATTACTCAAATAAAAGATGGTTTAGTTTTTTATTAATAGCAGTAACATATTTCGTAGCAACTTTAATTGGAATTGTTACTTATAACCTACTACCCTTTGCTTTTTGGCTAAACTTACTTATTGCAGACGTTATATCTACGGTTTTTGTATTTATTATTAGCCTTATTTGTAAAAACGCATCGGTTTACGACCCTTATTGGAGCGTTCAACCAATTGTAATAGTAGCATTATTTTTAATCACCTACGGTATAAATACTTCTACGCTAATTCTTTTTATCGTAATTTCTATATGGGGAATTAGACTTACCGTTAATTGGGCGTATACCTTTAAGAATATTACTCATCAAGATTGGAGATATTCGATGCTTCACGATACGTGTGGAAAGTTATATCCAATTATAAATTTTATTGGTATACACATGGTTCCTACCCTTATCGTTTACGCTTGCACTTTGCCTGTAGTTTTTGCTATTTACTACGACTTTACATTTTCACCATATATGATAATTTTTATTGTATTATCTTTACTTGCGACAACCATTCAAGCAACAGCAGATATACAAATGCATAAATTTCGTAAAAACAAAAAATCAAATTTTATTCGTGCAGGATTATGGAAATATTCAAGACACCCAAACTATTTAGGTGAAATTCTTATGTGGTGGGGCGTTGGGCTTTCAGTTTTTATATTAGACTTAAACTATTGGTTTTTGCTTGCAGGGGCTCTTGCAAACACAATACTTTTCTTATCGGTTAGTATCCCTATGGCAGATAAAAGACAATCAAGAAAAGAAGGCTTTTCTGAATATAAAAAACAAACTAGAATGTTATTACCAATAAAAAAATAATATAAAAAATCCAAAAGGTCTAGCAATCGCTAGACCTTTTTTTATTTAACAAAGCATATTTATTATAATTTTATGATATTTTCTATGACTTGATTTAGATATTCTTCTGAAATATCTTCTATATTACCACTATCACAAAGTTTTGCGATATTTGGATTAATAGGCAACTTATCAATAACGTTAATACCGTTATCTTTAGCAACTGAATCAATATTACTTTTACCGTAAATATTATACTTTTTATTACAATCTGGGCATTGGAAATATGACATATTTTCTACAAGCCCAATAACAGGAACTGCCATCATATTAGCCATTTTTACAGCCTTTTTAACGATCATGGAAACTAAAGATTGTGGGGTTGAAACGACTACGATACCATCAACGGGTAAAGATTGGAATACCGTTAATGGAACGTCGCCCGTTCCCGGAGGCATATCAACGAACATATAATCTACGTCGCCCCAAACAACGTCCGTCCAAAACTGTTTAACAGCGCCTGCAATTACAGGTCCACGCCAAACAACAGGGTCGTCGTCATTTTCAAGTAAAAGGTTTATAGACATAATTTTAGTTCCATTTTTACTTACAACAGGATTTAGAAAGTTACCGTCTGCAGAAGTTGCTCTTTCCTTTGCACCAAAAATTTTTGGAATAGATGGACCTGTAATATCAGCATCTAGGACAGCAGTCTTATAACCTTTTTTATTCATATAAACGGCTAAAAGCGAAGTAATAAGAGATTTTCCAACACCACCTTTACCACTAACAACGCCGATAACCTTTTTAACTTTACTGAATTCGTTTAACTTTTCTTTTGGAATAGTTCTTTCAGAACAATTTTGAGAACAAGTTGAACAATCGTGTGAACAATTTTCGCTCATAATTACTCCTTTTTTAATGTTTTAATTATATTCTTATTATATCAAAATAAAAAAAATAATACAAACTAAATTTATTAAAATATTAATTTAGGTTAAAAATTACTTGATTAATTCCATATATTTTGTTAGAATATAAAAACTTTAAGGAGAATATTATGAACATTTGGCATGATATAGAAAAATCAAGGATTACACCAAAAGAATTTATCGCAGTCGTTGAAATAAGCAAAGGCTCTAAACAAAAATACGAGTTAGATAAAACAACGGGTTTATTAAGACTGGATAGAATTCTATATACTTCAACACACTATCCAGCAAACTATGGATTTATACCACATACTCTAGCCCAAGACAACGACCCTTTAGACGTTTTAATCTTATGTTCTGAAAGTTTAATCCCGATGAGTCTTGTTAAATGCTACCCCATTGGCGTTATAATTATGAATGATAGTGGTGCGCTAGATGAAAAAATAATAGCCATTCCTGAAACCGACCCAAATTATAATACCTATAAGAGTATACACGACCTACCAAAACACGTTTTTGATGAAATGCGCCACTTCTTTTCCGTATATAAACAACTAGAAAATAAAAATACTACCGTAGACGTTGAACTTGATTATAACGAAGCAATAAAAATTATTGAAAATTCAATGGAAAGTTATAAAAAAAATCTATATAAATTAACCTTAAAATAAAAATAAAGGATATAACAAAACGTTATATCCTTTTTTAATTAAACTTTCTTTTTCTTTGCGATTGAATTTTCTATAAGTTTAGCAATTTCCATTACCAAAATTGGCAAAAATGCAAGCCCTAATCCAATTAGATACATCCACCAATCAAGCATTATCATACCGAATACGTTTACTACACCGGGAACAAATAATACGAATGCCGTTAGCGCTGTGCAGACTAACCATGATAAGTTCATAGTTTTATTAGTGAAGAAACCAACCTTAAACAAAGAATGAGAAGATCTCATATTAAGCGCTTGAACTAATTGACTCATAGCAAGAACTAAGAACGCCATGGTGCTTCCTGCATCGTGATTTAATATACCAGTTGGATATCTCATAGCGTAAGCACCAAATATATAAGCCGACAATGTTGTAATTGTAAGTAAAATACCGTTTAACGCTATCTTTAATCCTAACCCATGAGCAAACAAACTTTCCTTTTTAGACTTAGGTTTGTTAAGCATAATATTGTCTTCAACGGCTTCCATTCCAAGTGCGATTGCTGGTAAGGAGTCAGTAACAAGATTTATCCAAAGAAGTTGAATTGGTATAAACGGACTACCAAGACCTACTATTGAGCCTAAAATTATCGTTGATAAAAATACGACTAATACTTCTGCAAGGTTAGTAGATAATAAGAACCCAACAACCTTTCTAATGTTTTCAAATATTCCCCTACCTTCTTTAACTGCGTCAACAATCGTTGCAAAATTATCGTCAGTAAGAGTCATATCAGCAGCCCCCTTAGCAACGTCCGTTCCCGTTATACCCATTGCGCAACCAATGTCTGCCGCTTTTAACGCAGGAGCGTCGTTAACGCCGTCACCCGTCATTGAAACTACTTGACCTTTCTTCTGCCATGCTTTAACGATTCTTATCTTGTTTTCGGGCGAAACACGTGCGTAAACGGAAATTTTTTCAACTTCCTTATCTAGTTCGTCGTCCGTCATTTGGTCAAGTTCTGCGCCCGTAATGGCTTTATCGCCATCAACGAATATTCCAAGTTCTTTAGCAATAGCAGTAGCCGTTATAATATGGTCGCCTGTAATCATTACAGGCTTAATTCCTGCTTGACGACAAGTTGCAACTGCCACTTTACATTCAGGTCTTGGTGGGTCTATCATCCCTACAAGACCAACAAAGGTTAAACCGTTTTCAAGTTCTTCAAACGTAGGATTTTCGGGAACTTTATCAAGTTCTTTATACGCCACTGCTAATACTCGAAGGGCATTTGAACTCATTTCATCACAAGCAATTCTAGCCTTTTCCATATCGCCCTTTACCGTTCTTGTTGCAATAACGTCAAAAGCGCCTTTTACTATTGCAACGGGCTTTCCATTAATCATATTAACGGTTGTCATTAATTTTCTATCTGAGTCGAAAGGAAGTTCGGCAACTCTAGGATATTGCTCATTTAACTTATCTTGAACGCCACCTGCCTTGTGTGATGCAAGAACGATAGCCGTTTCAGTAGGGTCGCCAATGTGTTTTTCGTTTCCATCTTCAAAAACAACTTTACCGTCGGAACACAAACTACCAAAGGAAAGCATTTTATAGGTTTCACCTTCTGCCGTTCCGTTAAAATCAATAATCTTATCGCCGTCAACGTAAGTTTTAACAAGCGTCATTCTATTTTGCGTTAAAGTTCCCGTTTTATCAGAACAAATAACCGACGAACTACCCAAAGTTTCAACTGCAGGAAGTCTTCTTATAATAGCATTCTTTTTAACCATTCTTTGAACGCCGATAGATAAAACGATAGTAACTACTGCTGGTAAACCTTCGGGTATTGCAGAAACGGCTAAAGATATAGCAGACATAAAAGAACCAATTATATTATCAAACCCAAAGCCATCTCTAATAATTTGCACTAAAAACATTATAAAGCAAATACCAAGAACTAGTAAACCTAGCATACTGCCAAGTTTGGCAAGTTTTTGTTGAAGTGGGGTTTTAACTTCTTCTTCATTGGCAAGAATACCTGCGATTTTGCCCATTTCCGTATTCATTCCCGTAGCCGTAACGATAGCAATGGCAGTTCCGTAAGTAATGCTACAACCTGAAAATACCATATTAGTTCTATCACCAATAGGCGCTTTTTCTTTCACGTCGGCGTTAGCGTCTTTTTCAGATGGAACAGACTCACCCGTTAGGGCAGATTCTTCAGACTTTAAGTTAACACTTTTAATCAATCTTGCGTCGGCAGGAACAAAGTCGCCTGCTTCAAGTTTTATAATATCACCCGGAACAAGAGCAGAAGACATAACAATCTTTTCTACACCATCACGAATTACACGCGCGTGTGGCGCAGACATGTTTTTTAAGGCTTCTAATGCCCTTTCGGCTTTATTCTCTTGGACGACGCCCATTACGGCATTAATTACAACAATGGCAAGAATTAAAAACGGTTCAATTAATTCAATAATATTAAAACCGTGTGTAACACCGTCGTAAATAGCAACTCCAAGAGAAATGGCTGCGGCAATTAAAAGAATGATAATCATCGCATCTTTAAATTGTTCTAAAAATTTAACGAATAAAGATTTTTTCTTCTTTTCTTTTAGTTTGTTTTCCCCAAACTTTTCAAGTCTTTCATTAACTTGTGCTTGTGAAAGACCTTGATTTACGTCAGAGCCTAGTTCTTTAATTAAATCATCAGAACTACAAGTGTGTGCAATCAAAACTAAAACCTCCAATATAATTAATTATTAACATTTTTTATAGTATATTAAACGTTATACAAAAAAATGGCTAAAAAAACGAGCGTAGCTATAAAACTACACCCGATTAAACCAAGTTAAACACATGTATAGCAATATAGTTACACATGAGTCTCGCAATTTAAGGCAAGCCAAGCTAGACGCCGTGATGGTGACTTGCAACGCAGAAGCGCTTACTACTCCCTCATTGGTTAGATTATATGATATAAATAATAAAATGTCAAGAAAAAAATTACTAGATTATATTATCAAAAACCGATAAACCAACAACACAATCAACAGGAATAGAAAAAGTAACGGGATGGAAATTTTTATTCACTCCCGACTTTTCCATTATAGCCTTCATAATGGCGTCTCTGTTTTCTCTGCGCGCTAAAATGTAAACCAATTCCTTTTCTTCGCTAATTGAAACACCGAAAAATTTTGCGATATCTGCGCCTGTTCCTTTACCACGAACAACCGTTCCACCATTAGCGCCTGCTTCTCTTGCAGCGTTCATAAGAATTTCAGTATTTCCTTTATCAATTATAGAAATTATCATTACAATCTTTGATTCGTTAGAATTCATATTTCCACCTTCTTTATTACTTACGTAATCGTTTACGAAATAATTTAATGAATTTTTACCGGCAAAACTATCAACGGGCATAAAAACGGCAAGTCCGTTCCCTGCTGAAGATATGTCCATTTCAGAAAGTAACCCTTTCATGATGGACGGAACTTTTTCTTCATTAACCATAGTCTTAAAAACAACCTTTTCCGTTTTTTCAAGACCTAATAAATTTAAAGTGCTTTCTGTTGCCGTTCCATTACCAAAATTACTAATGACGTTTTTTACGCCGTATCTTTTGAAAAAATCCAAGTAATCTTGCGCAAACTCACGTTTTGTGATTGCAATTAGATATTTAATACCTACCACTATATACCACCTTATTCAATAATTTCGTCTGCAGTTGAATCACTTTCAACTGAGTTTTTAATCCTGCTAGTTTTAATTTTATAAATCAAGCCTAAACACTGAATAGTAATTATAGGCATCATAGCGACCAAAGCAACGACACCAAAACCTTGAGTTGCTAAATCCATTTCCATCTTTTCGCAAAAACCAAGCGCTAAAGGTATTAAAAAACTTGCCGTCATAGCGCCCGAAGCAACGCCACCAGAGTCAAAGGCGATTGCCGTAAACATCTCTGGGACAAAAAACGCTAATATTAATGCTATTGAGTATCCTGGTATTAGAAAATATATAATTGGAATATTTAAAACTATTCTAAGCATCGCAAGACCAACGGAAAGCGCAACACCAAACATAAAACTAATTCTTAAAGCATTTTTAGGAATAGCGCCTGACGTTAATTCGTAAACTTGCTTGGTTAAAACGTGAACGGCTGGTTCGGCAGATACAACGAAGAAACCCATAATGACACCAATAGGAATCATTATCCAATTATAACTAAGCGCACCGATATATTTACCAATAAGTTTACCCATTGGTAAAAATCCAGCATTTACACCAACTAGGAATAAAACAAGCCCAACGTAGGTATAAAGCAAACCAATTAATACTTTAACTAACGTCTGCTTACTAACTTTTGGTCCAAATATCTGAAATAAGAAATAAAAGGCAACTATTGGCAATAATGCTATTGCAACTTCTTTTAAATATAATGGAATAACCTTCCAAAAAGCAGAAAAAATATCCGTCGAATTTTGAATATTTAAAGAAGTATCGGTAGCAGGTGCAATAGACTCAGGTTGGAAAATAATACCTAATATCATAACTGCAATTATAGGTCCAATTGAACAAAGCGCTGTTAAGCCAAAACCGTCAGTTTCGGAGTTATCACCGTTTCGCATTGAAGCAACACCAGTTCCTATAGCAATTATAAAAGGAACGCTAATTGGCCCTGTAGTTACCCCACCAGAGTCAAACGCAAGTGGAATAAACGTTTTAGGAACAAAAAAAGATAAAACAAATACTGCCACGTAAAAAATAATGAGTATATAGGACATTTTTATTCTAAGGATAATCCTTAAGAAAGCAAAAACTAAAAATACGCCCACGCCTACTCCAACGGCAATTATTAAAATAAACGGTTCAATCTCTGTTCCTGAAAGTTGATGCGCTAAAACTTGCAAATCAGGTTCAGCGATAGTAATCAAAACGCCAACTATAAAGCAAATCGGTAGGATAATCCAAAGTTTTTTTGACTTCATAACAGAAGAGCCAACGTATTCGCCGATAGGCGTCATTGCAGTATCTGCGCCAAGTGTAAACAAGCCCATTCCTACAACGACTGTTAAAGCGCCAATTATAAAGGTAATTAAGGTAAAACCTTCTTCAATAGGAACAATAGTTAAACATATTAAAAGTATAACTAATGTAATTGGTAAAACTGAAGAAAAAGACTCTTTTACTTTGCTAGAAATTATAGATCTATCGCGTCTTAAAAAGGATACTCTTTTTCTCATTTTCTACCTCCTTCTTATAGCATAACAAATATAAATATTTTTGTCAATGAAAACGTTTTGCATAACTTCATCTAAAAATAAGATAAAAGGCACAAAAACTGCGCCTTTTAAATAAAACTAACAAGTTATTTAATAAATAATACTACGGGAAGAAAAACTCCTGCTTGTTCTTTAACGTGAACTACCCCGTCTTTCATATAATACTCACAATTCTTTCTTGCGCCGTCTGGTTGAAGAATCTCAATCTTAGAAAACTTATCTTTTATAACAAGAGTAATTTCGTCTATAACGTCTAAGCCCATGTTAAAAAATCCACACATAAGTTCTCCATTTTCAAGATAACTTGCACACAAATAAACGTCGGCATCATCGGGATAAAATACGGGCAAACAATTTTGAGATAATAAAATTTTAATTAATTGTTTTTTTCTTGTTTCATTTAGCATTGAAAAAGCATTTGTATAATCAAAAGGAGCATCGGGACTACCACAAAAAACTATCGTATATCCACCGGTAGGATTTTTATATCCCGTTACTGCTGGAAATAAACTTTCGTGGTTGTTGCCTAAAGAATTATAATTCATTGAATAAACGTCAACGTTGTCGTTTACAGTGGATAATTGATTAATTTTATATTGTTTAGCAACGTGGAAACCGTCAATTGCTTCATAAGAAATTAATTTACCTTTCCATTCGGAAACGTCAACACCTGTAAACTCTCTAAATCCCCTATCGTTTAGTTTTTTCGCTGCTTTTCCAGATAAAACTAAAGTTCCTTTAAAAAATTTCTTAAAGGTATCGTCAGAAAAATCTCTAACTGTGATATCGTCAATAAAGACTGCACCACCTTCTTCATTAGAAAAATACAAAGGAATACCTAAATGTTCTAAAACACTTGTAGACCAAGCAACGATATTATTAATAGGTTCACCCCAAGGGGTAAATGGATAAGAAGGGATTTCACAAAGTGGTATTCTACAGCCAACTGGTTTAGAAACTTTTACGTAATTTACTAAGGCATCATAAAATTTACTATATTTAGAAAGGATTTTTCTATATTCTTTGCCAGAATTAGGCTCATGTGCGTTAAGTTTAGTAATCCAATGTTTTGCGCCGTTTGCCCCCTCAAAAATACTAGCCGTAAAATGCATATGAAGAAGTGATGCGCTAGCGCTATACCTATTTTGTGGGCAAGTATCCGTTTCTGCTAGAATATAGTCTGCCTTACCCTTTAAATTTTCTCTAATTAAAGCAGAACGATACATTCTAGGCGTATATCCCCTACTATTCATAGTATAAATACCACCGTTAAGCCTTGATATAACGGGATTACCTTTTCCAGCAAATGCCGTTGCTAAAACGTCAGAAAATTCTACGTATCCGTTACCAGGGCAAATTCCAGAAATTGCGCCCCAAATGTTAGGGTTAACTTCGTCAATTCCTTCTCTCATTATATTAACGATTTCTAGCAAACTATCCTTTTGAACTTCAACGAAAATATCAACGTATTTCTTATCTTCTGGAAGATTACTCGTTAAACGTTTTTTTAATTCTTCTCTTGTAAAATTCGTATTGGCGCGCTTATTAAATTCTGCCATGTGCAAAGGACAAGTGCAACCGTTAACCTTATATAATAACCCCACGTCATCGTCAATTAAAATTATTGATGGACCGTGTGATGCAATAGTTTTCATTTGCCCCTTAATATATTTTTGAAAATTTTTATCAAGTGGACACGATGCCGTAGTATAAGGTTGACCATCTAAAGAAACTAGAGTTTGAAAAGGATGTTGAACTGAAAGTGGTGCAAAATGACCTAAAGTAGACTGCGCTAAAATACCGTATTTGGCATTGTATTTATCTAATACTTGTTTATATTTATCAAATATTTCACATTGCCTAGTTGCTTTATCGACAACAGGGTTGCCTTCTGCGTGAAATATCATGCAAAACATAGCGTGTGTTGATACACCGTCTTTTTGCTGTTCGATAATATCATCACATACTTCTTTAACGTTATTATCGTCTAAAGGCATAATAGATAAATTAAGCATATAATACCCCAAACATTTTATATAGTAATTTTACAAGAAAATAAAATGCGCGTCAATATCTTTCTTAACGAAAAATTTTCGTAAGAATATTGACTTTGTTTAGTTATAATTCTTCTTTAATCTTATCATAGAAAAATAAAATGAGTTCTTGACCGTGAGTCCTACCTAATAAACAGTTTAATGGACTATTTTTTGTCTAACGGCAATACGCACCTAAAGTTGCAAGTTCCAAGTTCTAATCCCCTACTCTAACAAAGAAAAAACACCCAAAAGGGTGTTTTCTTACTTTGGCGGAGCGTGTAAAATGTAAAACTGCTTTAAAGAAAATAAAAATATCACACCTTAAATTATAGCTCAGCCATAAATAAAAACTATTTATTTTTTTGATGCATTAATAAAGAACTTATATGGAGAAATCCCATAATACTTTATAAATTTTTTATAAAAGTTTGAATAACTATTAAAACCTGCTTGAAAAGAAGCCGATTCTATTTTTTCTCCATTAGCAACAAGTGATATTACCCTGTTTAATCTTTTTCTTTCTATATATTCAGTTAAAGTAATACCCATATTTCTAATAAATACTTTAGTCAATTGATAACGACTAACAAAAAGTTTTTGCTGCAAATGGTACAAGATATGTATATCTTGATATGAGCGGTGATGAAATATTTAGTGTTGCTGTTTCTGTAGTTAATAAAGAGTCGGAAATTACATATTTAAACGGCGT
>JAZNSS010000007.1:0-26319 GCA_045591355.1 Christensenellaceae bacterium | reverse complement strand
AGCCTTAACTAATTCGTTAAGTTCTAATACTGTCATACCTTTAACTTCTTCGATCATTTTTTGAATGTCTGCCATTGTTTTATCCTCCAAATTATAAACAATTTTAAATTTAATTTTTTTATTTTTTAATTTTTTCAGTAATATAGGTTACTGAGCCTTTTTTTCTGCAACTGCGTTAAGCGCAATAACAAGACTTCTTGGCATTGCTGAAAGAACTCCAACAAAGTTTGATATTGGTGCTTGAAGTGAACCAAGCATTTTTGCAATAAGTTGTTCTTTGCTTGGCATTGCTGCGAGAGCTTGAACACCTTTCACGTCAACCCTTGCGCCTTCTACGAATGCACTCTTAACTACAACTTTATCTTGATATTTTTTTGCTGCGTCTACGATAACTTTTGCAGCGCCCGTTTCATCTGAACCAAATGCAACGGCTGTTGGGCCGTTCAAATCGTCATTGAAATCGGTAATTCCCAAAGATTCAAACGCTTTTCTAATAAGGGTGTTTTTGTAAACCTTATATTCAACGTTGTTCTTTCTGAATTCACGACGAAGTTCGGTGTCTTCTGCAACGGTAAGACCGCTAAACTTAACGAAAACAACTGATTTCGCATCTTGAATCTTCTCTTTGATAGCGCTTGATAACTCTATTCTTGCCTCTTTACTTGCTGACATATTACTACCTCCTTTTAAGAATAAAAACGCCCTTGCAAACCAAAACGGATTACAAGGGCTTATAGCCTTATATTATTATATAATGTATAATATTGCAATGCAATTATTAATACTATATAAATTCCGCCTCGGTTGGTCTGCTATCAAGCAAGTTAAAAACCTACTGTCTTGGGCTATTTAATTTTTACTAGTTGATTATACAATTTAAAAAACTGTTTGTCAACTAAATTTTAGCGTTAATTTTTACGCCAGGACCCATCGTGCTAGCTAGGGCAACACTCTTAACGTATTGACCTTTTGCAGCAGCTGGTTTTGCCTTAACGATTGCTTCCATAAGTGCATCGTAGTTTTCTTTAAGTTTTTCTTTACCGAAAGACTTTTTACCGATTGCGCAGTGGATAATTGCAGTTTTGTCAAGTCTATATTCAACTTTACCAGCTTTGGTATCTTTGATTGCTTTAGCAACGTCCATAGTAACGGTGCCGGATTTTGGGTTTGGCATTAAGCCTTTAGGACCTAAAACCTTACCGATTCTACCAACCAAGCCCATCATGTCAGGGGTGGTGATGATTACGTCATAATCAAACCAGTTTTCAGTTTGAATTTTTTGAATCATTTCTTCAGCGCCTACGAAGTCTGCGCCAGCAGCCTTTGCTTCGTCTGCCTTGTCGCCCTTTGCTAATACCAATACTCTAACGTTTTTGCCCGTTCCGTTTGGAAGAACCAAAACGCCACGAACTTGTTGGTCTGCTTGTTTTGGGTCAACGCCTAAACGAACGTGTAGTTCAACCGTTTCGTCGAATTTTGCTTTTGCAGTGTCTAAAACTAAACCGATTGCTTCGTCAACTTCGTAAAGTTTAGCAGATTCGATTGTTTTAACGCTGTCAGTATATTTTTTACCGTGTTTCATTATAATTACCTCCCGTGGTACATTCGGGGATTATCCCCTCCCACATATTCCTTAATCTACGACTTCAACACCCATACTTCTAGCAGTGCCGGCTATCATGCTCATAGCGCTTTCTAGAGAGTTTGCGTTAAGGTCAGGCATCTTTAATTTTGCAATTTCTTCAACCTGTGCCTTGGTTATCTTAGCAACTTTGTTCTTGTTTGGAGCAGCAGAAGCAGTTTCGATTCCGCATGCCTTTTTAATAAGAACAGGTGCTGGTGGGGTTTTTAAGATGAACGTGAAAGAACGATCTTGATAAATGGTCATTACAACCGGAATTATCAACCCAGCTTGATCTTGAGTTTTAGCGTTGAATTCTTTGGTAAATCCTGGAATATTAATTCCGTGAGGACCTAACGTAGAACCTACGGGTGGACCGGGAGTTGCCTTGCCTGCAGGCAATTGCAATTTAACGATTGCCGTAACTTTTTTTGCCATAATTGTTTCCTCCTAACGTGGTGATATCGTTGCAACAGTGCATAAATTTATTGCAACTCCCACTTAATATACAATCGGCTTACTGCCGAATAGTAACAAATTAATTTTCTGCGACATTAACTTTTCTTAATTGAACGTAATCAACTTCAACGTCAGTGCTTCTGCCGAACATTTCCACGTTAACCATAGCCTTTTGAGCGCCGTCGTTAAGTGAAACTACCTTTCCACAGAAAGATTCCAGTGGACCTGCAAGAATCTGAACGTCAGACCCGATTGCAAAGTCAACTTCAACAACTTCTTTGATAAGACCCATTCTAATTACTTCTTCATCAGTAAGTGGAAGTGGTCTACCTTGTGGACCAACGAAGCCCGTTACACCACGAGTATTGGTTACTAAATACCAAATATCGTTACTGTAAATCATCTTTAAGAAAACGTAGCAAGGAAATTTCTTTCTTTTAACAAGTTTCTTTTTGCCGTTAGCCTTTTCTTCTAAGGTTTCTTCGGTTGGAACTTGAATTTCAAAAATATTTTCTTGTAGGTTGTTGTTTTCTATAAGCTTTTCAAGGCTGTCTTGAACCATAGCTTCATAGCCCGAATAGGTATGTATTACATACCATCTTGCATCTTCAATAGCCATATTCTCTCCTTATACGATTAACTCTAAAAGTTTTAGTAAACCTGAATCGAACGCCGTGATAACAACCAAGAAGATTAATACTACTACGATAACGATACCCGTTTCCTTAACAACCTTTTTAAAGCCCGGCCAACTAACCTTTTTAAGTTCAGAGAAAACGTCTTTAATCTTTGCGCCTAATCTTTTGAAAATATTAGGTTTTTTATTCTTTTTAACCTTTTTAACGTCTTTCTTTTCTTCTTTACGAGCTTCAGGGTTACCCTTTTGGATAAAACCACCGTTGTCTAAAGTTTTATTTTTAGCCATTTTTTTGCCCCTTAATTTTTTTAAATACGCACTTATACAAGAACGCTTTTATTATTTTGCTTCCTTGTGTGCAGTGTGTTTTTTGCAGAATTTGCAGTATTTTTGCATTTCAATTCTTTCTGCGTCGTTCTTCTTGTTTTTGAACGTATCGTAATTTCTTTGCTTACATTCCGTGCATGCTAGCGTTATCTTTACTCTTGCGCCCTTTGCTGCCATAATTACACCTTCTAAATCAAAAAATTAACACCCCGAACTCGAGATGCTAATTAATTCTAACAAATATAACCTTTTATGTCAAGTTTTTTTGCTTGTTTTTTAAATATTTTACCCTTTTTTTTGCACTTTTTTTGAAAGTTGTATATATATTGTTAATTAAACTTTCTATCCACAAGATATTGTGATTGAAAATTGTAATTTTTTTATAGGCGCTATATGACTTGGCTTATTTTTTGATAAATTGAGTGGTTGTTTATTAAATTATTTATTTTTTCTTGGGAAAGGGTTGTTTTTTGCTTGCCGTTTGAATACACTACTACTTCATTAATGGCGTTAGGCTCTAGAATTCTAATAAGCCTTTTTATAGTTATATTCTCGTCAACCCCTTGCTTTTTGAAAGCAACACCCCTTTTAAGTTCGGAAATTGTTACCCCACCAACTACCTTAACGTATTTACCGTATTGCTTTTTACTAAACGCACCGACAAGTAGAAAAATTGAAAATATCAACAAAGACAGGTTAACGGAGTAAAAACAAGTAGCAACAAACCCAGCAAGCAACGATATTCCAAACACGCCACCTACGATTTTACAAATCAGTTCTGCTTTATCGTGATTTAGCCTACAGCGCAACGTAGCGTATAGTATTCTTCCCCCGTCAAGTGGATAGGCAGGAATAAGGTTTATTAGCGCAAGGGAAAAGCAGGTTTGAACGGCAAGGTCGGTAAAAGCGTAGGTTTCTGGAAATATCCACCAAACGGCAACAAAAAAAATGCCTACGGCAAGGTTAATCATCGGTCCTGCCAAGGCAATTTTTATTTCGTCTTTAGGTTTTATTCCGTCGATATCCCCTTTAACCACTGCGCCGAAAGGCATTAGCGTAATTTTATCTAGTCTATACCCGTTTGACGATGCAACTATCGAATGACCAAGTTCGTGCATAACGGCGCAAAGAGTAGTCATAATAAATAAGAAAAACCTACCCGTAAACCCGTAATATAGACCAAACAGATAAAATAGGGGGTGAATGGAAAGTTTTATACTGCCCATACGACTGCGCCGTCAAGGATTTGGAAGTTAGAAATTATAGCGCCGTTTTCCCCTAAAAAGCACATACGCACGTCTTGAGAAGCATAACCTATTGGAAAATTAGTTAAAACGTTGTCGCCCACCGATAGATAAACGTGTTCAATATCACTAAAAACGCTGGTGAAATTTGCGCTGTGTTCAACGCTGACCGTATATCTGCCGTCTTCTTCTTGAACGACGTCGGTAACCACTCCTTCTAGCGAACTATAAACACTTCCGTTACTACTAACCGTCATTACGCCTTCATTAATGGTTACGTTGGAAGAAAAGGTAGGCGCAAACTCTGAATATAACCTTGTATCAACTTGCTCTATTTGCTCGGGCTTAAAAATGCCACGCATAAACACGTTTATACCACTATTAGGATATACCGAATTGGTTATAAAAATAGTCGCAAGCAATACCCCGATAACCATAAGTTGAATTGTAATTGCCGAAAATTTTAACCTAAAGCGTTTCTTTGGTTTACTTTGAAGGGAAACGGTTGCCGTTTGCTCTATATCGTCATCTTTAACAATATCACTTTCAGTATCTACTTGGTCTTGAACGGGCAAAGTTTCTTCTAAAGAAAACTCTTCTTGAGAATTTATTTTTTCAA
This sequence comes from Christensenellaceae bacterium, assembly GCA_045591355.1. Taxonomy (GTDB): domain Bacteria; phylum Bacillota; class Clostridia; order Christensenellales; family Borkfalkiaceae; genus UBA1259. The sequence continues at coordinate 21,412 of JAZNSS010000007.1, read as the reverse complement.
GAAGTTGTTCTTTAACTTCTTGGTCGTTAACCTTTTTCTTCTTGAAACGTTTCTTTTGTGGTTTAATACTGATATTGCAGGTGGAAACGGGAATTTCCAACATGCTAGCATATTGAAGTTTGTCGTTCATAAAAAAATCTCCTTTAAGGTGTTTCAGTAATATATACGCCGTCAAAAATTCTTTTATGATAGTAAAAATATATAAAAAAGTGTCGATTTAAGTCAAAATTGCAAAATTAAAACCATATCCGAACGGGTATGGTCTTAATAATCATAATCAGTCTTCTATTGCCGCTTTTTGAGTTAACACTTTTTTAAGTTTTTCCACCCCAAACTTGTCTTTTCTGTCATAAGTGTATATGCCGTTCTTTTCGTTTTCCACGTCGTATAATTGAACCAAGCACAAGCCGAACATATACTCTTTACTCATAAGATAAGTATAGAAATCGCTAATCAACTTTACACAACCTTCTTTGGAATTAGGACACCAAAAATTATCCACCATAGCGTAACTCCATTCTGGATTTTCTTCATTCCAAACAACGCAACCCGTTTCACTAAGCCACATCGGCATTCCAAAAACTTTTTCCCTTTTCTTCTGCCAAAAATTATAATAACTATTAGGCATATCCTTAAACCAATCGTCAAACTCTCTTAAATCGTTTAAGTGTGCGTCGATAACGTCGGTAGTTGATTGTCTGCCTTCAAAATTTTCACAGTGACACCCACCACTTATTAAGTTCACAGGGCGAGTTGGGTCAATCATTTTAGTCGTATCGTAGAAAAGTTTAGCCGTGTCGTAACCCGGTTCTCTCCAAACCCTACGCCACTCTCCGTCAACGAATCCACCCGTTTCATTAAAAGGACACCAACCAATAATTGAAGGGTGGTTAAAGTCACGCTCTATTTCTTCCGTCCATTGCGCTAGAGTATGCCTTAAAGTGTCGGGCTCAAGAATGTTAGTTATCCAGTTAGGGAATTCTGCCCAAACCATATAGCCAGCCTTGTCGCAATGATACAAGAAGCGTTCTTCAAAAATCTTTTGGTGAAGTCTTGCCCCGTTAAAGCCTGCGTCAATGGAAATTTTAACGTCGTTTGCAAGCGCTTGGTCGCTAGGCGCAGTGTAAATTCCGTCTGGGTAATAACCCTGATCGAGAACGAAGCGTTGGAATACGCTTTTGCCGTTTATAATAAACTTGTGCCCTTCAAACCTAACTTCCCTTAAACCACAATAACTTTTAACTTTATCTTCTCCGTAGGTAAGTTGCAAATCGTAAAGTTTGCCGTCTAGTGGTTGCCATAAATATATTTCGTCTAGTTTAATGGTAACGCCAACGTTCCCACCGTTACTTTTAGCGCTTGACTGCCCCACTAACTTTCCTTGATAGTATGCCTTTACGCTAAATTCACCAGCGCCCACTAGTTCAGCGTTTACGTTAATAGAACCGTCTGCAACGTTTGGATAATATTTAACGTTTTTAATATAAGTTTTAGGTGTGAACTCTAGCCAAACCGTTTGCCAAATACCGGTAGACCTAGTATACAATACCCCTTCTGGCTTAAAACTTTTATCTTGCTTACCCGTTGGAATATAGTATGACGTTGGCGCATCTTCGGCGTGAACACAAATATCGTTTTCACCTTCTACTACAAAACTAGTAATATCAAAATAGAAAGAAGTATATCCCCCCTTGTGGTAGCCAACCTTTTGCCCGTTTACGTAAAGAGTTGCAACGTAATCTACAGCGCCAAAATGCAACACAATTCTATTTTCTAGTTGACTTTTAGTTATATTAATTTTTCTTTTATACCAAACGGAAGCAATAAAGTCAGTATTACCTATTCCCGACAAAACACTTTCCGGCGCAAAAGGAACGTTTATTTTGCTATCAAAGTTTTTATCAACCTTAAAATATTCTTTTCCTTCGCCACAGTTGTCGTGGTCGATTGCAAAATCCCATTCTCCGTTAAGATTTTGCCAAGTTGCCCTTTCAAATTGTGGCTTTGGGTGTTCTTGCCTATAAATCATACTTATTCTCCCATATAAAATTTTAATTTTTGCTTAAATTATACTACTTTCTACTTATGAATCAATAGACTATATTACTAAAAAGTTGACATATCCTACTGCTTGTTTTATAATAAAGAAGTAAGGAGAGTAGCGATGGATATTTTTGCAGTTAGACACGCATTCCCAGAAAACGGTGGGTTTACAATAAATCGACCTAGGGGGCACGAAAAGTTTACCTTTTTACATTTTTTTAATCCAATGACGGTAAAAATCAACGAAAAAGTCATAAACACCGAACCACACGCTTGTATCATATATCAACCGTCGTTTCCACAATACTTTAAATCGGAAACTTACATACAACACGATTGGATACATTTTTTCAACGTTGATAAGGAGTATTTTGATAAACTAGGCATAGGACTAAATGAAATTTTTTATCCTAAAAAGCACGAATTTATAACACAAATAACAAGAGAGATAGAAATTGAGTTTAATTCAACTTATAAAAATAAACAGCGATTACTTTGCGCTAAGTTAGAAGAACTGTTTATAAAACTCGCACGGTATTGCAATGAAGAACTTCCCGAAAATCTTTCTACCGATCTTATTTCAAATCTTCGTTGGCTTAGGGAAAAAACCTTTTTATCGCTAGATAAAAAACACAATATTAGTTCGCTGGCAAGCAGTGTGGGACTTTCCGACTCACGTTTTTTTAGCGTTTATAAATCTCTTTTCGGAATTTCCCCAATGGACGATATAATAAATGCCAAGATAGATACTGCAAAAAATCTTTTACTAGGAAGCGATCATAAAATAAGTATTATAGCAAAGGAACTAGGATATACCGACGTTACCCACTTCATTCGCCAATTCAAATCACGAACGGGTGTTTCTCCTTCAAAATTTAGAAAATCATAATAATACACATAAAAAAGCGTGGCAACTGCCACGCTTTTTATCATGTATAGATTATATTTATTACTTAAAATTTGCTTCTGTAAGAACTGTTCTTGCCGAATCGTGCGCTAATTGTAAATATTGCCATGCTAAATCTTTACCGAGTTTTAACATGTTTGCAATGTGAATTTCCATACAAAAATTGCCCTTGTATCCAATATCCTTTAAGGCTTTGGCAAATGCTTTCCAATCTATAGAGCCCATTCCAACTGCTAGATGTTCGTCATCAGCATGACTATTATCGTGAACGTGCAATATGCTTAAATTATCGCCAAGCATTTTAATTTCTTCCGTAAGATTACTCCATAAAATATTAGCATGCCCCGTATCAAAACATATACCGTAATGGTCAGAGTTAAGCCCGTTTTTATACTCTAGCAAGTCTTTAGCAGTAGAACAACCCGTTGCTACGGCATGTCTGCTGTGAAAACTAAATAAGAACAAATTTTCCAAACAACCCTTAACATTAAATTCTTTTAGGGCAGGCTCAAACTTTTTTAATTCACGCATGTTTAAAAGATAATCGTCTTGCTTAAGACCTAGATAATGCTCTTCTCTAAAAGGTGCAATATACTTGCATATTGGGTGAATTACTATATATTTAGAACCTAGTATAGAGGTCGCTTCAATTTCCTTGTTAATTTGGTCGGCTATTTCGCTAGTAACCTCAAAGGGGTGATTTGGGTCGTAAGCAGTGTTGAAGGTTGCGTGCGTTTGGGCAACACACAAACCTTCGCCCTCAATCATCTTTTTCATTTCCTTAAAATGATTGACCCAAACCTTTCTTTCTTGCTTAAAAATAGGGTCTGGACGCATGCAGGCAAGAGGCATATTATAATCTAAACATTCATAGCCTATATCCTTTAATCTTTTAAGAACTTTTTGTGAACTATCATCTAAAACGTTATCTCTATAAACCTTACCGTAAGATATACCTATTTTCATTTCACCCTTTCTCTATTATCAAAATTTTTGTTAATGAAATAAATTACAAACGTTTTGCCTTTAGAAGTTATTGTGCTAAAACGCTAATTTAAAAATACCCTTTTTTAACGTGCAAAGAATTTCTTTACCAAACTAACACCGTCGTTAAAGGTTAAACCCGTTGCCTTTGCTTGCGCTTCAGTATAAACGGTCGCCCCGTTACCCTTTTTATCCCCTTTAGTATAAATTATAAATGGCACGGGGTCGGAAACGTGAGTTTTTAAGCATAGTGGCGTTGGATGGTCTGGGCAAACTAGTATCTTATAATCTTCGCCACAACTTTCTAGATATTCCACTATTGGAGCAACCACTTGTTTATCAATTTGCTCTATGGAATATATTTTATGTTCTGCGTCGCCGTGGTGCCCACACTCGTCGGGGGCTTCCATATGAATATACACGTAGTTTTTGCCATTCTTTAAGGCGTCTATACAAGCCGTGGCTTTACCACTAAAGTTGGTGTCGTAATTACCCGTTGCGCCTTCTACTTCAATAACTTGCAAGCCCGATAACTTGCCTATTCCCTTAAGAAGGTCTACGGCAGAAATTATAGCGCCGTCCACACCGTATTTACCCTTATAATTTTCTAAACTAGGCTTAGTGCCTTCCCCCCAAAACCAAAGTGAACTTGCAGGGTTTTTACCTGCTTTTATTCTTGCTAAATTTATAGGGTGGTCTTTTAAAAGTTCAACCGACTTTTTCATAAGCGATAGGTATTCCTTGCCTACTTCGGAAGTCGGCAAATGCCCTTTTATAGGCTTACCCGTTATATCGTGTGGGGGCGTTAAGTCCCCTGCGATAACGCCGTTATCCACTACTAGGCAATGGCGATAACTAATCCCTGCGTAAAACCTAAACTTTTGGGTATTAAGGCGCTCTGCAAGGTATTCGATTAGTTGCTTTGCTTCTTCGGTAGAAATTTCCCCTGCACTATAATCCACCATAGTTTTATCTTCAAAATTAGGTTCATTAGATAAGGTTACTAGATTTGCTCTTGCAGTAACGTCGGTATCTTTTAATTCTATTCCAATAGACGCCGCTTCTAGTGGCGAACGCCCCGTATAACAAGACTTAACGTCATAGCCTAAAACGGAAAGGTTGGCCACGTCGCTACCCGGCTTCATTCCGTCGGGAACGGTTTTACATAAACCCACCATACCACTTTTTGCAAGCGCGTCGATATTAGGTTTTTTTGCTAGTTCTAACGGAGTTTTGCCACCCAACGCTTGGTTAGGATAGTCTGCCATTCCGTCGCCTAAAATTACTACGTATTTCATAAATTGCTCCAATCAATAGGTGTTTTGCCTACGCTTTTTAGATAGGCGTTAGTTTTATTAAAATGCCCACAACCAAAAAATCCGTTATACGCCGATAGAGGACTAGGGTGCGCGCTTTCTAGACATAAGTGTTTAGAAGTATCTATCAAAGCCTTTTTGCTTCTGGCGTTAGCCCCCCAAAGCAAAAATACCACGTCTTTTTTAAGGGCAGAAATCTTTTTAATCACGCCGTCGGTAAAATCTTCCCACCCCTTGTTTTTGTGTGAGTTGGCTTGGTGCGCCCTAACGGTAAGCACGGCGTTAAGAAGTAGAACGCCTTGCTTTGCCCAACCAGTAAGGTCGCCGTGCGTAGGCATAGACAAGCCCGTTTCGGAAGATATTTCTTTATAAATATTTACTAATGACGGTGGAATTTTTTGACCACGTGGAACGGAAAAAGATAAGCCCATTGCTTGACCTTCTTCGTGATAAGGGTCTTGCCCGATAATAACCACCTTTACATTATCAAGTGGCGTTTGCTTTAGGCTATTGAATATATCGAACATTGACGGGTAAACGGTGTAGTTTGAATATTCGCTTTTCAAAAAAGAACGAAGTTCTAAATATGATGAAGACGAAAATTCTTCACTTAAAACGTTATCCCATTCCTCAGAAATCTTGAACATATATACCCTTACTAAGTATTTTTAATATTGTAACATTTTAGTTTGACAAAAGCAATACAATTTAATATAATTATGAAACCATACTCGGTATTTTAAGGAGAAAAAATGTCCATTTGGGATATTATCGCCATAGGCGTAGCGCTTTCTATGGACGCTTGCGCGCTTACGATAGCAAACTGCACGGTGTATAAAAACCTTAATCTTAAAAAGCAGTGGGCAATGCCTGTTACCTTTGCAATCTTTCAAGGAGTAATGCCTATTTTGGGGTTCTTCGTCGGAAGCATTTTTGCAAAATACTTGCAATCTATTGGTGGCTTTTTGGTCGCAGGTGTGTTTTATCTTCTATGTGGAAAAATCCTTTACGACATTATAAAGGATAAAGAAGAAAATGGCAAAGTTAAGCAAAACCTATCCTACGCTCTAATACTTATCCAAGCAATCGCCACAAGCGTAGACGCCTTAATAATAGGCGTAACGCTAAGTTTAACTTTAACATTTTCTATTTTTATAGGTGCAAGCATAATCGCCGTAACCACCTTTATATTAGTTGCCTTGGCAATGGTGCTTGGAAAGATTTTAGGTTCTACTCTCGGCAAATACGCAGAATGGGCTGGCGCAGGTATACTATTTATACTAGCAACCAAAGAACTAGTAATTACAATTATTAACGTGATATAAATTTAATACGATTATTTTGCAAATAAAAAAGCGACTTTCATAGTCGCTTTTTTAAATTTATTTGTATAATTTTACTTGTCTGCAAGTTTTAATATCTCTACGCTAAGCACGTTTTTGCTTTCAGCAAAAATGTTATCGATTTCCGTGTCAGACTCTTGCGTGTTCTTTAAGGATATATTGCAAGAACAAATTGTATATTCGCCTTCTCTTTTTAGTGAATATCCAACTATCTTGCCGTATTTTTTAAAGTTATCCACAGTTACGTCTTCAGTCTTTAAGAATTTAACACGAACAACCTTTTCTACCCTATGCATAAGGAATTTTGGTGGCTTGTAGAAAATTAATTGAAAAAGTATGATAACAGCAGTAACTATGATAGCAATATAGGCAAAAAATACGTTACTTGAGCCACAACACATACCGATAGCAACGGTAGTCCAAACGCCTGCAGCCGTGGTCATACCTTGTATTGCCCCACCTTTAGAATAAATCATTCCTGCGCCTAAAAAGGCGATACCCATAACCGTTTGCGACGCAATACGTGAAGCATCCCAATCTTTACCCAACGCTTCGTCCATAGCAAACTGTGATAGAAGCATAAACACACACGCGCCAAGACAAACAAGACCGTGCGTTCTAATGCCTGCTTCCTTCGTTCTTTTATTTCTTTCAAAGCCTATTAAAGCGCCAAGTAAAAGGGCCAAACCGATTCGCCAGCAATAATCTGTAAATTGCATAATAATGCCCCCTTTGTATAAATTATTTTAAAAATATCATTCACTATATATCATTATCTTGATTTTGTCAATAGTTTTTTAAAAATATTCTCTTTATTTTAAAATAAATCTTTTTTTGTTAAAAATAAACGAAGGTTTAAGCATTGTTCTTTCTGTTTACGGCAAGCACGCCAAAAATTGCGCCAATAAGCGAACAGAAAACACATTCTAAAAAAACCGATAAAAAGGTTGCGCTTTGCCCAGAAATTAGTTTAAAAAGCAAAAAGGTTATAAGGGTTGAAACAAGCCCAACAACCCCACCTTTTATAAAACCAACCTTTCCTTTGATAGTAAAAAACACCCCGATAAATAAAGCAAAAATTTTTAAGAATTGATTAACCCATTTAATCACTTGCGACGGCATAGTGGAAATTTTAACCACTAGCGCAAACAATAATACGCAAATTAATGTTACCAAAATGGTGGAAACCACCCCTTTTGATATCATCAAAAAAGAATTGTGATGTTTTTCTTTACTACTCATAAAAAAACCCCGCATAACTAGTTTTATTATAGTTATGCAGGGTAAAATTCTTTTATGCAAAATCTTACTTTTGTTCTTCTTCTGCCTTCTTTTCGGTAGTCTTTTTAGCAGGTGCTTTTTTAGCCTTTGCAGGTTTTGCTTCAGTAGGTTTTTCTTCTGTTTTAACTTCAGCAGTAGGTTCTGGGTTTGCATTGCCTTGCGCAGGTGCAGTTTGATAAATAGCGCCCTTGTCAAACTTAACGGTTGACTTATTGTCGCCTACGCCCGTTTCTAGAACGAAAGTGTTTTCAGCATCGTTGATTTCTACAACAAAACCACAAATTCCACCTATAGTTTTAACCCTATCGCCAACCTTTAGTTGGTTAAGAGTTTCTTGCGCTTGTTTTCTCTTTTTCTTGTTTGATATGCTTTGCCATACGAATAAACCGATAACTGCAACGATCATTACACCAAAAATAATGATTGAAGAAAGGCTCATTCCACCACCACTCTTGTCACCATCCAATAATAAATTAAACATAATTTACTCCTTAATTGTTTTTACTTTCAATATTATATAGCATTTTAACTTTTATTGCAATAAAAAAACAAAATTTTTTTACAATAAAAAAATAATAACGTAGTTTTTTGTAAAATATCCCCGTTTATTCTATCTAACGATGATAAATTTTTAACATTCTCTTTTATTTCTTTGGTAAATGTGTTACAATACCTTTCGTTAAGGAGAGTTTATGTTTAACTTTTTTGCAACCCAACCAAAAACTAATAACACCTATATTTTAGACGGGGAAAATTTTAATCATTTAGTCCACGTTTTAAGAATAAACGTTGGCGAAGATATACTAGTGAGTTTTGACGGAAAAACCGACCTTTGCGCAGTTACTAAAATTGAAAAAACCTTCGCAACCGTTTCCGTTTTGAAAGAAAATTTTCAGGACACGCATTTGCCAATTAGCATTACCCTAATGCAAGGTTTACCCAAAGGGGATAAAATGGAACTGATAATTCAAAAGGCAGTTGAACTTGGCGCTGACGCAATTATCCCCGTAGAAACCGAACGTTCAATAGTAAAACTTATAGGCAATAAAAAGGACAACAAAATAGCGCGTTGGCAAGCAATTTCAAAATCTGCCGCCGAACAAAGCAAGCGAAACGATATACCCACGGTTGGTAGCGCCGTTACCTTTAAGCAAGCGATGGAAACCCTAAAAGACTTTGACCTTGTAATTATGCCCTACGAATGTGAAAACGGAACTATTTCAACCAAAAATACTCTTTGCAAAATAAAGAGTGGAATGAAGATAGCAGTTATAATAGGCCCTGAAGGTGGATTTAGCGAAAATGAAGTTACCCTTGCTAAAGAAAAAGGCGTAGAAACGGTATCTTTAGGCAAAAGGATATTAAGAACGGAAACGGCTTCAATAGCCACGCTTTCTTTGTTAATGTTATACGCAGAAATGTGTTTATAATTAATTCAATATAAATTGAATACACAAAAATTAAAAGCGCTCTAAATTTTAGAGTGCTTTTTAGTTTCTAAATGTTTAAGCGTTTAATTCTTTGATAATATCTATAATTTGAATCATATCGTTTACAACGAACTCACAAACGGAAAGGTCTTGTTTATATTCTCCACTAGCAACGTCGTATCCAACGCATTTAATATTTGCGTTATGCCCAGCCTTTACCCCCGTTAGGGAATCTTCAATAACTAGCGCTTGCTCGCTAGAAACTTTTGCCATATCTAGGGCTTTAAGAAATATATCTGGCGCAGGTTTTGCAAACTGAACCATATCACCACAAGAAATTATGGAAAAATAACTATCGATACCAAGCGCCTTTATAATATCTTGAACGTAAGATAGGTCGGAAGACGAACCAATGCCGATTATTATATTTTCACTCTTTAGAAATTCCAAAAGTTCAACTAGGTTTTTACTAGGTTTAAGGTTTCGCTGGGTAGCCAATTCTACTATTTGGTCAAACTCTTTTTTTACTAGCGATTCCACGTCTATATTTATACCCGTTGCGTCTATAACTTCTGCCCAATATTCTCTTTTTCCACGGTAAAGGGCTTTGGGCGACCAATAGTCAACGTCTAAAGAATAATCTTTCAAAACCCTATCTCTTGCTAGTTTGTGAAAAGGCTCTGAATCACAAATAGTGCCGTCAACGTCGAAAATAACTGCTTTAATCATTTTTATTCTCCCTTGTAAATTGCCCTAACCTTTTCAATAATCTTAAAAGGTTTATAACTTAACTTTGCCTTTCTTAAACCTTCTAACCCCATATCGTCTTCACGATTAAGAAACTCTATTTCAGGATATTTATTATTAATATAATTTGCAAACTCATAGTTAACAACGGTATACGCACCGTCAATATTAGAATCGGCTTTTTCAAAATGAACGTCAAAGGTGTTATGGTTTAGCCTGCTACCAAAGGTAACGGCTAAAAGTTCGCCTTGCCAAACTATAACGATGCCTTCAAGCCCAAGCGCAGTATAGTTATCCATTGCCTTTTTGAAAACCTTTTTCTCATAGGTAAAGTCCGTTTCCGTATCGACGCTCTCTCTTTTCTTATACCAATCGTTAACTAATTGTATAACTCTAGGAAGATTGTCGGAAGTTATAACTTCCACACTATATCCTTGGTGATTTTTTTGAAAGTTGTTTAAGTGGGTGCGCTTTTTGTGGTATTTTTTGCCGTTTAGCCCTGCTAAATCGTCTATACTATACAAATAATCTGCCCAATCTCTATTAGTAACGAATTCAAACTGGTCGGGGTAAAGGGTTTCTAAAACCTTTCTACTATCGTCGTAAATAGAAGAAATAACGCAAGGGATACCCCTTTCTTTGGCGTCGTTAATTATTCTATCTATTGATTTTTTTATATCGCCGTTACCCATTGGAAATGGATAAAAAATTTTACCAAACGACGCCTGCAAAAGCAAGTTGCCGTCTTCTTCCTTTAGTCTTTGGTCGCCCCAAAAAAACAAGTTGCAAAAACCAACTTCGCAACCTTTAGGTGGGGTAATAAAAGCATATTTTTGATACATCGCTTTATCCGTAGCGTTTATAGGTTTAAAATCAATCATTTGGTATACGTTCTTTTATTTTTGAAATACTTTTGTTATGGGATATTTTAATTATCACAATACTGCGCTAAAACTTATCAAACAAGAAAAGTTAATAGGCTTTTACTTTACCGAAAATCACAATGGAATATCTCCGGCGCTTGTGTTACTGTTTGAAGATAGCAAGCACCCCGTTATGCCGATTAGAGAGCATAAATGGATAGAATACTTAAAAATTCTACCTAAAGAAAAATTGTTAATTTGCCCCACTAGCCCTTAATATCGCTAATCGTTTTAAGCCAATCAGTTTGGTCTACTTTTTTAATTAGAGCGCCGTTTACGATTTCCTTGCAAACTTTTTTACCAGAGACTACGCTTGCAAGATATATTTCAGCGCCTTGCGTTATATAAAATTCGCCGTCGCTATAAGCAACCTTTACCACTAAATCTTTGTTGCCGTTATTAAGTTCTTTAACGAATTCGTCAACTAGGTTAGGGTTAAAGTCGGTTGCAACTAGTAACGGTTTTTGCTTTCCTTCGCAAGAAATTAGTCCGTCTACGTAAGAAACGGTAAGGTCAAGGTTGTTATTGGTTATAACGTAGTCGTATTCCCACTTGTAACCTTGCTCCATTTCGTAACGAGAAAGACGCTTGTCTATTTCCTTTTCTCCCCTTAAAATTAACCTTTGACGTAAAACTTCTGGGGAATCTACTTGCAAAAAAATCGAAAGAATTTTTACTTCGCCAGACACTCTCTCCGTTAGGTTGTGCGTTCCTAAAACGTCGATATCCTTTAAGAGAATATCACCAGAATTTAAGCCTTGTTTAAGCAAAAGTTTGCTAGTGCCGTAATAATTGCCGTGCACGTTTTCGTATTCGTAAAATTCGCCTTCGGCAATCTTTTTTTCAAATTGTTCTTTGGTTAAAAAGTAGTATGGGTTGCCATCAACTTCGCCGTCACGACGATTTCTAGTCGTATAGGTTGGCATAAGGCTAAAACCTTTCCTTTTTAAAAATTCGGCAATAACCGTATTTTTGCCTACTCCAGAACCACCCGAAAATATAACTAGCATAATCTTTCTCCTTTAGTGCGTTTAACTTTATTATTATATAATAATCTGAAAATAATTACAAGCAAAAATTAATCACACCCACAAAAGTAGGTGTGATTTACCTTTTTATTCAAAGTCAACGTTTTCAATAGTTAAATCTTTAACGTTTTTAATAAGAATACGTTGGTTTTCCCCGTCTGGGCGTGATTGAATATGAAGATTTTTAAGGGTTAAACCTTTAATTTCGTTACCTTCGCCGTCAAAACCGTCAAAATAAATAGGACATCTATAATCTGGTGGGCAAATAATATGTTCTGGTTTTCTACCGTAAAAATAAACGTTTTCAAAAGAAATATTTTCAATTTGGGTAAGTTCCCCAGAGCCTACCCCGTCGTTATTACAACCGTATTTAGTGCGAATGCCAATACCCACGAACTTACAATCTCTAACCCTAACGTTTTTAACGAAACCACCACGCTTTTCCGTAGTTTTAATATTAACGCCAAGATTGCTTTCTTTGTAGTCGCAATCCCAAACGAACACGTTTTCTATACCACCTGAAAGTTCGCTTCCGATAGCGACGGAGTTCCTACCACGGCAGTCGAAAACACGCACGTTTCTAGTAGGTCTACCTATAACGTTACCTTCGGGATTTTTGCCCGACTTTATTGCAATACCGTCGTCGTGAGTAGCAAAATCATTATTGAAGCATAAACAATCTTCAGACGAGTCTGGGTCCCAACCGTCGCCGTTTGAAACGCCTTCCGAATGAATATAACAACCACAAGTAATGATATCTTTTGAATAAATAAAGTGAACGTTCCAAGACGGCCCCATGCCGACTTCCAACCCTTCGATTATAACGTTTTGGCAGTTGCTAATATTTATTAGTCTACCACGACGTCTTTTGGGAATAGTGTCAGGGCGTTCGCAAGTTGCAACTAGTTCTTTGTTTTGTTCTAGAAAGTCTTTAAGCAAAATCGTTTCAAGGTCTTTAACTGCGTTACACAAAGCCACGCCACCACCAAGAATTGCGCCTTTGCCACGGATGACTACGTTTTTAGTGGTGTAGCCTGCCTTGTTATCTAGCGTGCCAATGTTTAAAAGTGAACGGTAACATTCCATTTCTTCACCTTCAAACCTACTCCAAATCTTTGGTGTGTAGTCTTTAACTTCCGAAGTGCCTTGCAATACGCCACCTTTATCTACGTAAAGTTCCATATCGCTATGAAGGTCTAAAGCGCCGGTAACAAACACGCCTTCAGGAACGTAAACCGTTTGCCCAGCCTTGCAGTCGTCTATTGCCCTTTGAATAGCGATAGTATTTAGGGTTTTTCCGTCGCCAACTGCGTTATAAGGTGGTTTGCTAATATCTATACGAACTCTTTTAACTAGCGTTTTAACTTCTTCAGAGTAAATATTCTCTACTTCCCCCGTAGGCATAATTCTTTCTACGTTAAGAAGATATTTGGTATCACTTGCAAGGTCAACTATTTCAAAGTGAGTTTTTGGTGTTTTGGCATACTCTTTATCGTTAACGGTTAAACGGTATACAAGGTCGTGAGGAAGTTCCCATTCCTTGTCCCAATACAACACTATTTTATCTTCAAATAAGATTTTGTTTATCATATAAATATCCTTTATCGTTATATTTAACGCCTAAACTTATTATAAAACGATTGTAACACACATAAAAATCAATGTCAATATTTTGCAACTTATAAAAAAATAAAAGCGCTTGTAGAACAAACGCTTTTAGATTTAAACTAGATAATTTGAAATATAAATCCACACGGTAACTACACTAGTTACGCCATTTTCTTAAAATACGGCAACACGCTAATCGGTGCGTCAACGGTAATATTTTTGCCACCTTCGTATATAGCGCCGTCGTTCATATTCATCCACTTGCCTTCAGGTAGTATAACTTCTCTTGTTACAGCGCCTTTTTCAAGCACGGGCGCAACCAAGTAATCGTCGCCAAGCATAAATTGGTCTTTAATATCGTGGTATCCCTTACGTGGGAATTGATATTCAAGGTTGCGAAGTATCGGTTCACCCGTTACTTCAGATTTTTTCACTTGTTCTATAATATATCCACTCATTTTTTCGTGAAGTTTTGCCATATCCACGCAAAGTTTTGCGTTTTCTGGCGATAAAACACGCCAAGGCGCAGCAGAGAACTGCATCATTGGGAATAACGCAGAGCATTGCGCCATTCTAACGAATAATTCTTGGTCAAGAAGTGGTAATCTTTCTTCGATAAAATCTATCCAACTGCCACCACCTACCATATCAGGACAAACGAATGGGAAACCAATAGCGCCAACCAAAATTCCTTGTGGGATAAGGTCTTTTAATCCACCGTCACCCCATCTATGACCTTTATCGTATAATCTTGTTATAAGGTGCAAATGCCCCGTTTTGTGATGGTTTTTAAATTCGTGGAAAGGATATTGTAAACCAAATTCCACCCATGCAGAATTAAGTTCGTCAACGGTTGGAACTTTAACTTCAGATAATCTCCAGCCGTAGCGCATAGGGTCACGAGAGCCTTTAAACGAACCCGTATCAGATGCGCCACCTAACTCACCTTCAACTTCAAAGGTGTCAATTTCGTTAATAGGCTTCCAAGTATAGTCGCCACCGTCAAACTTAAATCCGTCAACGCCGTATTCGTTAACCAAATAGTCTAACTGTTCTTTTAACGCTTTTCTGTCGCCGTCTTTAGTTAAGTCAAGCATAGCGCAATAGCCGTTCCACCACTTATGAATAGCAACTCTACCGTCTTTTAGGCGAAGAATATGCCCCGTATCCGTTTCAATTCCGTGGTCTCTTGCAAGGTCTAAAAATCTGTCGCTAGATAGGCTTATGTAAGGCGAAATCCAAAGCATAATCTTAAAGCCCATGTCGTGCAATTTTTTAATCATACCCTTAGGGTCTTTAAATTTATCCGAATCAAACTGCCAACTACCGTGTTCTTTTTGCCAACCGTCGTCAATCATTAAAATACCACGTGTAAAGCCGTTTTTAACTAAACCTTCAGCATAACGCAAAACGCCTTCTTCCGTTTGTTCTTTAATAAGTTCCACCCAAGTATTAAACTGTGGAAGTTCGTAAAAAAGTTTTTCGGTAACTAAACCGTCGGTAAACGGAAATCTATCTCTTTTTGCATTAAGGAATGCTTCACGAAGGGTTTTTCCACTTTCGTCTAAAATAATTTCCTTTTCGCCGTCGCATTCGATAATGCCGTTATTAAATTGAACGTCAAAGCCCTTGTCGCTCCAAATGTATCTACCCATGTCAGAAAGGAAAAAAGGCGCGCTTTGGCAAGTAACTCTACCCCTTCCCGCAGTTGTTAAACATAAATTAGTATCCTTAGTAAAGGGCATATTGTTGGAATTGTTTATATCCCCACCCCACCAATGCTCGTTTTCTAGCATTTTAACCTTTAACGTCATAATTTCTCCTTAAAATGATTAGTTTTTCTTATTTTATCATTATACGTATTAAAAATCAACTGCTACAACCAAAAAGAATAGCAAAATTGCCTTAAAAACATTTCAAACACCTTTACAAAAAAGATTTTAAGTTGTATAATTAAATAGTATTCAAAATAACTAAGGAGCATTTGAAATGAAATTAATTATCAAAGACAATTACAGTGCAATGAGTGAATGGGCAGCAAACCATATTGCTGACGCTATTAACAATCATAAAGAAGACCGTCCTTTCATTTTAGGTCTTCCAACCGGTTCATCTCCACTAGGCGTTTATAAAAAACTTATCGAAATGAATAAAGCCGGCAAGGTTACCTTTAAAAACGTTGTTACCTTTAATATGGACGAATACGTAGGTCTTCCTAGAGAACACGACCAAAGTTATTGGTATTTTATGCACGATAATTTCTTTAACCATATTGATATCCCTGCTGAAAACGTTAATATCCTAAACGGTATGGCAAGTGATTTGGAAGGCGAATGCAAACGTTATGAAGATAAGATTGCTTCCTACGGTGGAATCGATTTATTCCTAGGTGGTAGTGGTGTTGACGGGCATATTGCTTTCAACGAACCATTTACTTCTTTAACTTCAAGAACGGGTATCCGTGCGCTAACCGAAGACACTTTAATTGCAAACTCTCGTTTCTTTGACAACGACCCAAATAAAGTTCCAAAGACTGCGCTTTCAGTTGGCGTTGGCACGGTTTGTGATTCTAAACAAGTATTACTATTAATTAGTGGCCACAACAAAGCACGCGCACTCCGTCATTGCGTTGAAGGTGGCGTAGACCACGCTTGGACGATAAGCGCGCTTCAACTTCATAAAGACGGCATAATTGCTTGCGACGAAGCAGCATGTGGCGAACTTAAAGTAGACACCTACAAATACTTCAAAGAAATCTACAAAAACGAAAAATAAATTTATATAAAACCTAAGGCGAAGCGTTTATAAACGCTTCGCCTTTTTTAATAATTTCTTTATTTTTTACCTTAAAAATTTATCAATCCAAAGGGATTTCCTTATAAATGCAAGGAACAATTTTATTCTCACATTCAAATTCAAAAGCATTTACACAATCAAACATTCCAAAATGAACAGGAACAACCTTTTCTGCTTTTATGCGATTAACAAACTTTCGTGCGTCGTTAAAATTCATGTTGTTACCAACACCGTTGATTGGAACAAACACTACGTTATAAATAATATTAGGCAGTGATTCAAATACCTTTTCACTATAAAGAGTATCCCCACAAACGTAATAGTTTTTTCCACCTTCAGAAATTATCACACCAATCGCATCATTGTCAGAATGCTCAGCCTTTACTGCCCTAAAAACAACGTCGTCTTCCGTCCACGTTGTTCCGTTATTAAATAAAACGTAGTTATTGCTTCCACCGAATTCTCTTAGTTCTTGATAACTACCGTTAGGGGCAAAAACAGACACCTTGCTTTCATTTGTTAAATAATGCGCAAGAGTTTCTTTATCTAAGTGGTCAAGGTGTTTATGGGTAATTATAATTACGTCAGGACGAATACCTAAAAATGATTCATCAATCGCTACTCGCCTATAATTTTGTGGTTGAACTTTTTTAACGCTATCTGACAAATATGGGTCAATTAATATAGTTTTTTTGGCTGTTTGCATTAACAGTCCTGCTTGCCCAAGCCATGTAATCTTCATAATTTAATCCTTTGGTATAATAGGGTAAAGTTGTATCATGTTTCCGCCGTCAACAACGAGTTCTGCGCCAGTAGTATTTCTTGCATTTTCTGAAAAATACCAAACGGCGTCTGCTATATCTTCACCTACGGCAACGTCGCCAAGTGGAGTAAAACGGCTTGGAACATCTTTATAAAAGTTTGGGTTTTTATCCCATCTATCCGTTTTTATCATTCCGGGAAGAACGGCGTTTACACGAATATTAAACTGCCCCAAATCAAGCCCAAGACCACGCATCATACCAAGTTGAGCAGATTTTGAAGTTTCGTAAGCAATTCTATCAGGAATTGCTCTGTAAGCAGTATTGGAATTAACAAAAACAACGCTTCCACCACCCTTTTCTTTCATTCGTAGGGTAGCACGTTCAATAATAGCGTAATTCCAAACGACGTTAGTGTTTAAAACTTTCATAAAATCTGTTAAAGGGTTTTCAAAAATTTTCATCTTTAACCCTTGGTCTGCGCCGTTTAGGACAAGACTTTTGATAAACACTCCCTTTTTATCAAGGTCGCCAAACAATTCGTCAATCGCCCTTTCGTCCACGGTTTTTTCATCAACAAGGGAATTTAATACGTAACCGTCTATTTCTACGTTTGGAAATTTAGTTCTGTATTGTTTCTCTGCTTTTTCTACCCTATCTTTATCTCTACCCGTAAAAATTATGTTATACCCTTCTGATGCAAATTTTTCTACTATTGCAACGCCCGTGTTAATGCAAGCACCCGTTACTAATACAGTATTGTTTTTATTCATCTTTTACCTCGTCAAAAACACGAACATAATCGCAAATAAATCTATCGTTAAGTTCTTCTTCCGTCCATTCGGTTTTAGGGTTGTCAGAACGGTAACCTTTTATCTCGGTAGAAAGTAAAATAAATTGTTCCACCTTTGAAACAGGCGCAGAAGTTCTAGCCGTTTCCTTTCCGTCGAAATAAAAAACGTATCCGTTTTCGCTCCATTCCATACCAAATCTATGATATTCCCCATCATCTACGTAAGGGTAAACAACTCTGGCGTCTTCACTAAACTGTTTACCGTAACCGTTAAAAATATTGCCAGAAGTTAATTGACCATTTACAAAGTTTTCCATAATATCGCTTTCTACGCCTGCAAATTCTGGGTTTGCTGAAGCGCCAATCGTTGGTGATTGAGTCCAAAATGCACTCCACCAAAAAGGTTGTTTTTGAAACTTTACTCTGGCTTCATAGTAGCCGTATCTGTGTGCAAACTTTGCTTTTTCTAATGGTTTAAGTGGCCAAATTTCCACTTGATTGTCCCAAGGGTTGTCACCCTGTTTTCTTTCTAGTCGATTTTTTATTGCTCCGTCTAAATCTAACATGTCAAAACTGTTACCACCAGTTTGAAGTTGAGATGAGCAAAGTCTTCCATCAATAATAACAGGCTTAAAAACTACGTTGCCTTGTCCGTCAAGATATACACCCTTATCCGTCCATGCCTCAAAACGCTGTCCCCAGTAGTTCAATCTGAAATTCCATTTGCTTTCGTCAAGAGTATCGCCATCAAATTCGTCGCTCCATGCTAACTTCCAATTTTTTCCTTCGGGTAGCAAACTAGGTTCATGGTCTTCTACTTGATATTTTTTCATCGTTATATCTCCGTTAAAAGTAAAATTCAGTTTTAGGGGGGCGAATGTCTGTAAGTGCGCCAGTGTAATGGCGAAGATTATGTTCTACGTAAGGGTGTTTTAGACATTCTTCTTCGTTAAGTTCTATGCCAAGCCCAGGTTTGTTGCCAATTTTTATTCTTCCATTAGAATATTCTAAATTTTCATTGGTGATAAATTTGCGATAATCTACGTCAGAAAACATAATTTCTAATATACAGAAATTTGGACAGCATGCAGCAAGTTGCAACGTTGCAGCATTCGCAATCGGACCACTAGGATTGTGTGGGGCAAAAGGAATATAGTTTGCTTCTGCAATAGCCGCTATTTTCTTTAGTTCCATAATTCCACCAGCATGCGAAATATCTGGCTGAATGTAATCACAAGCACGAAGTCTAAATAATTCGTTATAATCAAATCTAGTATAAAGTCTTTCCCCAGCAGAAATCGCAACTGGGGATTTATCTCTAACTGCCTTTAGTGCTTCTAGATTGTTGGGTGGAACGGGTTCTTCTAAGAGCATAGGTTTGAACTGTTCAATTTCTTTAGCAATCTTTATACCCGTGGGAACGTCAAAACGCCCGTGTGCTTCAATAAGTAAATCTACTTCGTTTCCAACGGCTTCTCTTACTTTAGCAATACAATTGAGCGCTTTATCTAAATCTTTATTAGAAATCTGCAAATAATTTTTACCAAATGGGTCCCACTTTAATGCCGTAACCCCACGCTCTAACGCTTTTTTAGCCTTTTCGCCAAACTCTTCAGGCTCTTTTGCACCTGCAAACCAACCGTTAACGTAAATACGGCAATCCTCATTTACCTTTCCACCTAAAAGTTGATAAACCGGAACGTTAAGCGACTTACCAAGTATATCCCATAAAGCCATTTCTATTGCAGAAAGCGCACTCATTAAAACTGCGCCACCACGCCAATATGCATCACGATATATGTCATGATAATGTTTTTCTATTTGCCTTGGGTCTTTGCCAATCAAATAGTTTTTAATATGTTCTATAGCCCCTACAAGTGCTTTTTCCTTATATTCAAGAGTTCCTTCGCCAACACCCGTAATACCCTCATCTGTATAAACCTTTACGAACACCCAATTCGTCCTAAAACAATCAACAACAAAAGTCTTTACGTCAGTTACTTTCATTAAAGTCTCCTTTTACTTATAGTTTTTCTTATTATACAAAATCGAAATTCTTTTGTATATAAATATTATACGGCAATTTTGTAATATCTTACGATATATCTTGACTATTACCTATAAATCTTTTATAATTTTATTATAGGTAGAAACATGATAAATTTTAAGATTTTAAAATATGGGCTTTTTGATAGCAAGAAAGAATTTAATAATCAAACACACTCACCACTAAGAGATGTGCTTTGTTTTGAATTTGATTATATTCTCTCTTGTGATAAAAACTCAATTTCTTATATTGACGATAAAAAATGCGCCCTGTTTCCAAACATGCTAGTTATACGCAAGCCCTTTCAAAAGAGTTATAGCCGTCTGCATTTCAAGTGTTATTGTTTGCATTTAAGCATAGAAAAAACCAATCCTATGTATAATGAACTTTTGTCACTACCAGAATATTACACGTTGATTAATGACAAAACGTATCAACCTTTATTTGAATCACTTTTTAGGCACCTTATTAAACTAACCGATTTAAAAAACGATTATTTCTCGTCTGCAAAAATACTAGAACTCATATACCACTTAAAAAAAGATGAAAAAAGTAACAAAATCATTCGTCACCTATCCTTTAGAAAGGAAAATCAGTCCATTCAAAAGGCAATTTCGTTCATTAAGCAAAATTTTAAACGAGCAATTAACCTTAAACAACTTGGAATAATAACGGGTTATTCACCAAATCATTTTTTGCGTATTTTCACTGACGTTGTTGGCTGTTCCCCCCAAAAGTATTTAGAAAAAACAAGAATTGAACATGCAAAATATTTACTTTCAAAAAACGAAAGTAATTTAACGGATATAGCCTACGAGTGTGGATTCTCATCGCAATCATATTTTTGTAAAACTTTTAAAAAATACACTTTATTATCCCCCAGTGCATTTAGACAAAAGTCCATCTTTAAATTTAACGAAATAGAAATATAAAAAAACAAAACCACTCGCTTGAGTGGTTTTGTGTTAATAAAATTAGATTCTTCGACTTCGCTCAGAATGACGTTGCTATTTAAATTCTAACCTTATGCAATAACTACCATGCGTCGCATAACGACGTATCGCTTTCAATCACTATCCTTACGCAGCAACTACCATGTGATTGCGTTAGCAATCATGTCGATAAGTGATGAATAAAGATATTTGGTAAAAATAAATATAGTGCCACTACAGTTTGTAATACCTTGAATTAAACTCTAGACTTCTTCCCGTAGGGAAGTTGGTAGTGCTGTCCAAAAGAAAAAACCCAACCATAAAGGTTGGGTTTGTCTTTTGGATGCAGCAACTACCTATCTTCCCGGACCGTCTCCAGTCAAGTATTGTCGGCGCTGGTGAGCTTAACTTCTGTGTTCGGTATGAGAACAGGTGGGACCTCACCGCTAACGTCACCGCAATGGTATATCATT
>JAZNSS010000006.1:0-46344 GCA_045591355.1 Christensenellaceae bacterium | reverse complement strand
CAAAAATATACAAAACAAAAAAGAACTTTAATATCTATTATTCCACAAAAAGACACCTTGCAAGATGAATTAAACTATTTAGAAAGTGTTTTAGTTGAAATAAATTTAAGCGATAACCTTAATGACGTTTTGTTAATATATACTGAACTAGAAAAATTCGGGTTGATTAAGGAACAAAATCAATCTAATAAACACAAAAAGCAACAGTTAAGTTATAGACTTTACGTCGTTGATGGATATAACGTTAAAGTTGGTAGAAATAATATTGAAAACGACGAACTTACTTTTTCTGCACGCTCAAACGATATATGGCTACATGCTAAATCTTATCATTCAGCGCACGTTATTATAGAGTGTAACGATAAGGAAATCCCCGATAACGTTATAAAGGTTTCGGCAGAGATTTGCGCCTACTATAGCAAAGGGAGAGACGGTGGTAAGATTGACGTGGATTATACGCAAAAGAAGTTTGTAAAAAAACCGTCTAAAAGTAAACCAGGGTTCTGTATTTATACCAATCAAAGAACGTTGACGATTTCTTCGGATAAACACCCTGAATTTATAAAAAACAACTAAAATATAAGTAAATAACTTGCCTTTTATTTACTATTGTGTTAAAATCTATTAAGAATTTTAAAGATTAGGAGAATCTTATGAAGTATACATTTGAAAAAACCGAAAAAAGCACGGTTACAGTTACTATGGAATTGACGGCTGAAGAATGGAAGTCGTCTATTGATCTTGCTTACGAAAAAACGAAGGGCAAGTATTCTATCCCTGGCTTTAGAAAGGGTAAAGTTCCTAAAAAAGTTTTAGAATCAGCTTATGGCGAAGGCGTTTTCTATGAAGAAGCAATCAACCAAGCATTTCCAAAATATTATGGTGAAGTATTAGATAAAGAACCATCAATTGAAGCAGTTGCCGCTCCTGAACTTGACGTTAAGGACATCAGCGCTAACGGAATTACTTTAATTGCTATCGTTCCTGTTAAACCTGACGTTGAACTTGGCGCAATCAAAGGCGTTACTTATAAGAAAAACGTATATAAGGTTACTAAAAAGGACGTTGATGCAGAACTAGAAAAACTTCAAGAACGCAACTCTCGCATGGTTGACGTTACCGATAGACCTTGCGCTGACGGAGATACCGTTATTATTGACTTCTCTGGTAGTGTTGACGGTGTTAAATTTGACGGTGGCACGGCTGAAAAGCAAACTTTAGTTCTTGGAAGCAAAACCTTTATTCCTGGTTTTGAAGAACAAGTTGCTGGTATGTCTATTGGCGAAGAAAAGGACATCAACGTTAAATTCCCAGACGATTACGGTGCTGAAAATCTTAAGGGTAAAGACGCAGTTTTTGCTATTAAACTTCACGAAATTAAGAAGAAAGAACTACCTGAACTAAACGACGAATTTATTAAAGACGCAGTTGGTTCAGAAAGCCTAGAAGCATATAAGAAAGAAACTAAAGAAAGACTTCAAAAACAAAATTCTGATAGAGCAGATAGAGAACTTGAAGATGAAATTCTTAAGAAGATTACGGCAGAAAGCAAAATGGAAATTCCAGAAGCGCTTATCGATAGCCAAATCGACCGTATGATTCAAGATTTCTCTTACAGACTATCTTATCAAGGATTAAAGTTTGAAGATTACTTAAAATATACGGGCAAAACTATTGAAGATTGCAGAAAAGATTATAAGGCTCAAGCCGAAGAATCTGTTAAATCTCAACTAGTTGTTGATAAGATTATTACTTCAGAAAACATTAAAGCAACTGAAGAAGAAATCCAAGCTAGACTTAAAGATATGGCTGAAAAGCAAGGCAAGAAAGTTCCAGACGTTAAAAAGGCCATGGGTTCTCGCCAAATCGAATATATCGAAAACGATATTATTATTAAAAAATTATTCGATTTCTTAAAGTCTGCAAACGTTATTGAATAATATTTTTCTGCTTAAACGAATAATTATCATATAAAAAGCAATAATCTATACGGAGGTTGTTTGAATGATTAAAAACACCGTTGTCCCATACGTTGTAGAACAAACTGGTAAAGGCGAAAGAAGTTACGATATTTACTCTCGTTTATTGGAAGATAGAATTATTTTCCTAACGGGTGAAATTAACGACGCTGTTGCTGACGCCGTTGTTGCTCAACTTATCTATCTTGAAGGGAAAGACCCAAATAAAGATATATGTTTATATATTAATAGCCCAGGTGGAAGCGTTACTGCAGGTATGGCTATTTACGATACTATGAACTATATCAAATGCGACGTAAGCACTATTTGTATAGGTCTAGCAGCAAGTATGGGCGCATTTTTATTATCAAGTGGCGCTAAGGGTAAAAGATATGCCTTAGCCAACAGCGAAATAATGATTCATCAACCTTTGGGTGGGGCTCAAGGTCAAGCCAGCGACATAAAGATTCAAGCAGACCACATTATTAAGACTAAGCATCGTTTAAATAGTATCTTAGCATATAACAGTGGCAAACCTATCGAGGTAGTTGAAAAAGATACCGACAGGGATAACTATCTTTCTGCCGAAGAAGCCTTAGAATACGGCTTAATTGACCAAATTTTTGTAAAACGTCCTTAATTTGGGGTAATATGAAATTGAACGACAACGAACAACTTTTTTGTTCTTTTTGTGGCAAACAAAAGGAATTGACCAAGCGTCTTATCGCTGGCCCTAACGGAATATATATTTGCGACGAATGTATTGAAATCTGTCAACAAGTTATCAATGAAGATCAAGAAAAAGAAGCTTCTAATGATTCCGTTCGCCTTTTAAAGCCTGTAGAGATTAAAGACAAATTAGACGAATATATCGTAGGTCAAGACGAAGCAAAAAAAGTATTGTCCGTTGCCGTTTATAATCATTATAAAAGGATTAGCGCTCCACGCGAACAAGACGAAGTAGAATTAGAGAAAAGTAATATTCTTCTTCTAGGTCCTACGGGTAGTGGTAAAACTTTACTTGCTAAAACTTTAGCAAAAATTTTAGACGTTCCATTTGCAGTTGCCGATGCTACTACTTTAACCGAAGCAGGATACGTTGGTGAAGACGTTGAGAATATTTTGTTAAAACTTATTCAAAATGCTGACTATGATATAGAAAAGGCTCAAAAGGGTATCGTCTATATTGATGAAATAGATAAAATAGCAAGAAAAAGTGAAAACGTTTCTATTACTAGAGACGTTTCTGGTGAAGGCGTTCAACAAGCATTGCTTAAAATAATTGAAAGCACCGTAGCTTCCGTTCCACCACAAGGGGGTAGAAAACACCCACAACAAGAATGTATACGCATTGATACGACTAATATTTTATTTATTTGTGGTGGCGCTTTCGTTGGTCTTGCTGATATTATCGCTAAAAGAAAGGAAAAGTCTTCTATCGGCTTTGGTGGTAACGTTAATAAAGCCAATACCGAAAGTTATTCATTCTCTAGGGAAGTTCAACCACAAGATTTGATAAAATACGGATTAATTCCTGAATTTGTTGGGCGTATTCCAATTACCGTTGGGTTACAAGCCTTAGACGAAAGTGCTTTGGTAAGTATTTTAACAAAACCAAAGAATGCATTAGTAAAACAATATAAACGTCTAATCGGTTTAGATAAAGTAGAGTTGGAAATTACTGACGAAGCAGTTTCTGCCGTGGCAAAACGTGCCATCGACTTAAAGACGGGCGCTCGTGGGCTAAGAACTATTTTTGAAAACTTGATGATAGATACAATGTACGACTTACCGTCTGACGATAACGTTGAAAAGGTTATCATAGACGAAAACGTCGTAATTAACGGTGAAAAACCTAAAATTATTAGAAAAAAAATTGCTTAAAAAAATTTAAAAAAACATAGTAAAATCGTTTGACAATCCTTAAAGTATTAGTTATAATGGTTAGGCTGTGTAATATGGGTTGATACGGGAAGTTACTTAAATCGTTAGCAAAACGATAGATAATTTCCGTTGACAAGTGTGGGAGCAAGACTTCTGCGACTAACTTCAGAGTAGGATTAGTAGGTCATTCGCAGCGACTTAAAAAATTAAGTATCGGCGAATGATTTTTTTATTTTATTAATTCGACACACACGGCAGAGTTTACAAAATTCCAAGTTAGGTAAAAGGAGAAACAAAAATGGCAAGTCAAAAAATCAGAATTAAGCTTATGTCTTACGACGTAGAAATGCTTGATCAAGCTTCTTCAAGAATAGTTGAAACTATGAAGAAGTCAGGCGCAAAGATTAGTGGTCCTATTCCACTACCAACAGAGAAGGAAATCGTTACGATTTTACGTTCTCCACACAAGTATAAAGACTCACGTGAACAATTCGAAATTAGAACTCACAAGAGACTAATCGATATCTATTCGCCAAACGTTAAGTTGCTTGACAGTATTCAACTTCCAGCAGGCGTTGATATCAAAATTAAGTTGTAATATATAAACATTATATAAATATATATCGGAGGTGAACTTTATCTATGAATAAAGCAATCATTGGTAGAAAGTTGGGTATGACACAACTTTTCTCAGCAGACGGCAAAGTTATTCCTGTAACCGTTATCGAGGCTGGTCCATGTCCCGTAGTTCAGGTTAAAACTTTGGAAAGAGACGGCTACTGTGCCGTTAAACTAGGTTTTTCGGAAGTAAACGAAAAAGCATTAAATAAACCAGAACTTGGTTTATTCAAAAAAGCTGGTGTTGCTCCACAAAAAGTTTTGAAGGAATTCAGACTTGAAAATAGTGACGTTATGACGGTTGGAACTGTTGTTAACTGTGACGTTTTTACAGCAGGTGACAAAGTTGACGTTTCTGGCGTTTCTAAAGGACACGGATTTACCGGCGTTATCAAAAGATGGAATCATCACAGATTGAAAGAAACCCACGGTGTTGGCCCTGTGCATAGAGAAGTTGGTTCTATGGGTGCTATCAGTAATCCATCAAGGGTTTTCAAAGGCAAGAAAATGTCTGGACAATGGGGTGTTGAAAACGTTACCGTTTTGAACCTTGAAGTTGTAAAAGTCGACACAGAAAGAAACGTAATTCTCGTTAAGGGCGCAGTTCCTGGTCCTGTTAAGGGAATCGTTACTTTAAGAAACAGCGTTAAAGCGTAAGGAGAAACGTTATGCCAAGCTTAAAATTATATAACATGAATGCAAACGAAGTAGGCACTATTGATTTACCTGATGCTTTGTTTAATGCAGAATACAATGAACCTGTTATTCATCAAGCAGTTGTAACAAGACTTGCTAATGAAAGACAAGGAACGAAAAGCACTTTAACCCGTAGCGAAGTTCGTGGTGGTGGTGCTAAACCTTGGAGACAAAAGGGAACTGGTAGAGCAAGACAAGGTTCTATTAGAAGTCCACAATGGGTTAAGGGTGGCGTAGTTTTCGCACCTAAGTCAAGAGACTTCTCCAAGAAGATGAACGTAAAAGCTAAAGAAGTTGCACTTTTTTCTGCTCTTTCGCAGAAAATCAGAGATAACGAAGTATTCTTTATCGACGAAATTAAGGTTGTTGCTCCAAAAACCAAAGAAATGG
The DNA here is from genome assembly GCA_045591355.1 of Christensenellaceae bacterium. GTDB lineage: Bacteria > Bacillota > Clostridia > Christensenellales > Borkfalkiaceae > UBA1259. The sequence goes on along the minus strand of JAZNSS010000006.1, from coordinate 40,798 downwards.
TTGCTTTCTTAAAAGCATTTAATTTCGATAAGACCGTTTTAATGGTTATGGACAATGCAGACCAAAGCGTTATTAAAGCAAGCGCAAACATTAAGGCTATCAGCACGATACCTGCTTGCCAACTTAACACTTACGACGTTGTTAAAAACGCTAAGATCGTTATTTCCAAGGCTGCTGTAGAACAAATCAAGGAGGTCTACGGAGAATAATGAACGCACGTGACGTAATAATTAAACCCCTACTTTCTGAAAAAAGTTATGCGGGTATTAAAGATAAGAAATACTACTTTATAGTAGCTAAAGACGCAAACAAGACCCAAATTAAACTTGCTGTTGAAGAAATCTTCGGCGTTAAAGTTGAAAAAGTTAACACAGCAATTTGTAGTGGTAAGTTGAAAAGGCAAGGCAAATACGAAGGTTATACTTCTGATTACAAAAAGGCTGCCGTTCAACTTAAGAAGGACAGTAAGTCTATAGAGTTCTTTGACTCATTGTCTTAATCATCTCGGAGGAAAGTAAAATGGCTATTAAAAGATATAAACCGACTTCTGCCGCTCGTCGTTTAATGACGGTAAGCGCTTATGACGAAATTACTGCGGTTAAGCCTGAAAGAAGTCTTCTTGAAGACCAAAGAAAGTCTGGTGGTAGAAACTCTCAAGGTAAAATCACCGTTCGTCATATCGGTGGTGGTAATAGAAGAAAATATCGTATCATAGATTTCAAACGTTCTAAAGACGGTATCCCTGCAAAGGTTAAGAGTATTGAATACGATCCTAACCGTAGCGCAAACATTGCACTTTTATACTATGCTGACGGCGCAAAAACTTATATTCTTGCTCCAGTAGGCTTAAAGGTTGGCGATACGTTAATGAGTGGTCCTTCTGCTGATATTAAAGCAGGTAACGCACTTGCTCTTAAAGATATTCCAGTCGGAACTACCGTTCACAACATCGAAATGCAACCTGGTAAAGGTGGTCAAATTGCTAGAGCTGCTGGTATGAGCGCTCAAATCATGGCAAGAGATGAAAAATACGTAACCGTTAAAATGCCAAGTGGCGAAATGAGATACATTCTTGCAACTTGTAAAGCAACTATCGGTCAAGTTGGTAATCTTGAACATGAAATTATTAGAATTGGTAAGGCTGGTAAAACCAGACATTTTGGTATTCGTCCTTCAGTTCGTGGTGTTGTTATGAACCCATGCGATCACCCACACGGTGGTGGTGAAGGTAAGTCACCTGTTGGTATGCCAGGGCCTGTTACTCCTTGGGGTAAACCTGCTCTTGGTTATAAGACCAGAAAGCATAAGAAGGCTTCAAACAAGCTTATCATTACAAGGATAAATTAAGGAGAACAACATGAGTAGAAGTGTTAAAAAAGGTCCTTACGTAGAACCCAAACTCTTAAAGAGAATTGAAGAATTAAACGAAAAGAACGATAAGAAAGTTTTGAAAACTTGGTCTAGATCGTCTACAATATTCCCACAAATGGTTGGACATACTATTGCCGTTTATGATGGCAGAAAGCACGTTCCAGTATACGTTACTGAAGATATGGTTGGATGCAAATTAGGTGAATTTGCACCTACCAGAACCTTCAAGGGACACAGTGGCGAAAAGACGACGGGTGCTAGATAGGAGGCTTAAAAATGGCTAAGAATATGAGAGAAAAGACCGCTCGTATAGCGGAAAATAAAGACAGACGTCCAAGAGCTGTTGCTAAACACGTAAGAATCTCTCCTTACAAGGTAAGAGTCGTTTTAGACATTATCAGAGGAAAGAGCTACGCGCAAGCAGTTGCTATTTTGGAAAATACTCCTAAGTCGGCTTCCGAACCTATTAAAAAGGTTTTGATGTCAGCTGCAGCAAACGCTGAAAACAATCTTGGAATGAGCAAAGACAACTTATTTGTTGCTAAATGCTTTGCTGACCAAGGTCCTACTCTTAAGAGAGTTATGCCTAGAGCACAAGGTAGAGCGTTTAGAATTTTGAAGAGAACCAGCCACATTACCGTGGTTTTGGATGCAAAGGCATAGGAGGGAGATACTATGGGTCAAAAAGTTAATCCACATGGTTTAAGAGTCGGCATTATTAAAGATTGGGATTCTCATTGGTTGGTTGACAAAAAGCATTTTGCTGAAAATGTTAAAGAAGACAATGAAATTCGTAATTTATTAAAGAAAAAGTATTATCAAGCTGCAATTTCAAAGATTTTAATTGAAAAAGCTGCTAGCAAGCTTGTTATCACTATTCAAACTGCACGTCCCGGTGTTTTAATCGGTAAACAAGGTAGTGAAATCGAAGTGATTAAGAAGATGGTTGCTAAACTTTGTCCTGGCAAACACATTTCAATCAATATTTCTGAAGTTAAGAAGCCTGACGCTGACGCGCAACTTGTTGCAGAAGGCGTTGCTACTCAACTTGAAAAGCGTGTTTCTTTCAGAAGAGCAATGAAGCAAGCTATCGGTAGATCTATGAGAGGTGGTGTTAAGGGTATTAAGGTTACCGTAAGTGGTAGACTTGATGGTGCTGAAATCGCTCGTAGTGAAAGCTATCACGAAGGTTCTATACCTCTACAAACTTTAAGAGCAGATATAGAATATGGTTTTGCAGAAGCACACACAACTTTTGGTGTAATCGGTATTAAGTGCTGGATTTACAAAGGCGAAGTTATTGGCTCTGCTAAGAAGAAAGTTGAAGGAGGCCAAGCATAATTATGTTAATGCCTAAGAGAGTTAAAAGAAGAAGAGTTCATCGTGGCAGAATGACTGGTAAATGCACTAAGGGCAACAAGATTGCTTACGGTGATTTCGGTTTAGTGGCTACCGAACCTGGTTGGATCAAATCTAACCAAATCGAAGCAGCCCGTGTCGCAATGACAAGATTTATCAAACGTGGTGGTAAAGTATGGATCGACATCTTCCCACACAAACCGGTAACTAAGAAACCTGCCGATAGCCGTATGGGTAGTGGTAAGGGTTCTGTAGAATTCTGGGTAGCAGTTGTTAAACCAGGCAGAGTATTATTTGAAATGTCAGGTATCCCAGAAGATATCGCAAAAGAAGCTATGAGACTTGCAGGTCACAAACTTCCAGTAAAAACTAAGTTTGTTAAACGTGAATCTGTGGCTGAAGAAATAAAAGAAGAAGGCGGTGAAGGTTAATGAAAGCGAAAGAACTTCACGAATTAACGGTAAACGAATTAAATGCAAAACTTAAAGAACTTTCTGAAGAATTGTTTAACCTTCGTTTCCGTCACGCAATTGGTCAATTAGAAAATTCTGCATCCCTTAAAACTTGCAAAAAAGAAATTGCAAAGGTTAAAACCATTTTAAGAGAAAAAGAACTCGAAGCAAACGCGTAAGGGAGTGAGAGATTATGGAAAGAAATTTAAGAAAAGAAAGAGTTGGAATAGTCGTTTCTGATAAAATGGACAAAACTGTTGTTGTTGCCATTGAAGAAAGATTTAAACATCCTTTATACAAGAAGACTGTTAAAAAGACTCACAAATTCAAAGCGCATGATGAAGCAAATAGTTGTGGTGTAGGCGATAAGGTTTTAATCGTTGAAACTAGAAAATTATCCAAGGATAAGAATTGGAGAGTTGCTGAAATCATAGAAAAGGCTAAGTAAGGAGGCGCACAATGATACAACCACAATCAAGATTAAAAGCAGCGGACAACTCCGGTGCAAAAGAATTAATGTGTATTAGAGTATTGGGCGGTTCTTTCAGAAGAACTGGTAACATCGGTGACGTTATCGTTGCAAGTGTTAAGACTGCAACTCCCGGTGGCGCAGTTAAGAAAGGCGACGTTGTTAAGGCAGTTATTGTTCGTTCAACTAGCGGTGTTAGAAGAAAAGACGGCACATACGTTAGATTTGATGAAAATGCAGCGGTTATTATCGATGCTCAAAAACAGCCAAGAGGCACTCGTATTTTTGGACCTATAGCAAGAGAACTTAGAGATAAAGACTATATGCGTATTATCTCTCTTGCACCAGAAGTGTTATAAGGAGATAAGACAATGAAGGTTAAGAAAAATGATACTGTTCTTGTTATAACTGGTAAAGATGCTGGTAAGACTGCAAAAGTTTTAGTAGCTCTTCCCAAAGATAATAAAGTAGTGGTAGATGGCGTAAACGTTCAAAAAAAGCACAAGAAAGCTAGATCTGCTCAGGAAGTTAGTTCTATTCAGAACCAATCTGGTCCTATCGATGCTTCAAACGTATTAGTAGTATGCCCAGTTTGTGAAAAGGCTACTAGAGTTGCTTACAAAATTGAAGGCGACAAAAAGGTAAGAATTTGCAAGAAATGTGGTGCTATTCTAGATGCTTCTAAAGAAGCTAAAGAAGTAAAGAAAGCTACTAAGAAAAAGTCAAAAAAAGCAGCGGCTGAAACGCCTGCTGAAGCATAATCGGAGGTAAAGGTAAATGGCTACAAAAAAGGCTCAGGTTGCTAACGAAGCTGCAACCGAGAAAACTCCTAACAGAGTTAAAGAGTTATACGTTAATACCGTAATTCCTGCTTTAGTTAAAAAGTTTAACTATAAAAACGTAAATCAAGTTCCAAAATTGGTTAAAATTACAATCAACTCTGGTCTTGGTGACGTAAAAGACAATGCCAAGAGTATTCAACTTGCGCAAGAAGAATTAAAGCTTATTGCTGGTCAAAAGCCTGTTCTTACTAACGCTAAAAAATCTGTTGCAAACTTCAAAATCAGAGAAGGACAAAGCGTTGGTATGAAGGTTACCCTAAGAGGAACTAGAATGTATGAATTCTTCGACAAGTTCATCTCTATCGCACTACCAAGAGTTAGAGACTTTAGAGGTGTTTCTAAGAAGTCTTTCGATGGTAGAGGAAACTACGCTATGGGTGTTAAAGAACAACTTATCTTCCCAGAAATTTCTTACGATCAAGTAGAAAAAATGAGGGGTTTTGATATTTGTTTCACAACCACGGCTAATACCGATGAAGAGGCTAGAGAATTGCTTGCAATGCTCGGAATGCCTTTCGCAACGAAGTAAGGTTAAAGGAGATATAAAATGGCTAAAAAAGCAATGATAAATAAGCAGCAAAGACCTGCTAAATTTTCCACCAGAGCCTATACTAGATGCAGTATCTGCGGACGTCCTCATGCAGTTCTCCGTAAATACGGTATTTGTCGTATTTGTTTTAGAAATTTGGCTTACAAAGGTCAAATTCCTGGCGTTAAAAAGGCTAGTTGGTAAAGGAGGATATTCAAATGACAGACGTTATAGCAGATATGCTTACCAGAATCAGAAATGCGTTGATGGCTAAGCACGAAACTGTTGAAATTCCCGCTTCTAACACTAAAAAGGCAATCGCTGATATTCTTCTTAAAGAAGGTTACATCAACGGTGTAGAAATTCTTGAAGGTGTTCAAGGGACTATTAAAATCACTCTTAAATACGACGGAAATAACAAAGTTATTACTGGTCTAAAGAGAGTAAGTAAACCTGGTCTTCGCGTTTACGTTGGCGCAGAAGAAGTTCCACAAGTTTTAGGTGGATTAGGTATTGCTATTCTTTCTACTTCAAAGGGCATTATGACCGGAAAAGAAGCAAAGAAAGCACATCAAGGTGGCGAAGTTCTCGCTTACGTTTGGTAGGAGGTATATAGATTATGTCAAGAATTGGAAATGCACCTATTACTATTCCTGCTGGCGTTACCGTTGAAACTTCAAACAACGTTGTAACCGTTAAAGGTCCAAAAGGAACTTTAACACAAGCTTACGATTCACTCATTTCTTTCAAAACGGAAGGAAATACCGTTGTTCTTACAAGAGCAAACGATTTGCCAAACACAAAGGCTAAACACGGTTTATACAGAGCGTTAACTGCTAATATGGTTAAAGGCGTTACCGAAGGCTTCAAAAAGACTTTGATTGTTAACGGTGTTGGTTGGAAAGTTGCAAAACAAGGCAAAAAAGTTGTTCTTAACGTTGGTTTTTCACACCCCGTTGAAGTTGAAGAAATCGAAGGTATAACCTTAGATTGTCCACAAGTTACCGAAATCACCGTTAGTGGTATTGACAAAGATAAAGTTGGTCAATTTGCTGCTATGATTAGAGGTATTAGAGAACCTGAACCATACCATGGATACGGAATTCGTTATAGCGACGAAGTTATCGAAAGAAAGGTTGGTAAGGCTGCTGGTGGTAAAGGTTAATATTTAAAGGGCTTTTAGTGGATGCGCTAATTAGTCGGCGCATCTGCCGAGTGCACCTTGCGTGCGAAAAGTTATTAAATGGAGATTTAAAATGATTAACAAAATTAACAAAAATAAAGACAGATTAAAAAGGCATAAGAGAGTTAGAAGAAAGGTTAGTGGCGACGCTACTACTCCAAGACTTTCTGTATATAGGACTTTAAACCATATATATGCTCAACTCATTGATGACGTAAAGGGCAACACCCTTGTTACTGCATCTACGCTTGATAAAGAACTTAAGGGAACTTTTGAAGGCATGGACAAGAAGGCTCAAGCATTTGCTGTTGGCGAATTGCTAGCTAAAAAGGCAAAGTCGAAAAAGATTAAAGCCGTTGTTTTTGATCGTGGCGGATATCTTTACACCGGTCGTGTAGCAAGCCTTGCTGACGGCGCTAGAAAGGGTGGACTTCAGTTCTAATAATTCAAGGAGAAAACAAATATGGCAAGAGAAAACAATAGACCCGCTAGAAGAGCGGAAGAAAACGACGGCTTAGTTAAAAAGCTTATTGCTGTTAATCGTGTTACCAAAACCGTTAAGGGTGGTAGAAACATGAGATTCTCAGCACTCGTTGTTGTTGGTGACGGCGCTGGTAAAATCGGTTGTGCTATGGGTAAAGCTAAAGAAGTTCCTGAAGCAATTGATAAAGCTACTGCAAGAGCTAAAAAGAATATGTTCCCTGTATCATTATTAGCAACGACTATTCCACATGAAGTATTAGGAAAGTTTGGCAGAGGTTCAGTTCTTATGATGCCAGCTGAAGAAGGTACTGGTGTTATCGCTGGTGGTCCTGTTCGTTCAGTTATGGAAGCTGTTGGCATTACCAACATCAGAACAAAATCATATGGCACTAACAACCCAATTAACTGTGTTAAAGCAGCTATTGCAGGGTTAAAGTCTTTAAGAACAGCTGAACAAATCGCAGCTATTCGTGGTAAATCTGTTGAAGAAATTAACGGTTAAGGAGGTATCTTAAAATGGCAAAAGCAAAAAAAGCAGAATTAGCAAAAATTAAGGTTACTCTAGTAAAAAGCACGATAGCTTGTATTCCTAACCACAAAAAAATCGTTGAGGCTTTAGGACTTAAAAAGATACGTTCATTCAAAATTCACGATGCTTCACCTGCTATCCTTGGTATGATAGAAAAGGTTAAATATCTAGTAAAAGTTGAAAACGTTTAATTTTAAGAAGTATTTACGTTAATTTTAAGGAGTAATAAAAATGAGATTAGGAAATTTAAGTCCCGCAGAAGGCGCTGTTACACCTGCAAAAAGACTTGGCCGTGGTATTGGCTCTGGTTTAGGTAAAACCAGTGGTAAAGGTCACAAAGGTCAATGGGCTAGAAGTGGTGGCGGTGTTCGTCCTGGATTTGAAGGTGGTCAAATGCCTTTAATCAGACGTATTCCAAAACGCGGATTCAATAATCATTTCACTAAAACTTATAGCATCGTTAACTTATCAGTTTTAGAAAACTTTGAAAACGGTGCAGTTGTTGATATGGCTGTCCTTGCTGAAAAAGGACTAATTAAAGTTTTAAAAGATTGCGCAGGATTGAAAGTTCTTGGTAACGGTTCTTTAACTAAGGCTATTACCGTTAAAGCAGAACGTTTCTCTGCATCTGCAAAAGAAGCGATTGAAAAGGCTGGCGGAAAGGCAGAACAAATCTAATTTAACTTTTAGGGAGGCAAAATGTTTCAGACATTAGCAAATGCGTTTAAGATTAAAGAAGTTAGACGCAAGATACTTATCACAATCGCCTTATTGTTCGTATATAGGCTTGGTTGTTATATCCCTGTTCCTGGTATAGAATCACTCAATAAAGACGTATTTGAAGGTTTTACCTTCTTACAAATCATGAGTGGTGTTTCGGGTGGCGCTCTTGCTAACGGAACGTTCTTTGCAATGGGTATTGGACCATATATTAACTCATCTATTATCGTTCAACTTTTGACCGTTGGTATTCCTGCCTTGGAAAGATGGTCAAAACAGGGTGAAGAAGGTAAAAGAAAGATTAACAACGTTACTAGAATAATAACCTTACTTTTAGCAATAGTTCAAGCTATTGGTATTATTTTGGTTTTCAGAAACGCAAACACGTTAAATCTTTCAAAATTATTTGGGGATAACTTTTTCAGTTATTTATTCCTAGTAATGATATTTACTGCCGGTGCATGTTTAACTATGTGGATTGGCGAAAGAATCACCGATTACGGTGTAAGTAATGGTATTTCATTGCTTATTTTTGCTGGTATTTTATCTACTGCAGGAACTTCAATTTTAGGAATGATTGGTAACATTTTCAATCCTACAACAGTTGAAACTTCTCAAAGTGCTATTTGGCAACTAGTTGGTTTCTTAGTTGTTGCAGTGTTGATTTTTGCTGCAATCGTTACAGTAAACTCTGCTGAAAGAAAAATTCCCGTTCAATACGCTAAACAAGTTAAGGGTAGAAAGATGTATGGTGGTCAATCCACTCATATCCCAATTAAGGTTAACGCTTCTGGTGTTATGCCATTAATCTTTTCTTTCTCAATCCTAAGTTTCCCAGACTTAATTTTAAGTTTATTAGGTTATGGTAATACTTGGTGGCAAAGAAATATGGGCTCAGGCTCATGGTTCTATATGATTTTACTATGCTTGTTGATTCTTTTCTTCTCTTATTTCTATAATAAGATTCAGTTTAATCCAGAAGATATAAGCAAGAGTATTCAAGGAAACGGTGGTTTTATCCCAGGAACTCGCCCTGGTAAGCCAACTGCCGACTACTTGACTAGAATTTCAAATAGAATTACTTTATTCGGCGCTATATTCTTAGCATTAGTTGCACTTGTTCCAACGATTGTATTCAAGGCGTTAGACCCTTCAGGTGTAAACGGATTGGTAAACGTATTCAGCGCAACAGGACTACTTATTATCGTTTCTGTAGCACTTGAATTTGAACAAGCATTGCAATCACAAATCATGATGAAGAATTATAAAGGGTTTTTGAAATAATATGAAAATCGTATTGCTAGGCGCACCAGGTTGTGGCAAGGGGACTCAAGCAGTAAAAATTGCTGAAAAATATAATATTCCCCACATATCAACTGGCGATATTTTTAGAGAAAACATCAAAAATCAAACACCGTTGGGCATAAAGGTTAGAGCCATTATGGATTCTGGTAATTTATGCCCCGACGACGTTACTTGCGAAATCGTTAAAGATAGATTGTCTAAAGACGACTGTAAAAACGGTTATTTGCTTGACGGCTTTCCAAGAAATCTTTTTCAAGCCTCAGAACTTGAAAAGTTTGCAAAGCCTGACGTTGTTATCGATATAAACGTTGATTTCGATAAGATTGAAAAACGTATTACCGGCAGAAGAACCTGCCCAAGATGTGGTTCAACCTTTCATGTCGACTTTATTGGTAACAAAGAAAACTGTTTAGACTGTGGCGCTAAACTTATTGTTAGAAAAGACGATACCCCTGAAGTTATTAGAGAACGTCTTTTAGTATACAAAAGTTATACCGAGCCTTTAATAGCTTTTTACAAAGAACGTAATTCTTTGTATTCTATTGACGGTGACAAGTCTATTGACGAAGTCTTTGAAGCAATTGTTAAGGTTTTAGGTTAATGATTAAGATTAAAACTGACGCTGAAATAGAGTTAATGCGTGAAAGTGGAAAATTACTTAAACAAACTTTGGGCTTTTTGGAGTCTCAAATTAAGGTTGGTATGACCACTAAACAATTAGATGAAATCGCCTATGATTTTATAATGTCAAACGGCGCTACACCTTCTTTTTTAGGGTATAGTGGTTATCCTGCATCTATTTGTGCTTCTATTGACGAAATGGTTGTTCACGGCATTCCCTCTAACGATATTTGTATAAAAGAAGGTCAGTTGCTTAGTATTGACTGTGGTCTTATATTAAACGGTTGGCAAAGTGACGCTGCAAGAACTTTTTGCATTGGTGAAGTATCACCATTAAAAAAGAAACTTGTTAAAGTTACTGAAGAATGTTTTTTTAAGGCTGTGGCGAACTTAAAGGACGGTTCACCAATAGGTGATATTGGTTATTACGTTCAAACGCATGCCGAACAAAATGGTTTTTCAGTTGTTCGTGCCTTAACGGGGCACGGAATTGGCACCGAAATGCACGAATCACCATCTATTCCAAACTTTGGTAGAAAGGGTACGGGCATTAGACTTAAAAAGGGTATGGCATTAGCCATAGAGCCTATGATTAACGCTGGTGATTACAAGGTAGATTTCATGGCTGACGGCTGGGGTGTTAAAACAAAAGATAGACTTCCTTCTGCTCATTATGAAAATACCGTCGTTATTACCGACGAAGGTGCAGAAATTTTAACATTATAACAAAAAATATAAAAAAAGTGTTGTAAAATCCTAACATTTTTTTGAAAAGTATGTTATAATATATAAAGTTAGGCATTAAATTGTCTTAACACATAAAGTATTACGGTTAAAGTGTTTGCTTTTCCGTGTGATTGTGTTGATTTTTCAACAAAAAACTTAAGGAGGATAAAGTTTGTGTCTAAGGAAGACGTAATAGAAACCGAAGGCGTGATAGTTGAAACACTTCCAAACGCAATGTTTAAGGTTAAACTGTCAAACGGGCATATTATTACAGCTCATATTTCTGGTAAACTTCGTCAACATTATATTAAAATTATTATTGGCGATAACGTTAAACTTGAAATGAGCCCATATGATCTTACAAAGGGCAGAATTACCTGGCGTAGTAAAAACTAAAACATAAACTAAAATCCAAAGGAGATATTAAAATGAAAGTTAGACCATCAGTTAAACCAATGTGTGATAAATGTAAAGTTATCAAAAGAAACGGAAAAGTTATGGTTATTTGTTCTAAAAACAAAAACCACAAACAAAGACAAGGTTAATATCATTTACCCATTTGGGTAAACTTTGACAACAACCGCCAACGAGTTTTTGCTCATCATTCCAAAGGAGCATTTCTTTTTGGCATTTATATATATAAAAAAATAAAAGGAAAAAATACGGAGGTATTTGACAAGAATGGCACGTATAGCCGGCGTTGATTTGCCTAACAACAAAAGAGTAGAAATCGGTCTTACCTATATTTACGGTATAGGTTTACCAACGGCAAAGAAAATTATTAAAGAAACGGGTATTGATCCCGACGTTAGAGTTAAAGATTTGAGTGAAGGCGATGTAGCTAAACTCAGAGAATACATCGAACACAATCTTCACGTAGAAGGGGATTTACGTTCTGAAGTTAGCCTTTCTATTAAGAGACTTATAGAAATTGGTTGTTTCAGGGGTGTTCGTCACAGAAAGAGCCTTCCTGTAAGAGGACAGAGTTCCAAGAGAAATGCGAGAACCAGAAAGGGTCCTCGTCGCACAGTTGCTAAGAAAAAGACGGCAACTAGATAATGGAAGGAGGTAATTTATAATGGCAGCAGCAAATAAAGCAGTTAAAAAGCGTAAAGATGCCAGAAAAGTGGATAAAGGACAAGTTCATATCCAGGCTTCTTTCAATAATACTTTAGTTACTATTACCGATATGCAAGGAAACACTGTTTCTTGGTCAAGTGCAGGTAGCCTAGGCTTTAAGGGTTCTAGAAAAAGCACTCCTTTTGCAGCTCAAATGGCAGCAGAAGCAGCTGGTAAAGTTGCAAGAGAACAAGGTATGCGTCAGGTAGAAGTTTACGTTAAGGGCCCAGGCGCTGGTAGAGAATCTGCTATCAGAGCACTTACTAATTGTGATATGGAAGTTACTCTTATTCAAGACGTTTCTCCAATTCCTCACAACGGTTGCAGACCACCCAAGAAACGTAGAGTATAACGGAGGATTATAAAATGGCTAAATATACAGAATCTAAATGTCGTTTATGTAGACGTGAAGGTGCTAAATTATTTCTTAAAGGTGAAAGATGTTTCAAAGGTGTTTGCGCTTTTGAAAAGAGACCTGTTGCTCCCGGACAACACGGTATGAGTAGAAAGAAAGTTTCTGAATATGGTTTACAACTTCGCGAAAAGCAAAAGTGTAAGAGAATTTATGGTGTTCTAGAAGGTCAATTCAGAAAGTATTATGAAAAGGCTGATAGAATGAAGGGTATTACTGGTGAAAACATGCTTTCACTTTTAGAAAGAAGACTTGATAACGTTATCTTTAGAATGGGTATCGGTGCTTCTAGAAGTCAAGCTCGTCAACTTGTAACACACGCTCACTTCACCGTAAACGGTAAAAACGTTAACATCGCATCTTATCAAGTAAAGATTGGTGACGTTATCGCTGTTAAAGAAAGCAAGAAAGACAACAAGTATTTTGCTGAAATAAAAACAATGAAAATCGGCGCTATGCCTAAATGGTTAGAATTCAATCCAGAAACTTTGGAAGGTAAAATTCTTGCTAACCCAACTAGAGAAGACATCGACATCACGATTGCTGAACAAATGATTGTCGAATTGTATTCTAAATAATAACTTAATAATATTTAATTATTCGATGGGTTTTTATAAGGGGAAAGTTGAGAAATTCCACGTCTTGACAAGAATTCTTATAAAAACCTATATCGAAACTATTTTTTAAGGAGGATATTTTCTTATGATGGAAATTGAAATGCCAAAAATAGCAGTGGAAGAAAATGAAGATAGAAGTTATGCAAAAGTAGTTGTTGAACCTTTGGAAAAAGGTTTCGGCTTAACTTTAGGTAACGCATTACGCAGAATTTTATTATCAGCACTACCTGGTGTTGCTATTCAAAATATAAAATTCTCAGAAGACTTGGGAATTAAACACGAATTCTCAGCTGTTCCAAACGTTAAAGAAGACGTTACGGAAATCATTCTTAACTTAAAATGCGTTGCTATTAAAAGCACTTGCACAGATAAAGATTACGTTAAGACGATTAATCTTGTTAAAGAAGGACCTGCTGTAGTTCGTGCAGGTGATATTATGTGTGATGCTGACCTTGAAATTTTGAACCCTGATCTTTACATCTGCACCGTTGATGAAGGTGGAAAGATTGATATGGAACTTACCGTTGGTAGGGGACGTGGTTATCAAGGTGCTGACGAACATAAAACCGATATTATTGATAATATCGCAATCGACAGTATTTATACGCCAGTTAAAAAGGTTAGTTACAATGTAACTGCAACTCGTGTTGGTCAAAGCGTTGACTTTGATAAACTTACTTTAGAAGTTTGGACGAATGGTGCTTTCTCTGGTAGAGATATCGTTAGTCTTGCTGCAAAGATTATGGAAGAACACATTAAAATGTTCGTTTCTTTATCTGAAGTTGGCAATATCGGAATCTTAGTTCCACCAGAAGAAGACAAGAGATTAAAGATATTAGAAAAGACTATCGAAGAACTTGACTTGTCTGTTCGTTCATATAATTGCTTAAAGAGAGCAAGCATTCATACTGTTGAAGATTTAACCAAAAAGACAGAAGACGATATGCTTAAAGTCCGCAATTTGGGCAAGAAATCTCTTGACGAAGTTATTTTCAAACTTGAGAGTTACGGCCTAAAATTGAAGGAGAAGGAGGATTAAACCAATGGAAAGGAAATTAGGAGTTAATGCTACTCAAAGATTAGCGCTTATTAAAAATCAAGCATCTGCTCTTTTATGGAATGGTAAAATTACCACTACCGAAGCTAGAGCAAAGGAAGTTGCTTCTTACGTTGCTAAGATTATTACTCTTGCTGTAAATACTTATACCGATACTATTGAAACTGAAGTTGCCGTTACAGATGCTAAGGGCAAAGAAGTTAAAAAGACTTTAGTTAAAGACGGCAATAAGAAACTTAATGCAAGAAGAAAGATTATGACTTTAGTTAACGACTTGCAAGAAGTAAAAGGATTTAAAGAAAGTAAGCCAGATTTCAAGAAAAGAACTAAGGCTATCAAATATCCACTAATTGAAAAAATCTTTGACGAATATGCGCCAAAATATGCAGCTCGTAAAGAAGAAAAGGGACAAGGTGGTGGTTACACTAGAATTTATAAACTTGGACCAAGAAAGGGTGACGCTGCTGAAGTAGCAATCATCGAATTAGTTGATTAATCATAATATCCGCTTTTTATAAGCGGATATTTTTATTTTAAACAGTTTTATTTCATTAGTTTGTTTCATAAAATTTATTAATGAATTTAAGTGAAATTATAATTGGTAAAAAAGTAAAAATCCTTGAAATAGAGTGCGCTAACAAAGTTAAAGAACGACTGTTTGATATGGGAATTGACGTTGGTGTAGATGCAACATTAATAAGAAAAGCCCCTTTAGGCGATCCTTTGGAATATAAAATAAAGGATTTTTATATTGCAATTAGAAAACTTGATGCAAAAAAAATTATTGTGAGATATTATGAGTAAAGAAATATGCTTAATTGGAAACCCAAACTGTGGAAAAACTTCGCTTTTTAATTCTCTAACTGGCACTTATCAAAAAGTAGGTAACTGGACAGGTGTTACAACGGAAAAAAAGGAAGGTAAATATAAAAAAGATAAATCAATAAAAATCATTGATTTGCCAGGAATTTACACTTTAAAAGCGCAGTCAAAAGACGAAGGTAACGTTCTTGATTACTTAAAAAGAAATAAGCCGTCTGCGATAATTAACGTTGTAGACGGAACAAATCTTGAAAGGAATTTATACTTAACTAGTGAATTAATTTTTTTAGGTATTCCTGTATTTATTGCAATAAATTATTATGACGAATTATTAAAAAATAAGATTAATGTGAACGTTAGTAAAATAGAAGAAATATTTGGGGTAAAATGTGTATTAATATCTGCGAAAAAAAATATTAATCTTGACGATTTGATTGAGAAGACCTTAAAAACAAATATTCCAAAAACTGACAAACTTTTTAAAAAAGACGAACTAAAGAACAATAGAAAAATTATAGGTTTAAAAATAAATCAGATAATAAGGCGTAACCAAACTAAAGCAGAATTATTAACGCAGAAAATTGATAAAGTAATTACAAGTAAAACTCTAGGGATTCCAATATTTTTTTGCATTATATTACTAGTATATTTTTTATCGTCGAAAATTGGTGGAATTTTTAGTGGCTACATTTCAAATTTTTTTGATAACCTATCTAATAATACACAAGAAAATTTAATAAATATCGGTGTTACAAGTTGGCTTGTAAGTTTACTTACAAATGCCGTATTACATGGCGTAGGTTCGGTATTATCTTTTACTCCTCAAATTCTAATTCTATTCTTTTGTATGACATTAATTGAAGAAAGTGGATATGCAACTAGGATTTCTTTTATCTTAGATAGAATATTTAGATTTTTTGGTTTGGGAGGCAAATCGGTTATTCCTATAATTTTGTCTTGTGGATGTTCTGTAACGGGAATTATGGCTACTAGAACGATAGAAAATGAGTTTGAAAGAAAATCAACTATTTATTTAGCGCCGTTTATGCCATGTGGTGCAAAAATGGTAGTATTTGCATGGTTTTCACATTTATTTTTTAATGGTAATCCATTAATTTCTACGTCAATGTATTTTATTGGTATTTTAAGCGTTTGTGTTTTTGGTGTAGTCTTAAAAAAATTGTTTAAAAACAAACAAAGAAACAGTTTTTATATAATAGAAATGCCTACTTTAAGAATGCCGTCGATGGGCAACGTTTTTAAAGTTTTATGGGAAAAATTAAAAGATTTCACCTATAAATCAGGGACTATAATATTTGCAGTATCCGTTGTTTTATGGTTTTTATCAAATTTTGGTATATACGGTTATACAAACGTTATAGAAAATAGTTTTTTATATTTTATTGGAAACTCAATAAAATATCTTTTTTACCCTTTAGGGTTTGGAAATTGGCATGCTTCTGTATCAGTCATAACGGGACTTTTTGCAAAAGAAGCCGTTATTGAAACCTTTGAAATTTTATCAGTAAATCCTGAACTTTTTTTTGATAGTAAGTTTTCTATCTATGCTTTTATGACTTTCGTATTATTATCACCACCATGTGCGGCAGCGATTTCAAGCGCTAAACAAGAACTTAACTCTAAAAAATCGCTTTTTTTTATGCTTTTATATCAGTTTTTATCAGCATATTCTGTTGCATTATTTATAAGGTTAATAGGTTTTTTATGTTCTATTATAAACGGCTTGATTTTTTCAGTATTGACTGCTATAATAATATTAATTCTTTCTGTTGTAATCATTGTTCGACGAGTAAAAAAGGGAAAGTGTAATAATTGTAAACTTTGTTATAAGGGTAAAAAATGTCAGGTAAAATAAAATCACAATACGATTATATGCGACTAGCAGATTTAATGGAAGAAGATGCTATGTATCCAGAAGAATGGATGGATGAAAGGTCGCAAACGGATAAAGAAAAATATTTTGAGTTTTATGACGATATTAAAACAACGCCAAAAGATGATTGGTAATAAA
This sequence comes from Christensenellaceae bacterium, assembly GCA_045591355.1. Taxonomy (GTDB): domain Bacteria; phylum Bacillota; class Clostridia; order Christensenellales; family Borkfalkiaceae; genus UBA1259. The sequence continues at coordinate 24,150 of JAZNSS010000006.1, read as the reverse complement.
AAAGTCCACGAAAGTGGACTTTTTAGTTTATTGATTATTCGGAAATTTTGGGAGTGTTACGATATCTAATCGTAGCAACTATAATGGAAGTTATAGTCATAATTTCATGTATAACACCAGCAATTGAGAAGAATACAAGATTATAAATAAGCCAAGAAATGCTGGAGGGCATGTTTAGTGTTCTAATTGTTTTTGGTTCTTTAATTCCATACGCTATTGTTGAAATTATTTTTGCAAAAATTGAAAATGAAGAAAATATAATAGCAAAAATTATTTGCAAAGAAAAGAGTGGGGTATATCTTCCCATTATTTGTATAGTTTCTTTCCAAGATAGCGCTATAGTAATTAATCCAGCAACAAGAGTTATAAAGCAAAATAATATAATATAGGGCTTTGTATTTTTATTTAAACTAACTAGTTTTCTAAAAATTAGGTTTCTGATAATCCCTATTATACCCATTATCATTCCCACCCAAGCGCCCAAAAAAACGTATTGAATAAGATAAGGCACTTCTGCAAGAGTTTTACATAAAACGATAGATTTATGTGAATTAAATTGGACGGAAATAATAGCTAATAATATCCCTATAAACCCAAGAACTTGTATAAATATATCAAACAACATATTTTCACCTAGAAATATCTTTGACGGAATCTCTATTTACAAATTCACTTTTTACACTTATTGTTTGAATAATTTTATAATGTGGATTATTAATCTTTTTAACTAGTAACTCTATTGCTATTTCGCATATGTAATCGTAGTTTGCTTTTATGCTAGACATTGAAATTTTTTTAACGGATGAGTATTTGATATCGTCAATACCAATTATTGAAATATCTTCAGGCATTTTTATCGAATGCGTTTCCATAAAATTAATAACTCCGTATGCAATGTTATCATAAGCACAAAGGATAGCCGTAGGAAGGTTGTTTTCTTCGTATAGTTTTTTGATTGAATTAAAGCCTGCTTCTTCAAATCTATTGTTATCTACTATAACAAATGAATCATTGACTTCTAAAGAAGAATTTTTCATAGCTTTATAAAAAAGTTCTTGCTTATCGTTGGTGAGTGGTTCTCCAATGAAAGCAATTTTTTTATGTCCACATTTTTTTAGATATTTTATTGCGTCGTGTATTCCAGAATAAAAATCAACCGTTATACTATCTGAATATCTATTTTCTTCAGAGTTAACGTAAACGACGGGAATATTTGGGTTTTTTCTTCCCTTGGTTAACCCATCAATTACGATTATTCCATCAGCACGATTACCAGAGGAATAAAGAGAGATTAATTCGTTTTCCATAGATATTGAAAAGCCTGTAACGGAAACCGACATAGTGCAGTCCTTCTCTAGAAGTGCTTTATTGAATATTGATAAAATGGCAGTATAGTATTCACTTTCTAATTCTGGACAAATAACGGCAATTAATTTTTTTGAATACTTGTTTTTATTATATTTATCATATATACCTAACTCTTTTGCTTTGTCTAATACTAATTTTCTTGTTTTTTCACTTATTTCTTCGCTACCAGAAAAAATTTTGGAAACAGTTGATATTGAAACACCCGTTATTTGAGCAAATTGTTTAAGATTCATATGTTAACTACCTTTTAATACTTTAGTTTATTATAACACTTATATACTTAATAAACAATTAAAAAGTCGTTAAAAGAAAATTTTACGAAAAAGTTTCGTAAAATAAATACTTAACATATCTAAAATTTGTGTTATAATATTAAAAATAAATTGTATTGCCATAAATTTTTCATAAAAGGGTAAGAAACTAATGAAGAAAGTTTTTGATATAGTTGATAAATATGAAAAAGTTATTCTTGATGCCGAAAGGTGGCTTTGGCAAAATCCAGAGACAGGGTATAAAGAATTCAAGACAAATAAATATATGTCCGAAGCTTTTGAGAAAATGGGGTATAAACTTACCTATGCAGAGAATATAACGGGTTTTTATACCGTTGTTGATACAGGTAAGCCTGGCCCAACTGTGTTAGTTCTTGCAGAACTTGATTCGCTTATTAATTTTAATCATCCTGAATGCGACAAGCAAACGGGTGCAGTTCATAACTGTGGACATCATGTTCAATGCGCAGTAATTCTTGGTGTTGCCGCAGCCTTAAAACATAAAGAGATTATTGACGATTTATGTGGGAAAATTAAACTATGCGTTGTTCCTGCTGAAGAAGGAATTGAAGCAGCTTTTAGAAAAGACCTAGTTAAACAAGGGATAATTAAGTTTACTTCTGGAAAACCTGAGTTTATCAGCAGAAGATATTTTGACGACGTTGATATTGCTTTTATGACGCATATGTCGCCCAAACAAGATGGGTTTAATTTACTATTAACTAAAGGGCATAATGGTGTTATCAGGAAGTTGATAAACGTTAAGGGGAAAGCTGCTCATGCAGGAGGGCATCCTGAAGACGGTATCAACGCCCTAAATGCTGCGAATTTAGCTTTACTTGCTGTTAATTCATTAAGAGAAACTTTTGTTGAAAAAGATTACGTTAGATTCCATTCTATTATAACTAAGGGTGGGGATGCTGTTAACGCCGTTCCAGATAACGTTCAAATAGAAGCATACGTTCGTGCAGCTAATCCATTTGCACTTAAAAAAGTTAATAGCGAAATAAACCGTGCTATTTCAGCAACGGTAGCCGCTATTGGCGCAACTGCACATATTCTTGATTTACCTGGTAGTGAACCCCTTATTGAAGATGCTAATTTAAGAGAAATCGCTTTGGATGTTTTTGAAAAGATTGTAGGAAAAGATAAGTGTAAATATTATGATGATTGGCTTGCTTCTTCTACTGACATGGGGGATATAAGCACCTTATTTCCATCAATACATATGTATACTAATGGTGCAGTTGGGGCTTCACATGGCAAGGATTATTATATTGTTGACCATTATAATGCTTGCGTAAACGGTGTTAAGGCAGAAGTTGGATTAATTTATGCTCTCTTGTCAAACAAAGCAGAAAAAGCCAAAAAAGTTATTACTAATTTTAAACCATTATTTGCTAGCATTGATGAATATCTTGCACATAAAAACTCATTAGCCCTTGATAAGGATACCGTTATTTTTAATGATGACGGAACTGTTACGATTGACTATAAAAACTAAAGATAATTATGAAATTACTTCCCGAACATAAACAAAATAAAAAATATTATATTCACTTACTTATTTCTGCATATTTGTTATACGTTGTAAGTATAGCAATTAAACTTTGCTATTCGGCGCAAATGGTAGAAATTGGTCCACATTTTGGCGTTGAAAAGTCAATGCTTTCTATTGGGCTTACTATATATTATTTCGTTTACGCTGTCGCCCAACTGTTGCTTACTTTTTTCGTTAAAAAACTAAATCTTAAAAAGTTTATTGGTATTACGGTTCTTTTATCAGGTGTTACCTTTAGTTTGATGATGTTTGTTAGTGAGATTTGGCAAGCGTGGTTGATTCTTGGTCTTAACGGTATTTTTCAAGTAGCCATTTGGGGTGGTTGTATGAGTATATTTGGAAAATATTTTCCAGACTACTTAATGCAAACCGTTTCAAACGTAATGAGCACGGGTATGGCAATGGGAACGTTTTTATCTTATGGCGTATCAGCGCTATTCGTTTCAATTCTATCTTGGCAATGGACCTTTTTATTCTTTGGAATTTTAACAGTTGCCAGCGTTATTTACTTTTATATTTCCGAAAAAAAGATAGAAAAAAACGTGGGTGAGATAAAAATTAACACAAAAATTAGTTACGTTACTAGTGGGAACAAGCCACAAAATAAGAAGGTTTTTGTGTTTATTTTAATGACGTTTATTGGCGTTTTCTCATTTGTCGTTACTATTGTTTATTACGCACTTACAAACTGGGTTCCAAACTTCTTAAAAGAAGTTCACAACGTTCCTTCGTCTTATTCTATATTGATTACCTTGTTGTTGCCCGTGGGGATATTCTTTGGACCATTCGTAAGTAACTATTTTTGTAAAAAGTATCATAATTATTTTGCAGTTTTAATTCCCTTTTTAATTTTGGCAACAGTAGTTATGAGTTTAATGATTTTCTTATACGATTATAATTTAATTTTGGGAATCATAATGCCCGTGTTGATTTTGTTTTTAATTAGAGCAGTCATGAACGTTTTGCTTGCATATCTACCACTAAAAATGAGAGGCTTAATTGAGACGGGTAAAAGTTCTCTTATACTCAATGCTCTTGCTTGTATAAGCGCAGCTATAATTCCATTTATATCGGCACTAGTAATGGAAAGTTTTGGTTGGCAAGCATTCTTCATTTTTATAACGGTTATTGGTGGGCTATCGCTCATTTTATCAATAATAGGCGCTATATGGGTGCATAAAAGAAAATTTTTTTAAGGAGAACATCTTAAATGGATAAAATTAAAATCGGTTGGAGTGAGGTTGATTTCTCACCAAAAAAAGGAACGAAGATTAGTTTGGCAGGACAATTTTATGAAAGAATTACCGACGAAATTGAAAGTCCTATTTCTGCTACTGCATTTGCGTTAGAGTGTGGAAACGAGCAAATGATTATTTGTTCCTGCGACTTGGTTGGTATTGGTGAAAATCTTAATAAATTAGTTAAAGAAAAGGTTTGCAAAGTAATCGACGTTAACCCTGATAAAATTATTATTAGTGCAATTCATACTCATACTTCTTACGTTTATTCTAGAAAGGAAGAAGGTAAGTCGGTTGAAAATACTTCTTTAGCATATTTAAAAGAACGTATTCCTGAAGATATGCAATACGTTCCACTTGTATCTAATGAAAAGTGTTTATCTCCAGAAGACTCACTTAATTTACTTGTTGATAAGATTTCACAAGCAATCATAGATGCTTGGAATAATAGATGCGATGGATATTATCAAAACGCATTTTGCAGAGCAGTCGTTGGTCATTGTAGACGTGTGTGCTATGACGATGGTTCTGCTGCTATGTGGGGTGATACAAATAGTGCAAACTTTACTGAACTTGAAGCTGGCAACGATTCTGGGATAGAACTTATTTACACCTTTGATAAAAACAAAAATTTAAATGGTGTTATAGCAAACGTTGCATGCCCAGCGCAAGTCGTTGAACAAAGAAGTTTTATTTCTTCGGATTACTGGGGAAAGGTAAAAGAAAATCTGGAAAAGCATTTTGGTAAAAAGATTTTCGTTTTAGGATTAATTTCTGCTGCTGGTGACCAATGCCCAAGGGATATGATTCGTTGGGTTAATCCAGAAACCCCGATAGATGACCCTAACGTTAAAAGAGAAAATTATATAGAAAGAAGACAAGACCCTTCTATGTATGATATAAGTGGTCTAAAAGTTGTTGGAAAACGTATTAGTAATGAAATTATCTCTGTTTATGAAGAACTTGACGACAATAAAATTAACGAGTCGATTTTAGAACATAAAACTATAAATTTATCTTTACCTTTAAGAAGGGTTAATAAAACTGAATATAATAATTCAGTTAAAGCAATAAATGACTTTATTGATAAAAATCGTGGTAAAAAAATTACTTTTGACGATAATGCAAGGCTTCATATTCACGCAGGTAATATAATTCGATATGAAAAACAGCAAAAACAAGACTTGTTTGATATTGAAACGCATTTCGTTAGATTTGGCGACGTTGCTTTTGCAACTAATCCATTTGAATTGTTCTTAAATTACGGCAATCAAATTAGGGCAAGGAGCAAGGCTAAACAAACCTTCTTGATTCAACTTGCTTGCGGTGCTAAAGGGTATTTGCCAACTGAAAAAGCCGAAAAAGGTAGTCATTATTCTGCATACGTATCAAGTGGTTGGACTGGCCATGAGGGTGGTGATTTGCTAGTTAGAACTTCACTTGAAGAAATAAATAAAATGTTTTAATTATGGAGAAAATTATGAAATATAGTATGGGAATTGATATCGGCACTACTTCCTTAAAAGGATGTGTGTTTGATGAAAATGGGGTAGAGGTCGCTTGTTCACAAAAAGCCTATACTCTTATAACTGAGGGAGATTACGTTGAATTTCCTGCAGAAGAATATTTTAGACTGTTTGATGAAGCGTATAACGAACTTGCTTCTAAATATAAGTTTGATTGTTTTGCTATCGATACTCAAGGCGAAACGATAATATTTTTAGATAAAGACGGTAAGCCTTTAATGAACGCCATTGTTTGGCTTGATAATAGAGCAGATAAGGAAGCCAAAGAAATTGAAGAACACTTTGGGTTAAAGAAGATTTATGAAACGACGGGGCAAACTGAGTCCCCTGCAGGGTATCCTGCGCCAAAAATTTTGTGGCTAAAAAGGAATAAGCCTGAACTTTTTGAAAAGGTTGATAAAATCGTATTACTTGAAGACTATTTGTTATATAGAATAACGGGTAAGTTCGTTTGTGAACGCTCTTTATATTCTTCGACTTTGTATTTAGACGTTGTTTCTGGCAATTATTGGGAAGAAATGCTTGACTTTATCGGTGTTGACGAAAGTAAATTGCCTATACTTTACGAAAGTGGTGAATGTGTAGGTGAATATAAGGGTGCAAAGGTTGCAACGGGGGCGTTGGATCAAATTGCAGGCTTTATCGGTTCTGGCATTATTGAAGAAGGTATGGTTAGTGAAATGACCGGAACTGCGCTTGCCGTTTGCGCTTTGTCTAAAAAACTTCCACCTTACTATGAGGGTATTAAGGTTCCTGCGCATTACGTTTCTAAGGGTAAATATTGCTTACTTATGTGGGCGCCTACTGCTGGTATGGTTTTAGAATGGTATAAGAAGAATTTCTACTTCGATACCAATTTTAAAGAAATAGATAAACTTGCTGGCGAGATTCCACTTGGTTCTGAAGGTTTAGTAGTTTCTCCTAACCTTTGTGGAAGCGTTATGCCAAAAAATGATTCCTCTTTGAAAGGTGGCTTTTATGGTATTGAATTAAAACATGGCAGGCCACACTTTGCAAGAGCAATTATGGAAGGCGTAGCGTGTCTATTAAGGCAATATATCGAATATATTGGCTTGCCGATTGATAGCATTACTTCTATCGGTGGTGGCGCAAAAAGTTCGTTGTGGTGTAATATTAAGGCTGATATAACGGGTAAAAAGATTAAAACCTTACAAAATGCAGAAGTTGGTTGTCTAGGAACTGCAATTTTAGCCCGTGTTGGTTGTGGCTATAATGATAGTGTTGAAAGTGCTGTAAATAACCTTGTTAAAATAAAGGCAAGTTATCTACCTACGTCTGACAAAAAAGATGCAGATTATGTTTATAATAGATTTTTATCTCTAGACGATTTATTGCATTCAAGAAAAGAATTATAAAAAGTGAGAATAATAAATGATAAAAATTGGTTTTGCTGGTTTTGGTGAAGTAAATACTCCGATAAAAGTTATTAAAGGAAAATGTTTATCGGCTTGCAATAGTCTAAAAAATGATAATACGGAAATTTATTCATGTTTCCCAATTCGTGATGATTATGAAGAAAAAGATATCAATAAAGCCATTGAATATTTTAGTGGCAAAGATATGGACGTTTTGGTTTTATGTGTTGCCGGTTGGATTCCATCACACGCCGTTGTTAAGGTGCTAGATAAGTTCCGTCATATTCCTATGGTTTTGTGGGGGCTTTGTGGTTGGTATGAGGATGGTAGATTAGTAACTACTGCTGACCAAGCAGGGACAAGCGCGTTAAGAAAAGCCTTGTCTGACTTGGGAATTAAGTTTAAATTCGTTTACGATATCGTGGGCAAACCCTCAAATAGTCAAAAGGTTTTAGATTATGCTAAAGCATGTTATGCTTATAACCGTTTAAGAACGGCTAGAATCGGGCAAATGGGCTATAGAGATATGCAACTATATGGAACTATGTTTGACGGTTTATCGCTTAAAAAAGACGTTGGTGTAGAAATTGAATGTTTTGAAATGCTTGAAGTCGTTCAAAGGGCTGAAAAAATAGACCAAGACGAAGTAGATAAGATTACTAATAATAGAATTATTAAGTGGGATTTTGTTAAGTTACCAGACCAAAAAGGTGTAGAACAAGCAGTAAAATATTATCTTGCCATAAAACAAATTTGCGAAGAACGTAAGTATGATGCTATATCATTAAAAGACGTTGACGGGATGAAAAAACTTCTTGGATTTCCACCAGCGCCCGTATTTACGTTACTTGCTGAAGACGGAATTCCAACTATTCCAGAAAACGACTGTTTAGGTAACGTTACACAAGTTATCGTTAATAAATTAACGGGGCAGATAGGCGCATATTTAGAGTTTTATGAGTTCTTTGAAGACGGTGTGTTAGCAGGTGTTCCAGATTACGTTCCACAAGAAATCGTTGATGGAAAAACAACCATTTTGCCTGCAACTTTTGGTGAACTTACTCAAAGTTTGCTTAACGTTTCAAAGGTTAAAACGGGCGAAATTACAATGTGTAGGTTAACTTTTACCGATGGTAAATATTATATGCATATGGTAACAGGTGTTGGCGAAACCCCTGAAAGTTGGGAAGAATGTGGTTGGGGTAAACCTGCGCCACAACTTCCAAGTCTAAATATAAAACTTGGTAATACGGAAGCGTTTGCTCAAAACGTTATGGGGCAACATTACGTTATTTCCTATGGAAACAATACGGAATTGATCAAAGAGTTTTGTAAATTGTGTAATATAGAAATAATATAAAGAAAAAACAAAAAAATTAATCGTAATTAATTAAAGTCTATCTATAAATTATACAACAAAAAAAGAGCTCAAACTAAACCTAATGGTTCAACTCGAACTCTTTTGGTGCCGGGGACCGGACTTGAACCGGTACGGTGTTTCCACCGAGGGATTTTAAGTCCCTTGCGTCTGCCAATTTCGCCACCTCGGCAATTATGGAGGCGCCACCCAGATTCGGACTGGGGGTGAAGGTTTTGCAGACCCGTGCCTTACCACTTGGCTATGGCGCCCTTTGAAAACGGGAAAAAATCCCATAATAAAAAAAATGGAGCGGGAAACGAGATTCGAACTCGCGACATTTGCCTTGGCAAGGCAACGCTCTACCACTGAGCCATTCCCGCATAGTGCAACGACTTTTTATTGGTGGAAACAATAGGGCTCGAACCTATGACCCTCTGCTTGTAAGGCAGATGCTCTCCCAGCTGAGCTATGCTTCCATGTCGTCGTTGCTTGAATACTATAACAAATTTTAGAATATATTGCAAGCGTTTTTAACATCTTTTTTTAATTTTTTTTAAAATTTTTTATTTAATCGTTTTTTTGCATAAATACTGCTTTTATAAGGTTTTTTCAAATGGCCGTTATTTAAATTCTTGCTTGACTATGACTTTTTAATATTGTATACTATAACTATACAAAAAATGCCTAATTAATAGGGAGAATAATATGATTTACCGTATTGGTGTTGATATTGGTGGAATGAGTATTAAGGCAGGCCTTGTGGACCAAGATGGAAAAATACTTAAAGAATGCAGAATGAAAACTGAAAAGACTGCAGACAAATGTATAGAAAATCTTGTTCTACAAATTAACGAACTTTTACAATTTAAGAATTTAACTATTAAAGATATTAAGGGTATAGGTATTGGCTGTCCGGGTGCAGTATCTAGCGAAAGTGGTATAGTAGACTTTTTGCCAAACTTAGGATGGGTTAACGTTCCACTAGTTAAAATTTTGAAAGAAACTTTTGATACCGAGATTAAGATTTCCAACGATGCAAGCGTCGCAACTCTTGCAGAAGCAGTATACGGTGTTGCTAAAGATTACAACAATTGCCTTATGTTTACTTTGGGAACGGGTGTAGGTGGTGGAATTGTTATAAATAAAAAACTTTACGACGGTGGCTTTGGCCGTGGTGGAGAATTAGGGCATATTACACTTGATATTAACGGGGAACCTTGCACTTGTGGTAGAAAAGGTTGTATAGAAACTTTTGTTTCTGCAACGGCTCTTATTAAACAAACAAAAAGGGCAATGTTGGAAAATAAGAATACTGCAATGTGGCAATACGTTAAAAACGATATTGAAAAAGTTGACGGCAAAACTGCCTTTGAATGTGCAAAACAAGGCGATATTACGGCTATCAATGTAGTTGATAATTACGTTATGTATTTGTCTGAAAGTATTATGGGATTACTTAATATTTTTAGACCAGAAGTGTTTATTTTAGGTGGTGGAATTAGCCTACAAGGCAAAGATTTAACCGATAAAATAACAAAGTATTGTGAAAGATTTGATTACGGCTATAAAACAGCGCCTAAAACCAAAATCGTTACTGCTGAACTTGGTAATGAAGCAGGAATTATCGGTGCCGCCGCGCTCATTGATTAATCAATATTTAATTTTCTTTGCGTGGATTAATCCACGCTTTTTTATTTTTAAAATAACTTGATTTCATAAAACTATTGTGATATAATCTATTTGCCAAACAAACTAAATTTTTTTAGAGCAAGCGTTTTTTATTTTTAAAAACGTTCAATACTCTATACATTAGGTTTTGAAAAACTCAAACCCTTTTGCGTATAGATTTTTGGGCGTTATGCTTGTTCTATGTGTAGTTTGTTTGGCGACAATCGGGGTTTGTTTGTTTTATGCGCTAACTTCGGTTGGCGCATTTTTATTTTAAAATTTTAAAGGAGATGTTTTATGAAAAAGAAAATTTTATGTATTATGACGCTAGTTTTTGTTGCGTTTACTTGCGCTTTTGGTCTTTCTAGTTGTAAGGAAGTTTACGAAGTAAATCAAGTCGATTCCTTAATAGCTAACTTGCAAAATAGTATAGACACAAACAAATTAGAACAAGACAAAAAAATAGAAGAAATTACTTTGCAATATCAAGCAAAGGATAATGAATTGCTACTTGTTATTGAAGGAGACAAAAAAGTATTATTAGATTTTAAAACCTCTTATGAACTTGCATTGAAAGAGTTGCAAGATAAAGATTTAGCAATAGATAAAGCAATAGAAGATTTAGATACTAAATATTATCAAGAAGTAGAAAAGTTGCTAGAAAATGATAGCGAAAACATGGCAAGACTAGAAGAAATAAAGACGCAACATGATGGTGCCTTGAAAGAGTTGCAAGACAAAGATTTAGCAACGGATAAAGCAATAGAAGAGTTGGTTGCTAAATACTATCAAGAAGTAGAAAAGTTGCTAGAAAATGATAACGAAAACATGGCAAAACTAGAAGACTTAAAGACTCAATATAATAGTGACTTAAAAGAGTTGCAAGATAAAGATTTGGCAATAGATAAAGCAATAGAAGAGTTGGATGCTAAATACTATCAAGAAGTAGAAAAGTTGCTAGAAAACGATAGCGAAAACTTGGCAAAACTAGAAGAATTAAAGAGGCAACACGACGGTGCCTTGAAAGAGTTGCAAGACAAAGATTTAGCAATAGATAAAGCAATAGAAGATTTAGATACTAAATATTATCAAGAAGTAGAAAATTTGCAAAATAAAATTAATTTAGTAAACCAACAAATAGATAATAATAAAAAAGAATTTGAAACTCAAATTGAAGCTATAAACGTCTTATATAATGTGAAAATAGTTGAAATTAATAACGTTATTGATATGTTAAAAACAACAAACAATTCTCAAGACGAAATTATTAGTTCACTTATTGATAGAGTAACTAATTTAGAAAGCGCAATGCAAATTAAAGAAATAATGGTTACTGAAAATGGAGACTTAACTATTTATTTTACTAATGGAACATCACAAACTGTAAAAAAACCACAAGGACACGTTCATGACTTTGACGAATGGATAGAATTTTCAAGTGACGAAACATCTTGTAATAAAAAATTAATTTATCACATTTGTAAAGATTGTGACTTTATTGAATGGGTTAAAAATGACCACGAATGGTCTGATAATTTTAGTATTGATGGAACTTACCATTGGAAAAAATGTAAAAATTGTCAAGAAATAACAGGTAGAGAAATGCACGTTGTAGATGAAGGACTTGATTTATGTTTAGTATGTGATAATGTAATGGATTTTGACGGTTTATTTTATGAAGTTGTTGATGGTGAAGCAAAAATTAAGTTTTTTAATTATTATATTAATGAAATCAAAATTCTCGACTATTATTTGGGGGCTCCGGTAAAATCAATTCCTTCTGGTTTTTTTGTTGGTGATACTAGAATATCTAAAATTATAATACCTGACACCATAAACGAGATTGGTAGTCTTGCTTTTCATGGCTGTGAATCTTTAGTTAATATAGTTTTTGAAGGAACTGTTGATGAGTGGAATGCAATAGGATACGAAGATTGGTTTGATGTCCCAGCAACTAAAGTTGTTTGTTCGGATGGCGAAGTTCTTATTGAGAGTGAAGAATCTTTTAATTAACAAAAAACGCTCTAACTATAGAGCGTTTTTTAATATTTTTTATAATAAATTATCCGTTTTAATTGAATTTGTGTAAGTTGATGGAGACATATTAGTTCTTAACTTAAATTGTCTGCAAAAATATTGAACGGAACTAAAGCCTAACTGATAACTAATTTCATTAACCGTTTTGTCTCCGTGGCTAAGTAGTTTTTTTGCGCGTTCTATTTTCATATCAATAAAAAATTGAACTATACTTTTATTTAATTCTTGCTTAAATTTTGTTTTAATGTAACTTTTACTAAACCCCGTTTTTATAGAAATTTCTTCAAGCGTAACGTTTTCTGCGCTGTCTAATTTGGTATCTAAATATTGCATAATTTCGGCAACGAGTGGGGAATACAAACCGTTCATTACGGTTGAGTGAACAGGCTTGTGTTGATTAAGGTTTCTTATTGCTGAAATAAGTAGTAATTCTATACAGTTTTTTATTATTTGTTCACCTGCATACGGAGCAGAAATTCGCTTGTTCATTTTCTTTAAATCCAAGTCGTCAAGTGGGTCGGAAAAACTAATTTTTGCTTCGCTCACAATCTTATTGAGTAGGGATTTTTGTTCGTGTGTAAACTCTAAAATCGTTCCACAAAGGTTTAATACTTCTTTATTTTTACATTCAAAACTAATTATAGCAGAGTTGGCAAATTCATTATCCGTATAAATTGTATGTTTAACGTTTGGTTTATGTAGAAATGCTTCGCCTTGTTTTAGTTCAAAAGACTTGTTTTCAGAAAAGATTATTGCGTTACCACTATCGATATAAACAAGTTCAAAAAAGTTGTGGCATTCTTCTGGATAATTAAAGTTTTTGCCATATTTAAAATAGTGAATAGTATATATTCCACTAATGCTAATATGGTTTTTAAGCTGATGTTTTTTAAAATTTGCATTTAAGGTTTTCATAATTAAAAGTATATTACATTTTTTGCCCATTTGCAAGTCGTTTGTGTCTTTTTGTGCAAATTGTTTTTATTATTTTATAATTGAAAAGTTTTTTATTATAGTATATAATAAAAGTATAGAAAATTTAGGAGATAAAAAAATGAAATTTACGCCTGTATATGACAAAAATTTTGCACCACTTAGTATTAAACTTGTTGAATTTAAAAAAGCAGTTTCTCAAGCAGATAATAAACTTTTAAAAATCTGCGTTGAAAGAAACGACGGATATAACTACATTTACGATTTACCTATTTATACTGCAGACGAAAAGAAGGAAGAAAACTACAAACTTGCAGAACGTATTATCAAGTCAATTTTATGGGTAGTTGGTGGTTATAAGATTTATATTGCCGGCGACGATTATATTTATGAAAGAATTGCAAGTGACTATACCGAAAAAGGTCGCAGAGCGTTTGACTTTGACTTTATGCAAACTGTTTACGAACAACCTTTTGAAGTTATTAAGGCAGAACTTGATAACTTCCCAGCAGAAAAGAAGTGCGCTCTTAAGATTGGTGGTCACCTTGACGGATGCAGAATTGGTTTTGACGCAGGTGGTTCTGATAGAAAGGTTAGTGCCGTTATTGACGGAAAAGTTGTTTATAGTGAAGAAGTCGTTTGGTTCCCAAAAACCAACTCTGATTATAGATATCATTACAATGGAATTATGGAAGCAATGAAAACTGCTGCAAGCAAAATGCCAAGGGTAGACGCTATCGGTGTTTCTAGCGCAGGTGTTTACGTTAATAATAAGATTATGGTTGCTTCACTATTCTTGAGAGTTCCAAAGGAAGATTACAAAGAACACGTTCAACCAATGTATTTAGATATTGCTAAAGAAATTGGCGCTCCTATTGAAGTTGCTAACGACGGTGACGTTACTGCTCTTGCTGGCGCTATTGACTTAAAAGACAACTGTGTTTTAGGTATTGCAATGGGAACTTCTGAAGCAGTGGGTTACATTAACAAAGACGGACTTCTTAACGGTTGGCTTTCTGAAGTTGCATTCGTTCCCGTTGACTTTAACGACGACGCTATGGTTGACGAATGGAGTGGCGACTACGGTTGTGGTGTTAAATACTTCTCTCAAGACGGTGTTATTAAACTTGCTGAAAGCGCAGGCTATAAATTCCCAGAAGGTTCTTCTCCTGCTGAAAAACTAAAGGTTATTCAAAAACTTATGGCAGAAAACGACCCAATGGCTAGACAAATTTATGAAGATATCGGCGTATATCTTGGTTATGCTATCCCATATTATTCTGAATTCTATCAAATCAAACACTTATTGCTTTTAGGTAGAGTTACTAGTGGAGAAGGTGGTAGCATTATCGTTGAAAAAGCAAAAGAAGTTCTTAAGGCTGAATTCCCTGAATTTGCAGATATTAACATTACTATGCCTGACGAATCAAATAAACGTGTTGGACAAAGTATTGCAGCCGCTTCATTGCCAGAAATAAAATAATTGATATTGACAAATTATCAATAAAATGCAATAATATAAAAAAGGAGATAAGCGTATGAATTTTCAAGATACTATAATGTGGAAAGAAATTAACGAAACACCTCGTATTTTTAGCGAAATACAAGGGTGCAATGCTGACGTTATGAAGCAATTAGTTTCTGCTGTTAAGGCTAGTAAGGCTACAAACTTCGTTGCTGCGGCAAGGGGAACTAGTGACCACGCGCTTATTTTCTTTAAGTATGCTTTAGAAATTAATTCTAATTATACCGTTGGTCTATCAGCGCCAAGTGTTATAACGCTATATAATGGTAAAATTAATTATTCAAACAGTATCGTTATTGGTTGTAGCCAAAGTGGTAAGGCTGCAGACGTTTTGGAAGTTATTAGAAAAGGTAACGAACAAGGCGCTATTACTATAGCAGTTACCAATGATGCTAATAGCCCAATGGCTAAAGAAGCAAAATTCCACTTATGTTGTTGCGCTGGTCCGGAAATTAGCGTAGCCGCAACGAAAACGTTTAGTTCGGAATTGTTCCTTTTATTGTGGCTTGCTAGTGAACTAGCAGGTAATAAAGAACTTTTACTTCACCTTAAGCATTTGGATACTGAAATTGCAAGCGTTATGCCTAAAATTGATGAACAAACAACTAAATTTGCTGAAAAGTTTAAAGATATGAAGAGTGGATTCGTTCTTTCAAGGGGTATTACTTACGCAATAGCGCTAGAAGCAACACTAAAACTTCAAGAAACTTGTTATATACAAATGAAGGGTTATGCCGGAAGTGATTTTTATCACGGACCAATGGCTATGGTCAACGAAGAAACCCCTTGCATTATTTATTGTGCTCAAAATAACGGTGGCGACGAAATGCAAAATCTTGTTCGTGCCGACCAAATTAAGTGCATTGATAAAATGATAAGCCTAAACGCACCCGTTCTTTTGGTTACTAACGATAACGTTCTTAAGGGTAAGTTTGCAAAGTGTAACGATGCCTTTATTCCTTTTGGTGTTCCTGAAGAAATTATGATGTTTGTTTTTGCTTTATTCGCTCAAATGTTTGCATGTAAGATTTCTTGCGCTATAGGAAATAATCCTGACAGCCCACGTGCTTTGAATAAAGTTACGATAACAAAATAAAATATATAAAATTTAACCGTCGACAACGTTGACGGTTTTATTTTTTATTCTATTAGCATAATTATTTATAAAAAGGAGATAATTATGCAAAATAACGAACCAAACAAACTAATTCTTGAAGAAAGAAAAAGACTTAATATGACGGGTGTTGAATCGGTAGATTCTTTTTCTGACACTATAATAAAACTTACCGTTGGGGGCTCTCAAAGCCAAATTGGTGGAGAAAGGTTGAAGATTTTAACGTATAATAAGTCCACAGGCGCTTTGACGGTTGATGGATTTATAAATGAAATAAAATATAATTCTAAAAAACAACCACTTCTAAAAAGGTTATTTAAGTAATGAACGTTTCTGCTTTACAGTTCTACGTTTTTTTAGGTTGTGTTTCTTTTGGCTTTATTGGTGGAATATTTTTTCTTTTATTTATGCCGTTAAGAACTTTTATAAAGTTTAATATTTTCAAGATAATAATTGATATATCTTGCTTTAGTTTATTAACAGTTTTATATATTTTTTTCAGTTTCAAATTTAATTTCCCAAGCATAAGGGCATATATGATTCTAGGTGTTTTACTAGGTCTATATATTTACTTTGAAACTTTGCACATACCACTTGCAAAATTGTTAAAAACAGTTTATAATATAATAGTAAAGAAATGCAAAAACAAAAAAGTTACTAATAAAGTGGCTTTTAAGGGATAATTTTTATAATGACAGAAGAAAAACGTAAAAAGTTAGTTGTTGCTTCAACTGTTGGGGCAGTTTTGTTAGTGGTTGTGTTGCTAGTTGTAATGTTGTTTCAACTTATTCCACTTTCAAACAAAAACAAACAACTAAACGAACTTAAGGCAGAAATCGCTAGATACGAAGCTTTGATTGAAAATCAAGCTGACGAAATAGAAATAAGAAAATCTAAGGCGTGGATAGAAATGCGTATGCGTGAACTTGGATACGTTAAAATTTCCGACGTTGATTTGTCAAAATGAAATACGCTGTAATCGATATTGGTTCTAATTCCGTTCGTTTAATGATGAGTAACGGTTTAACAACTTTTTCAAAACACGTTAAGATAACCAAACTTGCAGGTGGAATTAAGGACGGTGTTTTAGATAGTGATGCAATAAAAAGGACTGTTGACGCAGTTTCTTTTTTTGTTGAAAAAGCAAAAAATGAAAACGTTGATAAAACCTTAATTTATGCTACGGCAGCAGTTAGGCTTGCTAAAAATCGTCAGGTATTTATTGATAAAATCAAAGATACGTGTAGGATTTGTGTAGATGTTATTAGTGGTGATATGGAAGCCTATTTAGGGGCTCTTGGCGCTCTAAACGGAACAGATGGTGGCATTATTGACGTTGGTGGTGCAAGTTCTGAAATTTCAGTATTTATTAATAAGAGTATTAATTATTCAAAAAGTTTAAATATTGGCGCTGTTACCATAACTGATAGGTGTGGACAAGATAAAGAAAGTGCTCTAAAATTTTCTAACGAAATAATAGAGCAGTATGGTAAAGTTCCGACTTGTAAATTTTATGCAATCGGTGGCACGGCAACCACCGTTTCGGCATTGTTGCAGGAATTAGAGCCTTATAACTCTGCAAAGGTTCATAATTCTATCATATCTAAAACTGACTTAACCCTTTTGATTGAAAAATTATATTCTTTATCTATAGAAGAAAGAAAAAAATTGAAAGGTTTGCAACCAGATAGGGCTGAAGTTATTGCAGGTGGTTGCGCTATCTTACTTAACATTTTTAATCACCTAAACCTTGATGAGATTATCGTTAGCGAAAGTGATAATTTAGAAGGATATTTGTTGAATTATTTGGGGTAATTATGACCAGAAAATCTGCTATATTAAATAATATTATAATTTACGGACTAACCCTTGCAAGTTTTGTCTTGGTTGCTATAGTCGGTCAAAGATACGCTTCTAGTTTTTGGAAACTTGTTCTTCTTTTAGTTGCAGGTGCAATACTTGGCGCTATTATAGTTTCATTTTTTCATGAATTAGGGCATTTAATAGTTGGAAAGAAAAATGGCTTTGCTTTTATTAGTATGTCTGTTTTATTTTTTAAGTGGACGAAGGTTAAAAATAGGGTTAAATTTTCTTTTTCAGGAATAGGAAATCAAATAGGTTATACCGAAATGGTTTCTAAAACATCAGATAATCTTAAAAAAAGATTTTCTAGAATGACGCTTGGTGGAATATATTTTTCTATAATTCCATTAATTATCGGCATCGTTCCAATTTTCCTAACGTTTTTGCCCTTGTGGGCTTATAGTTTGTGGGTTATGTTAACGCCCGTTGCATTATTTTCTATTCTTGATAATGGTTTGGCTCAAGTCTCTGACGGGGTTAGAAACGACGGAGCAATCGTAAAAGAACTAAAAATGGATACGGATGCTTCAAAAGTTCTTGTTAATATAAATACTATTCAAGCAGAAATGTATCAAGGAAAAACACCGTCGCAAGTTGACGAAAGTTTATATTTTGACTTGCCACAACTTCCAGAAGACGATTTATTGTTTTTCTTATTACTCAACGCTAGATATAATTATTATCTTGACAAGGGAGATTTTGACAACGCAAAGAAAACAATTCAAAGAATGCTTTTGCTTGAAGAATACGTCCCTAAAGAATATATGTTGGTTGCAAAAGCCGACGCTCTTTATAACGCTTGCACTTTTAATCTTAACGAAGAACTGGCTGACGATTTAACTTATGAACTCGAGAAATACTTAAACAAAGTAAACAATTTAACCAATCTTCGCATAAAATTAGCCTATATTTTATTTATAAAAGGCGAAAAGGATTCGTTTGATATCTTTTACAATAAAGCGCTAAAGGAAGTTCGTAGGGGGCAAATTAAGGGTTACAACAAATATGAACTTAAATTGATTGATAAAATGAAAGGTAGTTTAGATATATAATAAAAAAGGTTCACTTCAATTACGTGGTGAACCTTTTTTAATTTCCAAAATCTAAATCCGAATAACAGATTGGACAAATTTTTTTTGTTTTTGTTGCGCAGTTCTCACAATATATTGCGCCACAATCTGGACATTTATATAGCGTTCTTCTTTTGGTTTTTTTGCAGTTAAAACAACCTTTCATTCGTGTCCATTTTTTCCTTTAATATAAGTATCCTTCTTTTTTATCCTTTTTATGCATAAAATTTCCCTTAAAACTATAAATAGTTTTAAAAGATTAAAATAATACTTGAAAATCTAATTAAAATATGGTATAATTTTATCAAATAAATTATTAGAATTTTTGGGTGTAAAATGGATAATCAAAACAAAGTAACAAACAACTACGGTGAAGGTCAAATTCAAGTCCTTGAAGGTTTAGATCCCGTTCGTAAAAGACCGGGTATGTATATTGGCTCTACCGACGTTAGGGGGCTTCATCACCTTGTTCAAGAAATAGTTGATAACTCTATTGACGAAGCGTTGTCTGGTTATTGCGACACTATTATCGTTCAAATAAACGGCGATGGTTCTTGCACTGTAAAAGATAACGGTCGTGGTATTCCTACGGCTATTCATAGCACCGAGGGTGTTTCTGCTGTTGAAGTTGTTTTGACCAAACTTCACGCAGGTGGCAAATTTGGTGGTGGTGGATACAAAATTTCCGGTGGGCTTCACGGAGTTGGCTTATCTGTTGTTAATGCACTTTCCGAATGGCTTGACGTGGAAGTTTTCCAAAACGGTAAACATCATAAACAAACCTACAATCGTGGTATACCTATGTCCCCATTAAAGGTTATTGGTGACGCCGATTTTACTGGAACTTGGGTTACCTTTATGCCTGACGACCAAATTTTTGAAACAACCATTTTTAATTACGACACCATTAAAACTAGACTTCGTGAACTAGCATACCTAAACAAGGGCTTAAGAATAAAACTTATCGATTGTAGGGCAGAACACGAGCAGTCTGACGAATTTTACTACGAGGGTGGTATTGCACACTTTGTTGAAGACTTAAGTAAGAATAAAACACCATTGTTTGCAAAACCCGTGTATTTTGACGTTTTCTATGGAGATAACGAAATAGAAATCGCCCTTCAATATACCGACACTTATAACGAAGTTTTATATGCTTTTGCTAACAATATAAATACTGAAGAAGGTGGAACACACCTAGAAGGTTTTAAGGCGTCGCTTACTAGAATTATTAATGACTTTGGTAGAAAAATTAATATTTTGAAAGGTGACGATAAAGTTTCTGCCGAAGACGTTAGAGAAGGCCTTGTTGCCGTTGTTTCGGTAAAACTTACTGAACCACAATTTGAAGGTCAAACCAAAACTAAACTTGGTAATAGTGAAATTAGAACTTGCGTTACTAAGGCTATGAACGAGTATTTTGGAACTTTCCTTGAAGAAAATCCTGCGCCAGCCAAAGAAATGATACTTAAATGTTTAACTGCGCAAAGGGCAAGGGAAGCGGCAAGACTTGCAAGAGAAAATACTAGGAGAAAGGGCGCGCTTGAAAACACGCAACTTCCTGGTAAATTGTGGGATTGTTCTTGTAAAGACCCATCACTTTGTGAAATTTTCCTTGTAGAAGGTGATTCTGCAGGTGGTAGCGCAAAATCTGGTAGGGATAGACGTTTCCAAGCAATTTTGCCACTTCGTGGTAAAATTCTTAACGTTGAAAAGGCTAGAATTAACAGAGTTTTAGAAAATGAAGAAATTAAAGCAATGATTACTGCTTTTGGTGGTGGTATGAAAGACGACTTTGACGAAAGTAAACTTCGTTACGATAGAATCGTTTGTATGACCGACGCAGACGTTGACGGTAGCCATATTAGAATTTTATTGCTTACCTTCTTCTTTAGATTTATGCGTCCTATGATTGAAAAGGGGCACGTTTATATCGCTCAACCACCACTTTATAAAGCAACTAAAAATAAGGTTGATAAATACTTGTATTCGGATAAAGAATTGCAAGAATATTTAGATGAAGTTGGTAAGTGCGATATTCAAAGATATAAAGGTCTAGGTGAAATGGACCCAGAACAACTTTGGGAAACTACTATGAACCCTGAAACAAGAACTATGCTTCGTGTTACTATGGACGATGCTGTTGAGGCTGACGAAATATTTACTACTTTAATGGGTGATGACCCAGAACTTAGACGTCAGTTTATTGAACAAAACGCTAAATTAGTAACAGACCTTGATATTTAGTCGAAAGGAGAAGTTAAATGGCTAAAAAAGAAATTAGTGCAGAATTATCTACTGAATTTAAATCAACCCTAGAAAAAACTAAACTTATTAATATAGAAGTTAATAACGAAGTTAAAAAATCCTTTATAGCATACGCAATGGCAGTTAACGTATCTCGTGCTATTCCAGACGTTCGTGACGGTTTAAAGCCTGTTCACCGTCGTATTTTATACGCTATGCACGATATGGGGCTAACTTCTGATAAAGCGTTCAAAAAATGTGCAAAAATCGTCGGTGAAGTTTTGGGTAAATATCACCCACACGGCGACTCGTCTGTTTACGATGCTTTGGTTAGGTTAGCGCAAGATTTTTCAATTAACTTCCCATTAGTTGACGGACACGGAAACTTTGGTTCTGTTGACGGTGACCCTGCGGCTGCTTATAGATATACCGAAGCAAGATTATCAAAACTTGCTAACGAAATGCTTCGTGAAATTGAAAAAGATACGGTTGATTTTTATCCTAACTTTGATGATACCGAAATGCAACCGGTTGTTTTACCTTCAAGAATACCTAACATTCTTGTTAACGGTTCTGATGGTATTGCCGTTGGTATGGCAACTAATATTCCACCACACAACCTTGCAGAATGTTTAGATGGTTGTATCGCTTTGATGGATAATCCTGAAATATCTATTGACGAACTTATGGAATTTATTCCTGCGCCTGATTATCCTACGGGTGGCGTTTTGATGGGTAGAGCAGGTATTAAACAAGCATATAGAACGGGTAAAGGTGGCTTCGTTTTACGTGCTAAGTGTGAAATTGAAGAATTTAATAATGGAACAAGAGAGCGTATTGCAGTATCTGAACTTCCTTATCAAGTAAATAAGGCTGCTCTTGTTAAAAACATTTGCGATCTTGTAAAAGATAAAAAGATTGAAGGCATTAGTGACGTTAGAGACGAATCTGACAGACACGGACTTCGTTTGGTTATTGAACTAAAGAAAGACGCTAACGCTCAAGTAGTGCTTAACACTCTTTATAAGCATACCAATTTACAAGTTAAAGACGGTATTACCTTACTTGCTCTTGTTGATGGCGAACCTAAAGTTCTTGGTTTAAAAGAAATTTTAGAACAATATATTGCTCACCAAGAATCCGTTATTGTTCGTAGAACAAAATATGAACTTGCTAAAACTGAAGAAAGAGAGCATATTGTCCACGGTTTAGTAATTGCGCAAGCAAACATTGATAAAGTCGTTGAAATTATCAAAAAGTCTATTGACCGTAATATGGCTATCGAGTCTTTAATGGCTGAATTTGATTTAACGCTTAAACAAGCAAACGCAATCGTTGACATGCGTTTGATAAGATTGACAAGTATTGAAGTTAATAGATTGCAAGACGAACTTGTTGAACTTAAAAATACTATCGTTGACCTTAAAGATATTTTGGCAAATGAGAGCAGGGTTAAGGCGATCATTCGTAAGGATATGGAAGAAATTAAGAGTAAATATCCATCTCCAAGGAAAACGGAATTATCCTACGATTACGGTGATATCGATATTGCAGATATGATTCCTGTTGAAGACGTTGTTATTAGTCTAACACACTTTGGTTACGTTAAACGTGTTCCAGTTTCTGAATATAAAACTCAACATAGGGGTGGAAAGGGTGTTACTGCTCACAAGCCTAAGGAAGAAGATTTTGTTAGCAACATGTTTGTTTCTTCAACACACGACGATATCTTGTTCTTCACGGATAAAGGAAAGGTTTATAGCCTTAAGGGTTACTATATTCCTGAAGCGCAAAGGACTGCAAGGGGCAGAGCGATTGTAAACTTGCTACAATTATCTGATAATGAAAAAGTTCGTGCAATGATTCCATTGAAAGAAGGCTTTGAAGGCTATATTATCATGGCAACCAAGAATGGTCTAATAAAGAAGACTAATATTACTGAATTTGCGTCAATCAGAAAGGTTGGTAAGATAGCAATTAGTATTCTTGAAAACGACGAATTAATTTCCGTTGGCCTGACTGACGGCAACAACGAAATTATTACTGCTTCTCACGAAGGTAAATGCATTAGATTCCATGAAAACGACGTTCGTGCAATGGGGCGTGATACCCAAGGCGTTAGAAGTATGGAACTTAATGACGGTGACTACGTTGTTGATATGTCGGTTATTAAACCTGATTGCGAAGTAATTACCATGACTGAAAAAGGATATGGTAAACGTTCTAGTCTTGATGATTATAGACTTCAATCTCGTGCAGGAAAGGGCGTTAAGGCTGGCGTATTTAATGATAAAACTGGTAAATTAGTTAGTCTTAAACTTGTTTCTGAAAATGAAGACATTATGGTTATTACGTCTAACGGAACGATTATTAGAATTGCTTCTACTGAAATAAGTCAGTTCGGTCGTGATACTCAAGGTGTAAGACTTATGAGAATTGACGATTCAAACGTTTCTAGAATCGCAATTACTGATAAAGAAGACGAAGAATCATCAGAAGAAATTGAATAATTTTTAATAAAAAGATATCTGCTCTTTGGGAGTAGATATCTTTTTAAATAAAATTTTAAAATAATAATAAAATTTTTGATTTTATCTTGTTTTATTCATTGACAAAACAAAGTTTATTTTATATAATAATAAGGCTTTTTAGATATTGCTGATATGGCTCAGTTGGTAGAGCACGTCCTTGGTAAGGACGAGGTCACCGGTTCGAATCCGGTTATCAGCTCCATAGAGACACCCAATTTTGGGTGTCTTTTATCTTAATAAAATTTTTTATTACTTATATAATTAGATTGACATTTGATAATAGTAATGTTATTATTTTTAAGAATTTTATAAACGCGAAACTTCACTAAAAATCAATTATCCTTTCATTATCATTTTGTTTTTTCTTGTTTTTTTTGATACTTACATCAATATGATCTTCAAGACGTTTCGCGAAATGCGGTTTTATCTTCATTTCCTTGAAAAATTCTTCTTTTGTTTTA
>JAZNSS010000005.1:0-42537 GCA_045591355.1 Christensenellaceae bacterium | reverse complement strand
GAAAGTCTTTCGCTGTTCTGACTCATCTCAAGACCTGATGTTGCAACACCACCTGCGTTTGCAGCCTTTGCAGGACCATAGAGCATATTGTTCTTGAAGTAAACTGCGATAGCCTCGGGAGTAGAGGGCATATTTGCACCCTCGGAAACAACTTTACATCCGTTCTTTGCAAGAATCTCTGCGCTCTCGCCATCAATCTCGTTCTGAGTTGCACAGGGAAGCGCAATATCACACTTGATTGTCCAGATACCCTTGCAGCCCTCTGTATATGTTGCATCGGGATGAGTGTTTACATACTCCTTAATTCTCTTTCTCTCAACCTCTTTAATCTGCTTTACGCAATCAAGGTCGATACCATTGGGATCATAGATGTAACCGTTGCTGTCAGAAAGAGCAACAACTTTAGCACCAAGCTCTGTTGCCTTCTGTGTTGCGTAGATAGCAACGTTACCAGAACCGGACACTAATACGGTTTTGCCTTCAAAAGAAGTGCCGTTTGCTTGTAACATTTCGTTGGTAAAGTAGCAAAGACCAAAGCCCGTTGCTTCCTTTCTAGCAAGACTACCACCATAGGTTAAGCCTTTACCGGTTAAAACGCCTTCGTATTGATTTCTAATTCTCTTGTATTGACCAAACATATAACCGATTTCTCTTGCGCCCGTGCCGATATCACCAGCAGGAACGTCACAATCAGCGCCGATATGACGATAAAGTTCGGTCATAAAGCTTTGGCAGAAATTCATAATTTCGTTATCAGACTTGCCTTTAGGGTCAAAGTCGCAACCACCTTTAGCGCCACCCATAGGAAGTGTGGTTAGGCTGTTTTTGAACACTTGTTCAAAGCCCAAGAACTTCATAATAGAAGGGCAAACTGATGGGTGAAGTCTAATGCCACCCTTGTATGGGCCGATAGCAGAATTGTATTGAATTCTGTAACCACGGTTAACGTGCATTTTGCCGTTATCGTCTACCCAAGGAACTCTAAAGATAATTTGTCTTTCAGGTTCAACTATTCTTTCCAAAACGCCAGCGTCAACAAGGTCTTGTCTTTTTTCAACAACAGGTTCTAAAGTTGAAAAAACTTCGGTAACTGCTTGAATAAATTCTGGTTCGTTTGGGTTTCTTTTTTCTACTCTTTGTAATAAATCTAGTAGATATGCGTTTTTAATTGCCATAAACAATTCCTCCAATCCGTATTTTCCAATTTATTTTATCACATTTTATTAAAAAAGGAAAAATATTTTTACCCCTTTTTACTTATATTTTACATTATTTTTTGTTATATCATAAAAAGTCGCTAATTTTAGGCGACTTTTTCTATGGTTAGAAGCAATTAAACGACTTGCTAGTATTCATACGTTTTGATGAGAAAAAAGCAAGAAAGACAAGCGTTCTTTTTTGGGGTAATACCCTTTGTGGTCTTATCCCGAAAAAAACGCAAAGTATTTTGTAGGTTTTTTCCATCAAAAATCATTTAGAGTTTGAAACTGAGCCTTTTTTAAAAACACTGTTGCAAATCGACAAAGACTGCAAAAAGCAAGATTAGAACGAAGCCTACCGTATGAATTATACCTTCCACCCGTCGGTTTAGTGGTTTTTTGCGAACCCATTCTATTCCCGTAAAGACTATTCTAGAGCCGTCTAGCGCAGGGATAGGCAACAAGTTGAATACGGCAAGGTTTACGCCTATAAATGAAGCAATGTTTAACAGGTTTCTAAACCCACCAACTTTTATGGCAGACGCAGTTACCGAAATGGTAGTAACAGTTCCACCCATGGAAGAAATTCCAATACTGCCCGTTATCAACTGACCTAAAACGGTAAAGATAGTGCCTGCAAGTTTAAAAGAATATTCAAAACTTCTGCCAATGGTTTCAAAAAAGCCGTATCGCACACCCGTTGAATACAGTCCACTTTGGGTAATCTCTCCGTCGGTTACGGTATAACTTATACCAAGCGCAGAATAAAGGCGCTCTATATCTTCAAGGTTTTCAAAATTGGTGTCCGTGCGCATTGCAACCTTAATTTTTTGCTCTTTACCCTTTCTTCTGACTATAAACTCCACCTTTTCGCCCTTTTCTCTGTCCGAAACGGCTTCCATAAGGTCGGTTATCATATAAACGTTTTTACCGTCTGCTTTTATAATGATATCACGCTCGTAAAAACTATACTCTTTAGTGAACTCTGCCGTTGGTGGCTCAACGTTATAAGTTACTAGCGCAGTATTGCCGTATATTCCAAAAAGAAGTATTATCAAAATTACCGACGTAAGGTAATTCATAAAAGCGCCGGAGAATAACACAATTATTCTTTGCCACGGCTTTTTGTTGTTGAATGCGTTTTTATCGGGAACGTCGCTATCTTCCCCGTTAAAAGCACAAAATCCACCCAACGGAAGAAGTCGAATGGAAAAAATTTCGCCATTCTTTTTAACCTTTTTAAATAATTTAGGTCCAAAGCCTATGGCGAATTCATCAATTTTAAACTTAAATATTTTACCCGAAATATAATGGCCTAGTTCGTGCACGGTTATCATTACAAGAATAACCAAAATTGCTAAAAGCACTAATCCAATGGTAGATAAAACGTTGTTTACCGATACAAGCAATAAACTATTCATTAAAAATTATACAACCCTTTAACACACGCTCTTGCAAAAGCGTCTGCTCTTTTATAGCACTCGAAATCGCCAGCGCAACTTCCTTTATAAGAGTTTAAGGCATGGTCTATCGCCTTATATATATCAAGGTACGAAATCTTGTTTTCCAAGAACAATTTAACGGCAACTTCGTTTGCGCCGTTGGCAACGGCTGGCAAACAACCACCCTTTTTACCTGCTTGAACAACAAGGTCAAAGCAAGGATATTTTTCCTTGTCAATTTCGGAAAAAGTAAGGTTTTTAAGTTGTGCTAGGTCTAAACTGTTTACGTTTGATATTAGTCTTTGGTCTTTGCAAAGGGCTAGCGCTATGGGAATTTCCATCGTTGGATAACTCATTTGCGCTATAACAGACCCGTCGTTATACTCCACTAAAGAGTGTATTATACTTTCACGGTGAACAATAGCACTAATTTTGTCAAACGATGTATTATAAAGCCATTTTGCTTCGATAACTTCAAAGGCTTTGTTAACCATAGTAGCGCAATCAATGGTAATTTTATTGCCCATTGCCCAATTAGGGTGCTTTAGCGCGTCTTTTGCCGTGGCGTTTTTTATTTCTTCTAAAGTGTAATCTCTAAAAGCGCCACCACTTGCCGTTAAAATAATCCTTTTGAACGGCTTATTAAAATCAAAAGAAAGGGCTTGCCAAACTGCCGAATGTTCACTATCAATAGGATAGATATTAACACCCTTTTCTTTAGCAAGGCGCATAACCAAGTCGCCACCAACTACAAGACTTTCTTTATTAGCAAGCGCGATATCTTTACCCTTATTTATGGCGTCAAGAACGGCTATTATCCCCTTAAACCCAACAAGAGCCACAACTACTATATCGGCTTCGGGAATAATTGCGTTAGTGAAAGCGTCATCCCCAAAGAAAAATTCCGTTTGGCAAAAATCTTCGACCTTTTCCATCGAAGATAAAGTAGCAACGGCAGGTCTAAATTCCTTAACCTGTTCTTTTAATAAGTTAAGATTACTACCTGCCGACAACGATACTATTTTAAATTTGTCTGGGTTGCGACGAACTACGTTTAACGTTTGCACGCCGATTGAACCCGTGCTACCTAGTAGCGCAATTTTTTTCATACTTACCTATTTACAAAAGCATAAAGGCAACCAACACGACTGCTGAAGCAAAGCAAGCGCCGTCAACTCTATCCAAAATGCCACCGTGCCCCGGCATTATGTTGCCCATATCTTTTATGTTAAGTTTACGTTTAATATAACTTTCAAATAAGTCGCCAAGTTGGGTGAATACCGAACCCACGAAACCCATCAAAGCGAATAAGAACCAAGTGAAACTTCCACCAAGGCTACGCGCAAATACCAAGTATACTAAAAGCGCGCCGATAGCACCACCACATACTCCACCGATTGCACCAGACCAAGTTTTTTTAGGGCTTAACCTTGGGCATAGTTTAGGGCCACCGAATAGCGAACCGATTGAGAACGCCATGGTGTCTGAACAAGGTGAAACTACGAATAAGGTAAGGGTTGCTAAAAATCCGTTATAACCTTCAATATCGTTTACCATAAGCATTAAGAGTATACATACTGAAGGATAAACTGCATCAAGGAAAGCAAAGAAACTAGCCCCCCTTGTTTTATCTTGATTAAACAAAATAAAGAAGTTACAAACAAGGCAAAGAAGGATAATTATTACACCGAAAAGCCAGCCGTAGCCGTCCTTTAGCCAATAATTGAAAAGACAATAAACGGGAACTAAAAGCGTGCCGAAAATAATGGTGCAAATACTAACGTTTTTGCCCACTACGCTTTTTGTTGCTTTTGCCATTTCTATTGCACTTCCCACGCTGAATACGAAAATCAACAAAGTAAATAATCTGTAGTCAACGAATTGGCGAAGTAGCAAAAATCCGGCAACGATTAGAGCGAATACTGCTCCACTTATAACTCTTTTCATTCCGTCCGTCCTTTTGAGATTAAACCTTACCGTATCTACGGTTTCTTTCACTAAAACTTTCTAGCGCTAAATCCAACTCTTTTTCGTGGAAGTCTGGCCACAAAACGTCGGTAAAATACAGTTCGCTGTAAGCGCCTTGATATAACATAAAGTTAGAAAGCCTTAATTCCCCACCCGTTCTAATAATTAAGTCTGGCTCGCCAAACGGGGTGGTATATAAATTTTGCGAAAGGCTCTCTACCGTAACCTTTTCGCCCTTTTCTAGGATTTTGTTAACTGCCATAACGATTTCTTGCCTAGCGCCGTAGTTAACGGCAATATTTAGGGTATGTTCGTTAAAGTCTTTGGTTTTTTCCATGCCGTTTATTATTACCTTTTTAAGGTCTTCCGATAGCACGGAAATATCCCCCATAACGAATAGGCGAATACTGTTTTTGACAAGTTTTTTAATAAATTTTTTGAAGTAGACCTTCAAAAGACGCATAAGTTCGTTAACTTCTTTTTCCGGTCTTTGCCAATTTTCACAAGAGAAGGCGTAAAGAGTTAGAGTTTTTACCCCACGGTTAAAAGCGTGTTCAGTAATTACTTCTACGTTGTCAGAGCCGAATTTATGCCCGTATGAACGTTCTTTTCCCCTTAATTTTGCCCACCTTCCGTTGCCGTCCATAATTATTCCGACGTGGCTAGGAATTTTATTATCCATTATACAGAAAGAATATCCTTTTCTTTTTCTGCTGAAAGTTTTTCAATTCTTTCAATAGTTTCTGAAATAAGTTTATCAACGTCTTTTTCGCAAATAGCGTGTTCGTCTTCAGAAAGTTCTTTGTTGTTCTTCATCTTCTTCAAAGCGTCCATTGCGTCACGACGAATGTTTCTTACTGCAACTTTAGAATCTTCTGCCATTTTTTTGGTTTGTTTAACTAGTTCCTTTCTTCTTTCTTCAGTAAGAATTGGGAATACAAGACGAATAACCTTACCGTCGTTAGCAGGGGTTATACCAAGATTATCTGCTAAAATTTGCTTTTCAATTACCTTTAGCATAGAAGCGTCCCAAGGCGAAATAACCAAAATTCTACCTTCGCTAACGGAAATGTTGCCCACTTGATTGATTGGGGTTGGAGTTCCGTAATAATCAACAAGCACCTTATCCAAAATGTGTGGGTTTGCTCTGCCTGCCCTTATGGTAACGTATTCAGAATTAAGCACGGATACCGTTTTATCCGTTCTTTCGATGGTTTCCATCATAATCATTTCAAATTGTTCGTTTTCAATAGCCATAATAACTCTCCTTGTAATTTATGGTGTTTATTTTAGGGTTTGTTACAATAAATGAATAATTAGCATTTATGCGTTTTGACGAGAAAAACACAAAAAAGACAAGCGTTCTTTTTTGGGGTAATACCCCCTGTGGTCTTATCCCGAAAAAAATGCAAAGTATTTTGCAGGGTTTTTCCGTCAAAAATCATTCAGAAATTGGAACAGAGCCTTATCTTATAATAGTTCCAATATCTTCGCCTGTAACTGCACGAAGAAGTGAATCTTTTTCAAAGAGACCGAATGCCAAAACGGGAATTTTATTTTCCATACAAATAGTTATCGCCGTTGTGTCCATAGCCTTTAAGCCCTTGGAAATGTATTCCTTATAAGAAACTTCTTTAAGTTTTTTAGCGTTTGGATTAATTTTTGGATCGGAATCGTAAATTCCGTCAACGTTCTTTGCAAGAAGCAATACTTCTGCGTCGATTTCAGCTGCACGTAACGCTGCGGCAGTATCGGTTGTAAAGTATGGGTTACCAGTGCCACAAGCAAATATTACCACTCTGCCCTTGTTTAGGTGGGACATTGCCTTTCTTAAAATATAAGGTTCGGCAACTCTAGTTATGGTGAGCGCAGTTTGAACTCTAGTTGGAGCGCCCTTTCTTTCTAACGCGTCTTGAATAGCAAGCGCATTGATAACAGTGGCAAGCATACCCATATGGTCTGCCGTTGACCTATCCATTTCTCTACCTTGACGGCCACGCCAGAAGTTTCCACCACCGACGATTATTCCCACTTGAACGCCAAGTTTAGTTACGGCAATAATTTCGTCAACAACACTCTCTAGTATGCCTTCGTCAATTCCATTCCCCTTTTCACCGGCAAGCGCTTCGCCAGAAAGTTTTATAATAACTCTTTTGTATTTTGCTTTTTGCATAAAACTATCTCCTAAAACCGTTTTACGGCATTATCCTAATTATTATATACCTTTTTTGCAATTTTGTCCATACTTGGTAAATATAATCTTTATAAAAGATTAAAAAAGTAAAGAAAATTTTTTTATTTGCATTTTAGGGATACTCTGGTTGCGTTCAGCACGACGGAATATATGAAAAAACCTTTACCCCACGCCTTTTTGCTTAACGCTACCCCTTAAAGAATAAGGGGTGGGGGTTTTGAGGAGTTTGTAAATGGGGATTATTAAGGGGAAAACGACTTCGGAAAAGAGTGTTCCCCTTAATAAAGAAAATTAAATTACCAAATTATATTTGTAACACCATCTTCTTTTTTAGCATTGAAAAACAAATTAATGTCCTTGCTAAATAATATCGCAAATTATACACGATAACTACATAGAGATTCTTCGACTTCGCTCAGAATGACAACACTTGCCCAAATTATACAAACCGACAAAATAGTTTTATTACTTTGCAAAGCAAGTGGCGTTTCAAGGGGTGTGGGGGAAATCGCAATCCCCCACGCCTTTTTGTTTCTTTTTCAGCATTGAAAAAGAAAAACCAACTTAATATCATTAGATTGGGACAGAACCTAGAAATAAAAACCCCTAACCGAAACGGTTAGGGGTGCTTTTCTTTAATATTCTTTAAGCGAAAAGAAAATTATTTTTTCATTTGCGCTTCAACTTCTGCAGCAAAGTCGTTAGATTTCTTTTCTAAACCTTCGCCCATTTCAAATCTGGTGAAGCGTTTGATAGAAAGTTCTTTGCCCATTTTGTCGCCGTAAGATTTAACCAACTTTTCGATAGAAAGGCTTGGGTCTTTAATGAATGCTTGCTTTAATAGGCAGTTTTCATCGTAGTATTTGTTAATTCTACCTTCAACCATCTTAACCTTTACTTGTTCTGGCTTGCTCTTTAACTTTTCGTCGTTTTCAATTTGAGCAAGAAGAATTTCTTTTTCGTGGTCTAAAATTTCAGCAGGAACTTCGTCTGCGCTTAAGTATAATGGCTTAGCAGCAGCGATTTGAAGTGCAACGTCGTGTGCTAGTTCGTGCGCAGATTCGCAAGTGCAACCAGCGATTTCTACCAATACGCCAACTTTACCACCCATGTGGATATAACTTTCAACAACGCTATCTTCTGCAACGTATTTTGCAAAACGACGGATAGAAATCTTTTCACCAATCTTTGCAGTTGCAGCGATTGTTTCGTCGTTCTTAACAGCAACTAATTCATCAATGTCTTTAACTTCGTTATCGCAAACGTATTCAGCAACACCCGTAACGAATTCTTTATATTGATCTCCCTTGGCAACAAAGTCGGTTTCACAGTTAACTTCAAGTAAAACACCGGTTTTATCTTTAATTACTGCGCAAACGATACCTTCAGCGGCAATTCTAGTTGCCTTTTTAGCAGCAGTTGCAATACCCTTTTCTCTCAAGAAGTCAACAGCCTTTTCCATATCGCCGTTGGTTTCTTTTAGAGCCTTTTGGCAATCTGCAACGCCAGCGCCCGTCTTCTTACGGAGTTCCATTACGTCTTTACTAGTAAACATATCAAATTCTCCTTATATATGATTATTCAGCTTTTTCTTCTGCTTCAGCAGTAACTTCTTCAGCAACTTCCATTTGTTCGCCTTGGTTGGCTTCGATAACTGCGTCAGCTATAACTGATGCGATAAGTTTTACTGCACGAATAGCGTCGTCGTTACCAGGGATAACGTAGTCGATAAGGTCTGGATCACAGTTAGTATCGGTGATTGCGATGATTGGAATGTGAAGTTTTCTTGCTTCCATAACTGCGATATCTTCTTGGTCAGGGTCAACGATAAACATAACGCCAGGAAGGCTTCTCATTTCTTTGATACCACCAAGGTTGGTTTCTAGTTTATCTCTTTCTGCCTTTAAACCGATAACTTCTTTCTTTGGAAGAAGGTCGAATTCGCCCATCTTTTCCATGTTGTTGAGTTTGTTTAGTCTGTCAACTCTGCTTCTGATGGTTTTGAAGTTGGTAAGAGTGCCACCTAACCATCTAGAATTGATGTAGTATTGACCACATCTTTCAGCTTCTTCTTTAATAGCGTCTTGCGCTTGTTTCTTAGTTCCTACAAAGAGTATGCTTTTGCCTTGCTTTGCTTGTTCTACAACGAATGGGTATACTTGGTTTTCAATGATATCAACCGTCTTTTCTAAGTCGATTACGTGAATACCATTTCTTTCGCCGAAGATATACTTCTTCATTTTTGGGTTCCAACGTCTTGTTTGGTGACCAAAGTGCACGCCCGTTTCTAAGAGCTGTTTCATAGTGATAACTGCCATAATAAAATCCTCCGTTTCTCCTCCCCGAGCACCGTTTTATCAAGCAACATTCCCGACGTGAAAAGTTTATTTTCGGAAACACGAATGCTTGCGAATTACCCGAGTGTGAATTTTTTAGCCTATACATAATATCATATAGCGAATTTTTGCGCAAGGATTTTAGACTGTTTTTAAAAATTTTTTTGGCAATTTTAGATTTTTTGCCCTATTTTTAGTTGCCTTAAGGTGTTTTTTTTGCTATATTATACCCGTAAACTGAATAGGCTGATTGATGTTTGCGGAAAAAGTGGTTTCCACTACCGAAGGAGTAACACTCTCAGGTGTCATTGACAAAGACCGTAAACGGACAGCGTTCTGGAGAAGCTCAAAAAAATGAGGACCGAAGGTGCAAGGGGTTATCCCCAATCTCTCAGGTAAAAGGACAGAATTTATGTAAGTTATACTTTTAGGTATAACTGTGTTTTTTTGAGTTAATCCATTTTAGGTTTAACTCTTTTTTATTTTAGGAGAATCATTTATGCAAGCAATTTATGACGTTCTTAATTGGATTGATTCAAACGTGCTCTGGGGAATACCAATGATTATATTGATACTTCTCTGTGGAATTTTTCTAAGCGTTCGCAGTAAATTTTTCCAAATAAGGAAATTTGGAACGAGCATCAAACACACCGTTGGTGGAACGGTTAAACAAATGAAGCAAGAAAAAAAGGAAAAAGACCCCAACGCAATTTCCCCCTTTGAAGCCTTCTCTACAGCAGTTTCCGGCACGGTAGGAACGGGTAATATCGTTGGCGTAACCACGGCTATTCTATCGGGTGGCCCTGGCGCAGTTTTTTGGATGTGGATTTCGGCATTCTTTGGAATGTTTACCAAGTTTGGTGAAATTACTTTAGGTCTATTTTATCGTAAGAAGGATAAATCTGGCGAATACCTTGGTGGACCTATGTATTACATAGAAAAAGGCGCTAAACAAAAGTGGCTTGCAATACTTTTTGCAATATTTACCATTCTTGCAGCAATAGGTATGGGCTCTGTTCAAGCAGACACTATTCAAAACACTTGGAATAAAGCCTTTCATATCCCTACTTGGGTTACGGCTTTAGTTGTTGTTGCCGTTTCTGCTTTGGTTATTATAGGTGGAATTAAACGTATAGGCAAGGTTACTTCCCTTTTAGTTCCTTTTATGATCGTAATATTTTTTATTCTTGCATTAATTCTTATTTGCGTAAAAATAACAGCCGTTCCTGCAGCGTTTGCTTCAATATTTACTTCTGCATTTACCACCAAGTCTATGCTAGGTGGCTTTATGGGTTACGGGATTGCCAGCGCTATGCGTTTTGGTTTTGCAAGGGGTATCTTCTCTAACGAAGCAGGGCTTGGTTCTGCATCAATCGCCCACTCTGCTTCCGACACGAAGGAACCCGTTGAACAAGGTCTTTGGGGTGTTTTTGAAGTGTTTATCGACACCTTTATAGTTTGCACTTTGACGGCTCTAGTAGTATTAACTTCTGGCGTTACGGGAACTGACGGCTCGGCAGTTGCAATGGGTGCGTTCTCCAACGTTCTTGGAATGGTTGGCACTATCGCTTTTAGTATTATTCTTCCACTATTTGCCTTCTCAACTATTCTTGCTTGGGCTATTTACGGCGCTAAAGCAAGCCAATATCTGTTCAAAAAACACGACAAGGGCGCTAAGTTAACCTTTAATATAGTATATCTTACTATGATTGTGGCGTTAGGTCTTGTAACCTTCTTCTTTGGGGATAATTTAGGCTCTAGTTTCGTATGGCTTATTTCCGATATGACCAACGCTTTGATGGCTATACCTAACCTTATCGCACTTATAATATTAAGTGGTCAATTAGTTAAAATTGTCAAAAACTACTTCGACAGAAAAAGGGGCTTAAACGTTGAGCCTTTAATCTCTGCTAACCTATCCGACGAAATTTAATTTTATCTTTCCTATTTTTATAAACGTTAAAGGCGACGGTTTTCCGTCTCCTTTTTTACTTTTTCAATAGACAACTTAAATTAAGTATGGTAAAATAATCTTTGGATTAAAATTATCTTTTTAGGAGTTTTTATGAGTTACGCTTTGCCTAAAAAAGTTTTAGATTATTTAGAAAATTCTCACCAAGAAATGCTTGACCTTTTGGAAGAACTTTGCCAAATTCCTGCGCCAAGTGGTCACGAAGAACTTCGTGCCGAATTTTGCAAGAATTGGTTCATAAAAAACGGCGCGCCAAACGTTTACGTTGACGACGCCCTTAACGTAGTTGTTCCTTATAACTGCGACGACAAGGACGATATAGTTGTGTTTATGGCGCATACTGACGTGGTGTTCCCCGACACTACGCCGTTGCCACTAGTTAAAGACGGTGATATATGGCGTTGCCCCGGCATTGGCGACGATACGGCTTGCCTAGTTTTAATGATGATGGTTGCAAAATACGTTTTCTCTAACAAACTTGAAAGCGATAAGGGTATTTTATTCGTGGCTAACTCTTGCGAAGAAGGTCTTGGCAACCTTAAGGGTAGCAGACAAATATTTAAAGATTTTGACGGCAAAATAACGGAGTTTTACACCTTTGACGGAGGGTATGCCCACGTAGTTAACAAGTGCGTAGGCTCGCATAGATATCAAATTGATTTCATAAGTAAAGGTGGGCACTCTTTTAGCGCGTTTGGAAACACCAACGCTATAGCCGTTATGAGTGAACTTATAACTGAACTTTATAAATGCCAAGTTCCCAAAAACGGAGATAGCAAAACCACTTATAACGTTGGACTAGTAGAAGGTGGAACGAGCGTTAATACCATAGCGCAAAGTTCAAAAATGCTTTTTGAATATCGTTCTGACGATTTAGATTGCCTTGCTCAAATGCAAAAATTCTTTAACGATACCGTTAAAAAAGTTCAAGCCAAAACTGACGCAGAAATCAAGGTAGAACTTATTGGTGACCGTCCTTGTGGTGGAAAGGTTGACCAAGCAAAACTTAACCAAATGACAAAAGATATTATAGATATTTGCGAAAAATACTCTGGAGAACCTTGCAACCAAGAATCAGGCTCTACCGACTGCAATATTCCAATGTCGCTAGGCGTTCCTGCCGTATGCGTAGGCAGTCATAAATCGTGGGGCGCACACAAGAGAGAAGAATACATCTATCTTTCATCTCTCCCCATCGGCTATAAAATAACTGCTGAAACAATCTTGAGATTTTTTAAGTAATACGTTTATAAAATCAACACCCGAGCGAAAGTATTTCGCTCGGGTGTTTTAATTTGTAGTGTTTTTCTAGCCGTCTTTTCTTAAAAAAGGTTGCGTGCGAGAAGTAATTGATTAACGTAAGTGCTTGGGGAGAAAAATACAAAAAGGACAAGCGTTCTTTTGAGGGGTAATACCCACAGCGGTCTTATCCCGAAAAAAACGCGAAGTAATTTGCAGTATTTTTCCGCCAAAATCAATTACGGCAAGCAAAGAAACCTTTAATTATTTATCTTCAGATTCTAATTCCATTGCTTCTTCAGCAAGTTCGTCTTCTTCTAAAACTCTGCAGAATTCTTCAAATACTTCGTCAAGAAGCGCTTCGTCTTCAATAGGAAGAAGTTCGCAAGTTTCTTCGTCGTCACCAGCAAGTTCAAAAATAACAAGGTCGTCGTCTTCAATGCCTTCCATTTGTTCTGCAGGTTCAAATGCAGAATAGTTTTTGCCCTTGTATTCAATAGTGCCTACTACGTAGAATTTTAATTTCTTTCCATCGTCGGTAATAAGTTCGATTGGTTCATCGTCGTTGCAACCACAATCGCAATCTGCGCCGTGTTCGTCACAACCACAAGAACATTTCTTTTCCTTTTCGCTCATAATTATCTCCTTTATTTGTTTTTATTGATTTCATTAAGATATCCTTGCAAAATGGTGGCAGAAGCAAGCGCGTCTACACAAGACTTTCTCTCTTGCCTACTCTTGCCTTGACCGATTAACACTTCTTCTGCTTCCACGGTAGAACAGCGCTCGTCAACACACACTATTTTAACTGACAAGTTTTCTTTTAACCTATCTATAAAATACTGCGCACGTTGAGTTTGAATTGACGGCGTTCCGTCAAAATTAACGGGAAGCCCACAAACTAGCGTAGTAGCCGATTTTTGCGCAACGTATTCGCCTATTTTAACTAAATCCGTTTTAAGATTTTTTCTATGATAGGTTTCCACGGGCAAAGAATAAGTATTAAAAGGGTCGGAAACGGCAACGCCTATACGCTTATCGCCTATATCCAAGCATAAATATCTTTCCACCCCATTATGATACCACAAATAAATGCTTTTTACAATTAAAAACGTCCATTTAATAAAATTTGTTTAACTAAAAAAGGTTCTTTTTCACAAAGAACCTTTTTTCTTTTATTTCGCTTTATCTTGTAAGAATACTAAATGCGTTATTCACCCTTTTTATCTAAAATGGTTATAATTTGTTTTAGCAAGTCTTCGGTAGTTGGGTTTGCAAGACGGTCTTGCTTTGCCTTTTCTTCTGCTTCTGCCTTTGCCCTCTCTTCAGCAACGCGTGCTTCTTCGGCTTTCTTGTCAAAATATTCTTTAACGGCTTGCTTGTCTTTTCTGTTTATACCGTTTGCTTTAAGTTCTTTTCTTTGTTCTTTAGTAAGTTTGCCCTTTTTAAGTTCAGCGCTCCACTTTTCGTTGTTTTCTTTAACCTTGTTAATAAACTTAACGATAGTAAACAATACGATTGCAATCAAGAAGAAGTTAATAACTGCGCTTATAAATGCACCCCAATCGATATAGATAGAGTTAGCAAGGTCAATTATTTTTTCGCCTGTAGTTGCGTCGGTTGTGAATGCTTTACTTAAATAAGTAACTGCGCCACTTAGACCTTCACTACCCAATACTAACGCTAAAACCCAGTTAATAATAGGCTTTAGTATGTAGTTGGAAAGCCCGTTTACAATACCCGTAAACGCACCGCCAACGATTACGCCGACAGCCATATCTAAAACGTTACCACGTGTAATAAACTTTTTGAATTCGCCAAAAAACTTTTTCATTTTTCTCTCCTTTTGTAAAGTTTTTCTTTAACTATTTTATTTACCAATTTTTTACGTTGTTTAGGAGTTGCGCTATTGAGCAACCTTTCTAAATTGGTAGCATTTTGCCTTGATTTTTCCATTTTCACCTTAACATTAATCTGAATTTTTCTTGTCTTTGGTAAAAATATTAACTACGCTAAATTCCCTTACGAACGAACAAAACTTATTTGTTGGGTTTTTATCTATCCACTTTGTATACAACAACTTTACAACAAAGTAGGACGCTAACGCACCGATAGTTCCAACTAAAAGCCCTGCAATAACGTCGGTAGGGTAATGAACTACTAGATAAATTCTGCAAAAGCCCATAATGAAAGCGCCCAAAATACCTACCCAACTCCATTTTTTATTAAAGGATAAGAACATTGCAACACCGAAAGCCGTTGACGCCGTGGTATGCCCAGATGGAAAAGAAAATTCACTTTCTAAATTAGCGCCTGCTTGTTGCCAATAGGCGTTAAACTGCCCGTCTGCAACGTATGGGCGCGCTCTTTCAACTACGTTTTTTATAACGACGTTTGTCATAAGCGCCCCAAACGCAATGGCAAGTAGCATACAAAAACCAGACTTTCTAGTTTTTGCAAAACACATAAGAATAAGCGAAGCAAATATAAAGCCCAAACCCTTTTCGCCAAGATAAGAAAAGTATTTGCAAAAAGTATTCAAAAACCCGCAGTTAATACCGTTCATCACGTTAAAAATTGCCGTATCAAACCCGTTAAAGGCAACGTTTAACCATTCAGCCATACTATTTCCCCCTTTCGCTAATCATTTTGATAAATTCTTTAACTGCAAAAGTGATACTGTCAGTCTTTGGTAACGCCATACCGATTGCCCTTGACGGCAAGGTAGGAGTAGTTTTTATTTCTATAAGCGAACCGTTTTCTAGTTCCTTTTTAACGAATTCTCTTGGAATACAAGCAATGCCGATTCCCGACTTTGCAAGTTCGGTCATAAGTTCAAGGCTAGCAAGTTCAATTTCGGGGTGAAGATGTATGCCTTGCGAATGGGCAAAAGAAACTATGGCTTGCCTTGTTGCCGTGGAAAGTTCAAGCATTAAAAGTGGATAGTCTTGCAACCTTTTAAGGTCAATAGGCTCGTTCGCTAGATGACTAAACTTGTCGTTTGCAACGAAGGTGTCGTGCAAACTCATTACCACGCTAGATAGATTAATGTCGCTATCGTCTAGTGGCAAGTTAACAAATCCGATATCCCCTTTTTTGTTTTTCAAAAGTTCAATCGTTTCACTAGAAGTGCAGTTTTGCAAAATCAAGTTAACGTCGGGGTATTTTTCGTGATATTTTTTTATGTATGGCAATAAGAAGTGGTTGCTTACCGTATCCGAAGCGCATATTCTTATAATCCCCGTTGCCGTGTCCTTTAATTCAGAATACTTACTTTCCACTTCGTCAAAAAGTTTAAGAGCCTTTTCCACAAGTGGAAAAATTTGCTTTCCACCCGTTTCCGAAAGTTCCATACCCTTTCTGGTGCGATTAAAAAGTTGACCACCTAGTTGTGTTTCAAGTTGCTTTATTTGTTGTGACACGGCTGGTTGAGAAATAAAAAGTTCTTCAGCCGCCTTGGTTAAACTACCACATTTTGCAACGGTATAAAACACCCTATAAAGTTCTAAGTTTACCATAAAAACTTACTTCCCCACACAAAATTTAGAGAAAATGTTGTTAATAATTTCTTCAGTAGCCGTTTTGCCGGAAATTTCGCCCAAAGCGTCCCACGCGTCTTTTAAGTCTATCGCCAAAAGGTCTAAAGTAACAACTTTTATGTTTTGCAAAGCGCTTAAAAGTTTATCTTTCGCCTTGCTCAATGCGTGAAAATGCCTTTCTTCACACAAAAAATCACCACTTAGGTCTAAGCCTGAAAGGGCTGTTTTTTGGTAAATTGCATCACGCAGTTCGTTTATATTTACTTTGTTAAGGGCAGAAATATACACGTCTGCACGTTCATCACGAAAATCACTCTTGTCCGTTTTGTTTATTACGAATAAAAGGTTTCTATCCTTAACTAAAGAATAAATGGCTTCGTCTTGCTCGTCAAAAGTTTCAGCGTCGGCA
This sequence comes from Christensenellaceae bacterium, assembly GCA_045591355.1. GTDB lineage: Bacteria > Bacillota > Clostridia > Christensenellales > Borkfalkiaceae > UBA1259. The sequence goes on along the minus strand of JAZNSS010000005.1, from coordinate 26,239 downwards.
ATAAACAACACCAAATCGCTTTCGCCAAGCACCCTTTTAGAAAGAGCAACGCCAACTTCTTCAATAGCGTCGTCAGTATCACGTATGCCTGCCGTGTCCGAAAAGGTAAAGCGAACGCCGTTTAAGTCTATACTGCCTTCTACTATATCCCTAGTAGTGCCTGCAATAGACGAAACTATGGCTTTATCGTAGTTTATAAGCGCGTTTAGCGTTGAACTTTTGCCCGTGTTGGGTTTACCGACTATACCCACTTTAACGCCGTGTTTTAGAGTTCTGCCAACACGATAGGTTGATAACAAAGCGTCTATTTCTTGCACGCTTTTTTCTAGGTCTTTTTGAATTTTAGGGGTAGCCGTTTGCTCTATATCTTCTTCGGGAAAGTCCATATCAACGTCTATTTGTGATAGCGCGTCGGTAAGAGTATCTTGTATTTCGTTAACTTTTTTTACAAGGTTTTCTCTATATAAATAATACCCTGCCTTAACACCACTTTCCGATTCGCTATTAATCATATCTATAAGCCCTTCGGCAGAAGATAGAGAAAGTTTGCCGTTCATAAAAGCGCGTTTTGTAAACTCGCCGTTAGTTGCAAGCCTAGCGCCTAGTGATAAAATCTTATTTAGTATACCACGGGTAATTGCAATGCCACCGTGGGAATGAAATTCCACGGTATCTTCCCCCGTAAAACTTTTTGGGGCTTTGAAATATACGCACATTCCAAAGTCGGTAAAGTTTTCAGCAAGGATTTCACCCGAATACATTTTATTAGGTTCAAAGTCGTCCACGCTGATTTTCTGCGTAGGTTTGAACATTTTTTTGGCTATATCCAAAGGACTATCGCCACTAATTCTAATTACTGCAACGCCACTAGCAACAAGCCCCGTAGATATGGCGGCAATATTTTCACTAGCCATTATTTATTATCTCCGTTTTTACGGTTAAACTCACTAAAAGGGTCGTCCTTATCCCCACCAAACTCTGAAAATGGTTCTTCAACGGGTTTTCTGGTTGAATTTGGGGCTTGACCGTAAGGGTTTTGCCCGTATGGATTTTGGTTATACGGATTTTGATAAGGGTTGCCGTAAGTGTTATAAAAACCTTGTTGCTTTGAACGGATATAGTCTGCGTAGTTGACAGGTTTGCGATTTCTTATAACGAACACGAAAATACCGAACAAACTTACCGGCAAGGAAATGCCGATAACAGGCAACAATATATTTAACAATGAAAGAATGGTTACAACGATAAAATGTTGTGGCCAGAACTTTCTAAATAATCCAAGATAAACGTTAACCAAAATAAAGATACTTACTATATCAAAAATCATAGATAAAATTTCTATGGTTTTTGCTACTATACTCATTGCGTAAACGTTGGTATAGTTTTGGAAGGTGTTAAGCACGTAGAATCCATCCACCCAAAAGTAAGGCATAACGTTTGCGATTTCAGGCGAAGCAGTGCCAAAATAAACCACGCCCCCTGCTAAATAGTATCCGATAAGTGGAAGCCACAAAATAATTTGATAAGTTAGCGTCAAGGCTTCTGCCACGGTAAACAAAATGCAAAATAAAATTGCAAGTTTTTCTATACTAGTGCCAAAAATTCTGTATCTGCCGATTAGTTTACAACAAACGTAAACCCAAAGACCTGGGAACCACGCCAAAAATCTATATTTTACCCCGTTTTTACCTGCAAGTTTATACAAGCCTATTGAACGCAAAACGTAAAAAGACATTATTAAACCAAAGGTAAATAATAAAGATACAATGAGAACGTAAGTCGGTGCAGGCACCGTCATAACGCTGTCATCAATTAGCACAGAAAGATAAATCTCCCCCATAAATTCAACTCCGTAAAAATAATAATTTTAGTATGCTCTAGCAAAAATAACCTTGTGTTTTGCAGGCTTTCCACAAATAGCGCATTTTTCAGGAACGCCGTCTTCATCACACATTACCCTTGCCGTTGCTTGAGCAACTTCTTTAACCTTATCTTCACATTCTCTACAACCACACCAGCCTGCTTTAACGAAATTTTGCCCTTCTACGCCCTTAAGTATACCGTCTAAACTGTCTGCTTCGATAGTTCTAGCATCTCTGTTCTTTCTAGACTTAACTAACATATCCTTTTGAACGACGTCTAAAATTTCAGTTATAGCGTTATCAATACCGTCAAGAGACAAGAAAGATTTTTCTAAATTATCCCTTCTAACTATAACGGCTTGGTTGTTTTCAATATCTCTAGGACCGATTTCTATACGCACGGGAACGCCTTTCATTTCCCATTCGTTAAACTTCCAACCAGGGCTCATATCCCTAACGTCCGTTTCAGCCCTTATGCCAGCTTTAACCAAAAGGCTTTCAATTTCTTTTGCCTTTTCAATAACCCCACCCTTATGCGCTGCAACGGGAACGATTATTACTTGGATAGGCGCAACCTTTGGTGGCAAAACTAGACCACGTTGGTCGCCGTGCGCCATTATTATTGCACCAATAAGCCTTGTTGATACCCCCCAAGAAGTGGTATAACCAAACTTTTGAGAACTGTCTTTATCCAAGAACTTAATATTAAACGCTTTTGCAAAGTTTTGACCAAGGTAGTGCGAAGTGCCTGCTTGTAAACTTTTTCCGTCAAGCATCATTGCTTCCATACCAAAAGTTGCAACTGCGCCTGCGAATTTTTCCTTTTCAGTTTTTCTGCCCGTGTAAACGGGGATAGCCAAAGTTTCTTCGGCAAAAGAACGGTAAACTTCAAGCATACGCATGGTTTCTTCCATTGCTTCTTGTTCGTTTGCGTGGACGGTATGACCTTCTTGCCATAAAAATTCACTAGTTCTTAAAAAAGGTCTAGTCGTTTTTTCCCAACGCATAACGTTACACCATTGGTTCATCATAACGGGTAAATCACGATAAGATTGTATCCATTTTGCATACATAGTGCCTATAACCGTTTCACTAGTAGGTCTAATTGCCAAAGGTTCTTCAAGTTTTGCCCCACCTGCGTGTGTAACCACGGCAACTTCGGGCGCAAAACCTTCTACGTGTTCTGCTTCCTTGGTAAAATAACTCATTGGAATTAGCAATGGAAAATATGCGTTTTTAGCGCCCGTTTCCTTAAAGCGCTTATCTAAATCTTTTTGAATGTTTTCCCATATAGCGTAGCCGTAAGGTCTTATAACCATGGTTCCTTTAACAGGGCCGTAGTCAACTAGTTCGGTTTTTAACACCACGTCTGTATACCACTGCGCAAAGTTTTGGTTGATGTCTGCTATTTGGGTTACGAATTGTTTGCCGTCCATAATATTCTCCGATTAGTAATTATAATTTTCTATCCTACATTATACACGAGCATTGAAAGTTTTTCAAGCAGTTTTTATTATAATTTAACTAAAAACACTTGAAAAAGGCTTGAAAATCCCCACACTTTAATATATAATGTATTTATTGAAATAAAAACGCCGTCTTTTTGGCGTTAGGAGGATAATAATGCAAGACGTAAAACAACTTACAGTTAACTCTATTAGAGTATTGTCTGCCGAAGCAATTCAAAAGGCTAACTCCGGTCACCCCGGTATGCCACTTGGCGCTGCTCCTATCGGATACTCTATTTTTACTAATATGGTTTATAATCCTAAAAACCATATGGACTTTGATAACAGAGATAGATTCGTTCTTTCTGCTGGTCACGCTTCTATGCTTGACTATTCATTGTATTATCTATTTGGCTTTGGTTTAACCAAAGAAGATATAATGAACTTCCGTCAATTAGGTAGCAGAACGGCAGGTCACCCAGAATACGGCGTATGCCCAGGTGTTGAAACTAGCACCGGCCCACTTGGTCAAGGCGTTGCAAACGCAGTTGGTATGGCGCTTGCTGAAAAATACTTGGCTGACAAGTTTAATAAAGACGGATATCCAATCGTTGACCACTACACCTACGCGTTACTAGGCGACGGTTGTATGCAAGAAGGTATCGAAAACGAAGCCGCTTCTCTTGCTGGCTCAATGAAACTTGGCAAACTTATAGTTATTTACGACGATAACGATATTACCATTGAAGGTAACACCGATATAACCTTTACCGAAGACGTTGGCAAGCGTCACGAAGCAATGGGTTGGCAAGTTATTAAGGTTGACGATGCAAACAACCTTGTTAAACTTAACCGTGCTATCAAAAAGGCAAAGGCAGAAGTTAATAAACCATCACTAATAATAGTTCAATCTACTATTGGTTACGGTTCTCCACTTGCAGGAAAAGCAAGTTGCCACGGCGCTCCTTTAGGTGAAGACGGTGTTAAGGCGTTAAAAGAAACGCTCGGTTGGAACTGCGAACCATTTGAAGTTCCTGAAGAAGTGTTTGCTCATTGCAAAAAGTTCGGCGCAAAAGGCAGACGTGCTCACAAGGCTTGGAAGGCAATGTTTAAGGAATATAGCGAAAAATATCCTGAACTTGCTAAAGAATATATCGCTTGGAAGAAAATGCAAATGCCTGATCTTAAGAACATTGAAGAATTATGGCAATTTGAAAAAGACGATGCTTCACGTGGATACGGCAACACCGTTCTTAATAAGTTAGCAAAATATATTCCAAACCTTATTGGTGGTAGCGCAGACTTAGCGCCTGCAAACAAATCTAACATTAAGGCAAGGGGTGATTTCTTACCAAACGGAATCACAGGCTCTAATATGCACTTTGGTATCCGTGAACACGCTATGGCGGCAATTTGTAACGGTATGTATCTACACGGCGGGCTTCTTCCTTACTGCGCAACCTTTGCAGTATTTAGCGATTATATGAAAAACGCTATGAGAATGTCTGCTATAATGGAACTTCCCGTAACATATATCCTAACCCACGACTCTATCGGCGTAGGCGAAGACGGACCAACTCACCAACCTATCGAACATTTAGCAGGTCTTCGTGCAATGCCTAACCTAAAAGTATATCGTCCTGCAGACGGCAGAGAAACTACTGCTGCTTGGATAAGCGCTGTAACGGGCAAAAACCCATCTTGTTTAGTTCTTTCTCGTCAAACACTTCCTATGCTTGAAGGCACGGGCGAAAAGGCGTTCAAGGGTGGCTACGTTCTTTGTGATAGCCAAAAGAAAGTTCCTGACATCATCTTAATCGCTACGGGTAGCGAAGTTAACCTTGCAGTTTCTGCTAAAGCAGAACTTGCTAAAGACGGTATTGATGCAAGAGTTGTTTCTATGCCTTGCGTAGAAGACTTTGAATCTCAATCAGATAAATATAAGGAAAGCGTTTTACCATCTGCTTGCAAAAAGCGTCTTGCAATCGAAGCAGGCTCTCCAATGTGTTGGTATAAATACGTTGGCTTTGACGGAAAAGTTATGGGTATTGAAACGTTTGGCGCTTCAGCACCTGCTAAAAAGTTATTCGACAAGTTCGGCTTCACCGTTGAAAACGTTGTTGCTAACGCAAAATCACTTTTCTAATAAAGTTATAGTTTATAAAAGCCCCGACCAAAAGTCGGGGCTTTGCTTTTACATTTTAATAGCAAAAAAACAATAGAATATGTTTATTACAAAAAATCGCTCCAACAAAGAAGTCGGAGCGATTTTGGATTTTTTGGTTTTATTATGAATTGTTTAATTAACGTTTAATAGATTTGTATGCACCGAACAATCCACCAAGGATACATAAGATACCACAAACTATTGCACCTGCACCAAGCTTAAAGCCTGCAAATGCTTCGGCAAAAGGTGTAACGGTTGTGTTTGATACTGTTCCGATAATTGGAACGTCTGTTGACATTGTAACTGAAACGTCAGTTCCCACAACTAAAATTAAGAATGAAGCAATACCTGCAAGAACTAATAGGATAGAACCAATCAAACCAATCTTTTTGTTTTTGATAAGAACTGATGCAAGCATAACTACGATACTTAAAAGTATAAGTATAAATGCAATTAGTGCAAAAATTGACATTCCACCGTCGTAAGCAGCTTCGCCTGTGGTTGTGTTGTTGCCTGTAACAGCTGTGTTAACTATTTTAGAGCCCCCAAACGCTAACCCCATAAAACTGATTGTAGAAGTTAAGGTTGTGGTAGAACCTAAAAATTCACCCGTCTCGGTTTTGATAGCGCCTGTTAAGATGAGCGCAAAGAATAAAGCGAGAACTGCCGCGCCAACTACTACGATTGCTGTTAAAAATCTTTTAATAAAATTCATCGTTTTCTCCTTCGCATCAACTTTTCATTGCCAAAATAACGTTGCAATTAAAACTAGTTTCTGCTTTTTATTTTTATGCTTTTATTTTAAATTAGGTTAACCTTTTTGTCAATACGGTTTTTTAAAAAATTTAGTCGTGAATAAAAAATTTTTTTGGCTATGTTACAATAAATGACTGATTAGCGTTTATGCGTTTTGATAAGAAAAAAGCAAGAAAGACGAGCGTTCTTTTTTGGGGTAATACCCTTTGTGGTCTTATCCCGAAAGAAACGCAAAGTATTTTGCAGATTTTTTCCGTCAAAAATCAGTCAGAGATTGGAACAGAGCCATTTTTTACGCAAGTTCTTTTTCTGCTTTTTTGTTCGTAAGGTCGTTTAAGTTTTTAAGTTCAAAGAATTTGCCTTTCTTTGCCATAAGTTCGTCGTAAGTTCCCATTTCTACACATTCGCCGTTTTCCATAACGATAATTCTATCAGCGTTACGAATGGTAGAAAGTCTATGCGCAACGATAAATGTCGTTCTGCCTTGTATTGAAGAACTTATCGCCTTTTGAACGTGATATTCAGAAATATTATCAAGCGCCGAAGTCGCTTCGTCTAAAATTAGAATTTGTGGGTTACGTATTAGCGCCCTTGCAATACTTATACGTTGACGTTGACCACCCGAAAGTTTATCACCGTGTTCGCCAACGTTGGTATCTATACCGTTTGGAAGTTCGTTTATAAATTCGTTCACGTTAGCCATTTCTAACACGTGTTCTAAATCTTTTTGGGTGTAGTGGCTTAAACCATAAGTAATATTATCTTTTATACTACCCGAAAATAGTATGCTATTTTGTGGAACGACGGAAATGCTTTGGCGATATTCCGAAAGGTTAATTTCTTTCGTGGACTTTCCGTCAATTCTAACTTCACCTTTTACGGGGAGCAAAAAGCCTATAATCATATTGATTAAGGTAGATTTACCCGAGCCCGAAGGACCAACTACTGCAATGCATTCGCCTTTTTTAACGTTTAGGCTAAAGTCTTTAACAACCACTTGTTCGGTGTGTGGATAAACGTATGTAACGTTATCGAACTCAACGTCGCCGTTAACCCTTTTAACTTTGCGTTTGCCGATATTAATTTCTACTTCGCTAACCTTCATAAGTTCTGATAGCGAATCAATGGCTTCCCTACCTGCGTAAATTTGTGGAAGGGTGTTTACTATTGCCGAAACGCTATTACTTATAGATGAAAACATGCTTTGGAACAACACAACTTCACCAGGAGTAATATCCCCCCTAATTGCTAGAACGGCGCAAAAGGCTAAACACAAAATTGACAAGCCGTGGTTAACTACGAACGCCCAAGCACCGAAACTTGCCGTGGTTTTATCCATACGCTTACCCGACCTTTCTACCCTATGAATAGTGTCGCCAACCATATGAATTTCGGTATTTTCTAGCCCGTGAGATTTGGTTACGGGTATCATTTCTATCATGCCCGTAAGTTTTGCGCTCATGTTTTCGGTATCGATACGATAGTCGTGGTGGGCAGAACGAATCTTTTTATAAAACGCCCTACGAAGTAAAACGTTAAATGGTATTACCACCAAGAAAAATAGCGACACCCAACCGTTTTTAACGACTGCCATTCCTATAAATATAATAAGCGTTATTACTTGGAGCAAGAATCCGTTTAACATATTTGAGAAAAAGCCGTCAAGCGTTTCCATATCTTTAAGGAATTTTGACTGAACTCTTCCTGCTTGCATATCTTTATGGTAGGTTATAGAAAGGCTTTGAAGTTTTCTAACCATAGCAAGCCTAACGCCTGCGCTAGTTCTTCTAAGCGCTTTACTTGCAATTCTCCAACGCAAACAAGTGGTGGGAACGTTTATCAGTATAGAAACTATACCAATGCCAAGCGCTATTCCACCCCTAATCCACATATCGTTCGTCATTCCGATAGATACTCCAACGGTTACGATATCTAACATGTAAGCCGTGCATAGTGGAATAAGATAAACGGGCAACGATTGGAACAAATAAACAAAAAGAGACAAAATAATAGGGCGTAGATTAATCTTGACAATCTTGCCTAAAAATCTACTCCTGTTTTTGCCTCTGACGGTTTTTTGTTCTTGGAATAACCCGTCGTAATCGGGTATTCTTTCTTGAGTCTTGTTACTTCGTGGAACTTCTGCCTTTTCTTGTTTGGTCATAACGCACCTCACTAAAACCTATATATGAAAAGGCTTTAACTATCACGTTAAAGCCTTTGGTTTACACAAGTTTAGCACACCAAAAGTATGGTGTCAATAGTGTTTTTAAAAATTTTTTATTTTTTTTCGGCTACTTCTTAAACTATTTTTTAATTGCCTTAAAAAGCCCGTCCGTTCCACGTTTTACGTCGTCGAAAGTAACTTCAAAATTATGCGTCCACCACGGGTCTGCAACGTCACGTGGGCAAGACGTGTAATCCAACAAAAGGGAAATTTTACCGTCGGGGTCGCCACCAAAAAATCTAAGCATATCCCTTTTGTTCATTGCATCCATTCCTACTATATAATCATAGTTAGAATAGTCTTCTTTAACTATTTGACGCGCTCTTTTTTGCGAATAATCAATATTTAGTCTATCTAAAATTTGTCTAGTTCCACGATGAACGGGATTGCCTATTTCTTCGGTAGAAGTGCCGGCAGATTGAATATAGAATTCATCAGCGCAACCTTTCTTTTCCACCAAGTCCTTCATTATAAATTCAGCCATGGTAGAACGGCAAATATTTCCGTAGCAAACGAATAAAATCTTTATCATTCGGGTTTCGTTTCTAGTTTTAACGGATAGTCGCCAAGGTGCTCTACCTTAAAACCGTTTTCCTTGTATTTTTTGTAATCAAACGCTTCAAGTTCGTCAATGGCAAGTTTATGGAATTCGTAAAAATTATGCCACCATTCGTAACCCGAACCAAGTTCTGCATTTAAATATGCGTCGGCAATATCGCAACCCATTGCAGGGGCAACGTAGAAGGCGCCCATTGCCAAAACGTTTACGCCGTTACCCGTTATTGCGCGAAGGGCTGCAGGAACACTTTCTACTACCCCCGACAAAACGTGTGGGCATTTGCTTGCGGCAATGTGTATACCCATACCCGTTCCACAAAAGATTAACGCTCTTTCATAGTTGCCTTCGCTAATTTGCGCGCCAACTCTTAAACCTACCCTATGAAACATATTTTCGGTGTCGTTGGGGTCGCTATCTTTGGTTACGCCAAGGTCTTCTATCTTCCAACCCTTTGCCTTGAGATGCGCAACCACTGCTTCCTTTAGTGGATAACCTGCAAAGTCTGCGCCAACTACTAAATATTTATCCTTAACCTTTTTCATAATAACTCCCCTTAATCTAATTCAAACATAGTTTCTATTAGGCTATACGCAAACAAATAATGAAGTTCTGGTATTGGGTGATTTAGTTTGTTTGCTAAAAGTTCGGTAACGTTTACCCCACCTTTTTCCATTGCTTCCCATTTTCTATAAACGTCGCAAACCTTAACGCCCATTTTATTGGCAAGCGCCATTGCGTTTTGGTAGTAATTTTTAAGCATGCCTGACTTTTGTTTTCTTTCAAGAACTTCAGCAAGTTCAAGCGCTTCTGGAATTAGATGGTCGCTTACGTTTATATTGTAATAATTTTGCGTCATAAAAATACACTCAGCGCCCGACTTTGTAACCTTTTCAAAAATCTCTGCAAGTGCGTTTTTATAATTTGTCAAGCCTTCGTCAGACTCAGTAACGTCGTTTAGTCCGTAACTTATTACAACCAAATCAGGGTTGAACGCTAAAACGTCACGCTCAACTCTTTTTGCGCCACCACTAGCCGTATCACCACTTATCCCACTATTTATAACGTTTATTTGCGCTTCGGGATACAAAAGGTTAAGTAGTTCTCTTACCCTTGTGCTATACGCCTTTTTATAATCAAAAAAGGTTTGAATACGCCCTGCACGGTCGTAATAAACGTCAAAACAACCTTGAGTAACGCTATCGCCTAAAAAAGCGATGGTTACCGATTTGTTTGCGTGTTTATCCATTTGCTTGGCTTTTAGTTTTTCTAAAATTTTCATGATAATTCACCTTAATTTATAAACTAAAAACATTATAAACGGCGAACGGGTTGTTGTCAATAGATAAAAAAACAACTTGTATTAAAAGTTGACTACTTTGTTTTTAAAAATTTTTTTATTTTATAACAACATATATCGTAATCACCGTTGATTTTTTAATATTAGTTTATTATAATGTTTATTAAGAAAACAAAAACCTAAGTTTTAGGAGAAGTTATGGCATATTTAAAACTAAACAACGTTTATAAAGAATACAAAAGTGAAGCAGGAAGTTTTTTTGCATTAAGCGACGTTTCCTTTGACTTAGAAAACGGGGAATTCGTTGTAATCTTAGGGCCTAGTGGCGCTGGAAAAACGACGCTTCTTAATTTATTAGGTGGTATGGATACCCTATCGCAAGGGGAAATTGAACTTGACGGAAAATCCGTTTCCACCCTTAATAAAAAGGGGCTAACCTACTATCGTAGAACGGATATAGGGTTTGTATTTCAATTTTATAATCTAATGCCAAACTTAACTGCTCTTGAAAACGTTGAACTTGCAACAGAAATTTGCAAAGACGCCCTAAACCCCAAACAAGTTTTACAAGACGTTGGGCTTGGAGATAGATTAAACCATTTCCCTGCTAGGCTTTCGGGTGGTGAACAACAAAGGGTTAGTATTGCAAGGGCAATAGCAAAAAACCCTAAACTACTTTTGTGCGACGAACCAACGGGCGCTCTCGACTATCAAATCGGCAAAAGCATTTTAGAATTACTACATAAGATTTCTAAAACCAACCACAAACTTGTAATAGTGGTTACACATAACTCTGCTATTAAAAATATGGCAGACAAAGTTATTCATATTAAGAACGGAAAAATTGAAAACATTGAAATTAATAAAAACCCAACGCCAATTTCGGAGATTGAATGGTAATGAAAGCAAATTCAAAATGCAGTTTTAGGCTTTTTAAAAACCAAATATCAAGATTCTTGAGTTTAATGGTAATCGTAATAGTAAGCATTGGGTTTATGGCAGGAGTTGGCGAAGTTGAATCAAAAATCGACGTGGCTGTAAATAATTACTATAAATCGCAAACTATTTCCGACCTATATCTAAAGAGTTCTAACACGATGGGCTTTAGTAAAGACGATATAGAATGGGTTGCCGATGAGTTTGGAGAAGAAAACGTTCTAAAGGGATTTTCTTACGAATTTCTTGAAGAAGAAAAAGTTACTAGAGTTTATAGTTTTGACTTGTCTAGTAAAATAAATCAACTTGAAATCGTTGACGGGCGTTTGCCGGAAAATAACGATGAAATTTTAGTTGAACGTGAAACGGTAACGATTGACTCGCTAAACCTTAACGATAAAGTAACCATTATGGGAAAGGAATATTCCGTGTGTGGAATAGTTATAAACCCACTTATCGTAAACAGGTCTGAAGAACCAAGTTTTAGATATGAGGATGAGCATCTAAACAAAGTTTTTTATCTTGGCGCTCAAACACCTATCGTCAACGATATATACGTAAGCATAGTCGATAGAGAATTGTTCAATTCTTTTAGCGACGAATACGAAGAACGTATCGACCTTATTAAAAACAACGTTGAACAAAACCTTTCAAACGTATCCGTTCTAACCTTATACGAAAACTTTGGATTATATTCCCTTTGCTCTTATGCTGAAAAAGTTGGGCTTATCGCCTTAATCTTTGTGGTTTTCTTTCTTCTTATCACCCTGTTGGTAGTTTATTCAACAATGACAAGACTATTTGACGAAGAAAGAAGTCAAATTGCTTGTATGAAAACTTTAGGGTTTTCAAATATTAAGATTATCGGAAGATACGTTCTGTTTGTTTCTTTGGCAAGTTTTATAGGTGGAATGGTTTCTTTCGTAGTTAGCCATGCTCTTACCAAGATAATCTATTCTGCGTTTAACCTTCAATATCAAATGCCCGTTTTTCCAGCGCTTAATAATTATCTATTCTTTATAAGTTCTTTCGCAATTATTTTTGTTGGCGCTACCCTTTTAACGCTAATTTCTGGGCTAAAAATAGCAAGAACCAAGCCAGCCACCCTACTAGCGCCTAAAATGGCAAAGTCTGGTAAAAAAGTATTTTTAGAAAAAATTGGTTTTATTTGGAATAGGTTGAGTTTTAGATATAAATCCACCATAAGAAACGTGTTCTTATTTAAGGGGCGATTCTTTATGACGGTAATCTCCGTTATCGGTTCAACCGTGCTAGTTTTTGCAGGGCTTGGTCTTTACGATTGTTCTTCTAATATTGAAAACGGAAGTTCGCTTATAACTATATCCCTTGCCCTATTGGTATTCTCGGCAGTGTTGTGCGCCCTTGTGGTTTATAATCTTACGAATATCAATATCGGCGAAAGAAAAAGAGAAATAGCAACCCTAATGGTTTTGGGATACAACGACAAGGAAGTTTCCGGCTATATTTTTAGAGAAATTTATATCATGGGCGTAATTGGAGCATTGATAGGAATTTTATTCGGGCATTTCTTTATGGAATTTGTGTTCAAACTAATAGACTTCGGTTCGGTTTCTGATATAAATTGGTGGTCATACCTTATAACGCCAATAATAACTTTATTCTTTTGCTTTATATCAACTCTATTGCTAAAAAGAAAAATTGTAAAAACGGATATGAACGCTTCGCTAAAATCTATAGAATAAAAACTTAGTAAAAAAGAGATAGGAACTAACTTCCTATCTCTTTTATTTTTTTAACTTTTCCTTTATATCTAAAAATTAACGGTTCTTGCTTATAATTTTTTTAATTCCCGAAGCAATTAGTAAAACTATTGCAAGCCCTGCGCTTATAACGTGAATAAAGAATAAGGGCGCAAAGCCTATCACGTATATATTAACTATTCCAGAAGCAAGCGCAACTACAAGAAAAAACCTTGCGCAAATTTCCATTATTTTAACGAAAACAGAACACTTTTTGAGATAGTGCCAAGAAAGAACGGTGTAAATTACCGTTAAAACGAATGCAACTCCTGCAAGTATAACGTGTGGAATAATCCCCGTCCATCTAAACAACGCTAGCGCAACAAAGTCAAGAACCATTGCGATTATATACAAAAGTGTTCTATACATATAATTCTCCTAAAACCTATAGTATTATACTATAGACCACGCAAAAAGACAACTATTTTAAATAAATCCGTTAAAGTTTACCAATAACAAACTTATATAACTTGCCCTATTTTAATTCTTGGTAGAAATATTCTATGCCATCGCTTTCCAAATCAGTTTCGTGAACACCGTCAAAAATTATACATTTCAACTGTTCTTCTGCATTGAAAATTTTGTAGTAAGGCATTGCTTTTTCGCATTCTTTAATAGTTTGTTTATAATCAAACAACTGGTCTTTATCCCCCATCTGCACTACCAGCCTACGTGGCGCAACCAAAGCCATAGTATTTGCTATATCAAAAGTGTTTTTTGCGTTTTTATAACTCCAATCTGGCCTTAGTTTATAATACCCATCGTGAACGAAACTACAAGAATAACAAGACTTTATCCTTTTATCGCAAGCAGAAAGGTGCAAGGCATACATTCCCCCATACGAAAGCCCTGCAACGCCTATCTTTTTTGGATTAAACTTTTCGTTCTTCATAAACCAATCAAGTTCACATTGCATAATCCAAATTTCTAGCGCAGTGATGCTACCACCAAGTTGTCTTAACTTGCTATCCGTTTCAATTCTATCATATTCCGTGCCGTATTTTTCTACGTTCCACAAAAGCAGTTGTGGACAAAATACGCTTGCGCCCATATCGGTTATTCTTCTTGCTAAATGGTTGTAGTTGCTAGAATTAAAATATATACTGCTTACTATCTCTGGCGAACCTTCTCCACCATGTAAAACAAAAGTAAAAGGTTTTATATTTTTATTTTTAACTTGTTCAAAATAAATACCGTATGCTATTATGCCACATTTAAAAGAAAAGGTCATACGATAAATATCAACGTCGCCATCATTTGCAACAAAGATTTTTTCTACTTTTGGCAGTTGCCTTTTGATATTTAGTGGAAAGCCTAAAAAATCACGGAACTTTCTTCTGTATTCGCCTTGCTTTGCATTTAATTTTTCAGGGTTTAAGAAGTGTGATTTTTTAATTTCAGCACTATCACCAAATTTATGCAAAAATTCGGCTATGCTTTTTGCATAGTTTTCTCTACCCGAATGATTTTTTATTGGAATTTCGCTATAATAATTTCGCATTATTTAACCTTTTACCTTAAAAACCACTTTTTGAACGATTTTATCGTCAACCTTAAGCCCCGGTTTATGTAGTTCGTTAGGGAAGAATATTACAAACTCACCCTTATTTAACACAATAGCGTTTTCTTTTTTTGCGCTTGTAAAATAGCAGTCTTTCTCATTAACTTGTGATATTACGGGCGCTTGTGTGGAAAAATAGTGTTTTTCTACACCGTCTAAAACTATTTGAATATCAATATAGTCTAAGTGACTTTCAAACAAATCGTCAACTTCGGGTTTTGCCAAGTATTCTTGACGATTATAAAAAGCCTTCTCGCAAATAGAGGTTTTACCTAAAGGCAATGCTAATAGGTCATTATTTTCTATAAAATCCACAACCGTTTTGAAGGTGGGGTTTAACGCAATATATTTTTTTAGATTTTCTAATTTATCGTATACCATCTTTTCTCCTTTTTAACTTTTTAAGTTAACCGTTTTTATTATAACACGATTATAAATAAGTTTTCAATAAGTTGTTGGCTATATTTATATTAAAATAAATCTGGGCGAGTTGCCAAGCAACTCGCCCATTTTAATACTGCTTTTATATTATAAAGATTCCAAAACCTTAACGCCTTCTTCAATAATGGTTTCTGCAACGCCTGCTTTATAACTTGAAGACCTTGCTTCATAGCCACCTTCGTCGTAACTATCTTTCATTGGGAAGTAGCCACGGCTTCCGTTAGTTAAACAGGTTGGGCAAACCATTTTGTATCCTTTTGCTTCTTTTAAGCCCATGCCGATACCCGTGAAAGGTTCACCGGGGATACCCATAAACGCAACAGGACCAAGTTTAATTGCCGTTAAGTTCATTGGGAAGAATTCAGGGCCGTGTTCTAAACGAATTTTACGACCTGCGTCAGCCATCATGGTGGTAAGCATCATTCCCTTGTAAGGAAGTTCGTCACGTCTACCTTCATCCACCATTTTCTTTATGTAACGCGCTTCTTCCATTTCTTCTGGCTTTGGCATGTTAGAAGCAACTTGAACAACTTGTTCGGTAAACTTAATTTCGTCAACGGGCATAAATTCAACCTTTTCGTAAACGCTCATTAAAGCGCCTGCAACTACGTTACCAATATGGCGTGAGTGTGCGTAGCCACGGGTTACGTCGTCAAAGTCGTTGAACATTCCGTTTAAATCTCCACCAACGGGTTTAACGTTAACGTGGTTGATGTCGCCTTGAGCACCGTTGAAGAATACGCATTTGGTATTTTCAACAGCACGTTCAAATATTCTTCTAGTAAAACCAGGCCAATCGGCAGATGCCTTGTTGTTGCCGATTACGTCTGGGTGGTTTCCATAGTTACCGATAACGATATCGTCAGCGTTTTCTCTTTCAAAACGAATAACGTTTACCCTTTCGTCTAAAAGTCCAATAGAACGAACGATATCAGGGTTGTTTACGCCAGGGTTAGTTTTTGTCGTGCCGTCTTTCATTAAATATCTACGGTTAAAACCAACTCTTTCTGCTTTAGAAAAACCTATACCCATTCTTGCAGGGGTTAAATCGTTAATAGCGTAAACGACAGAATCACAAATCTTTCTCATAGTAATAGCAAAGTATTCTTTATCTATATCGTTTGTATCTGTATTTACCCTACCAAAGCAAGGTCCAACGTGGGTATGAGTGGTGTGCATTAAAATTGCTTGCTTATCAATTCCCGTTGCCTTTGCAATAACTTCTCTCGTTGCTTCATAATAGGTAGTGTCAGCCCCTTCGCAGTCGATAGAAATTAGCGCAACTTTTACGCCGTCTTTTTCTACTACTACGGTGTTAATTTCCAAATCGTCTAAAATAGCTTCGTTTTTGCGTTCGTGGAAATAACCTTCCAAGTGAGCGCCGATAGGTGGATTGATTTCTACCCTTGAAAAACCTACTTTTACGTCGTAATTCATTTTTAATCTCCTAAACTGTAGTGCTTTAAGCACTCTAAATATTGTTAGTTATATAATATTACTATTTTGACAAATCGTCAAGGCTTTTTTATCTTTTAACAACAAAAAAATTGTCCTTGTGGCAAGCCGCAAGGACATATATTTTTTTATTAGACTATGCTACTATAAGTAAGGTCTTTCCTTTTTTAGACTTTGAATGAACAACTGTTGATTTTAAGCAAAAGTGTCAAATACAAATAAGTCAAGGCAAAGTCCGTAGGTAAGAGTTTACATCTTGCCAAGGAATTTAACGCCGAGTTATGCAGTATTTCACGATTTTGCAATCAACGGCTTGTTAATGAAAAGTCTTATATTAATAACCTACTTTTTCCCAGCATTCAAATGGCGCTGCAAGTTCGTCAGATACTAGAACTTGAGTCTTCATAGTTTGAAGCATTGAACTTGGAACTAATGGAGTAACAGGTCCGTGAAGAACTAGACGAGAAGTCATTCTTTGCCATGAAGAGAAAGTTCCGTTAGTTAATAGTGCGTGAACTTCAATTCTTTCTCTTGCATTCTTAACGTCGATAGGACCGATAGTTGCAGCCTTTGGAGGAACGTCTGCAATATAACCAGATTGACCAAATACACCGTGTAGTGAGTTTTGAGCAACGGTTAGTGGGTGAAGGTCAACGATTCTAGCCTTCATGTTAAGCCATTCGTCGATTTGAGCCTTAGTAGGTTCAACTGCTGGGTCAAAACCTGCAGGGAAGAAATCTGGAACAGGGTCGATAAACGCCATGTGGCCAGTCCAACCAGGAGAAGAAGAACAAATGTCTGCGCCACCTTCGCCACAGTCGGTAATCATATCAGAGTAAGAACCGATATTCTTCGTGGTAGGATAGTGAACGTTTTCTAATGGCATACGAAGTTTTTCGTCAATTTGGTATACCAAATATTTAAGCATAGAGTGAGCGAAACCTGCTTGATAAGTTTCAGGCGCGATATTGCCGTCTTGGTCAGCCCATTCGTCCATTGCGAACAAGTGAACGTTTTTACAATCAACCTTAAAGTAGTTGATAAGTTGCGCTAGTGGAATATACGTATCAGGTTCTGGGTTACCTAAAATTAAGGTAATCTTCTTACCCTTTTCGCTTGCTTCTTTAATTCTAGAGAATAAAGTTGCAATCAAAACGGGGTGTGGGTTCATCATAACTTTAATGTTGAACTCAGGGTGTTGGTCGGCACGAGTGTGCTTTTCTAAATCAGTTCCACTGATTTTTCTTAACTTTTCGCAAAGTTCTCTGTCCTTGAAAGGAACGAAACTTGCAGGTTTGAAAGCAAATTCAGTTGCCGGATCAAAAATCTTACTCATTGTAATTCTCCTTTAAATATTGTTTTTTTAACGTTAAATTTATCGTCAACCATTATTAAGTTGGCGTAGTTACCCTTTTCAATAGAGCCGTAGCCTGCTAGATTTACTGCGCGCGCAGGGTTGTAGGAAGCAAACCTAAACGCATCGCAAACCGAACAACCAAAATGAACCATTGCGTTTTGGCAAGCAACGTCAAGCGTTAAGCCTGAACCTGCAATTTCGCCTGCGTTATCAAAGTGAAGGTCGGTTGCTTCTTCAAAACCTTCAGGAATAGGACCGTCGCAAACGAATTGGTCTGCAATCAAAATTATCCTATCGTCGCCCTTTATCTTTCTAACAAGCCTTAACATATAAGGAAGAACGTGTATTCCCATTCTATCGCATATAAGTTCGGCAAAAATTTCTTTATTATAGTTAACTGCTTCGTCAACGCATACGCCACGGCATTCGGAATAGTGTGGAATAGTGCCCGTTGCGTTAGTGTGGTGCGTTGCAATCCTTAACCCCCAAGGCATAAAGCGTTCAACTTGTTCTGGGGTGGCTTCGCTGTGCGCTACGGCAAATACTATGTTTGGTATAAGTTCTTTTACGTCACGAACGAAGTTTTCTATACCTTCCCTTTCAGGAGCGAAACACCATACTCTTGCCGTGTCCTTAACTGCTTTAACAACGTCTATATACTCGTCGTGCAATACTGCATCTTTCCAAACGTTCTTATCTCTTTCGCAACCGAAGTTAGGCGATAGATAAGGACCTTCCATATAAAAGCCTGCAAAGTTTGGAAATTTACCCTTTTTATTAGCGTCGATTATACTTTGCGCCGCCTTGATATAAGCGTCTTTATTAAGGTTATTATAAAGCGCTGGCAAAACGCCCGTAACACCGTGTTCCAAAAGAAATTTTGAAGTTGCTTCAGGTTCTTCGTATATCCACTTATTGTCAACTGCGTGCGTGTGAATGTCGATAAGACCTGGACCTACGTTTAAGCCGTTAGCGTCGATAATTTCTGCCCCGTCTGGAACGGCTACGTTTTTAGCCTTTCCCACTTCAACGATTTTATCACCGTCAATAAGAATAACTCCGTTTGGAATTATATAATCTTTCATTACGACTGTTGCATTGATAATAGCTTTCAAAATACACCTCGTTAGTTTTTTGCTATAAAAATCAACTATACGGTTATTCTATCACAAAAAAACCGTTTTGTCATTAGTTTATATAAAAATATTTACTATATTTATCGCCTTTTTGTCAAAAGAAGCAAAAGGTGAATAAAATATTATTTTACTGAAAATTTATATATCGTTTTATGCCTAAACTCTTCGCCGACTTTTAGGGTAGCCGACGGATAGGTTGGGCAGTTTGGCGAATTTGGATAGAACTGTGTTTCCAAGCAAATGCCTGCATGAAGTCCGTATGGTTTTTTGCCTTCAAAAGTGAACGAATTAGTTGAATTGGTCGTATATATTTGTAGCCCTGGCAGAGTGGTATAGCAGTCCAATCTTCTGCCACTTTTTTGGTCGTAAAGGTAAGCGCAATGCTCTAGTTCCTTTTCCGTTTTTCTGTCTATACAGTAGTTAAAATCAAATCCGTTGCATCTTTTTATCAAACGTTCGTCACTATTTATATCTTTACCTAAACGTTTTGCAGGCAAAAAGGAAAAGGGCGTGCCGGTTATATCTTGCACTTCCCCGTGAGTTATAAGTTTATCGTCGCAAGGTGTGAAAGAACGGGCGTTTATCATAAGTTCTTGCTCTAAAATATCTAAATCGTTTCCGATATTAAAGAATGCGTGTTGAGTCATATTGCAAATGGTATCTTTGTCACTCTTTGCAATAAATTCACACACCACTTGGTTGTCTTCGGTAAGGGTGTATATTGCCTTTACTTGCATATTGCCAGGATATCCACCTGCGCCGTCTAAAGACAAATGCGTAAACTCAAGGCTATCCCCAACTATCTCGGCATTCCAAACTACTCTGTCGAAATTAGCCGTGCTACCACCGTGCAAAGAATGTCCGTTTTGGTTGGCTTCTAAATTATATTCCTTTCCGTTTAAGAAAAACTTTGCATTCTCTATACGGTTACAATATCTGCCAACCGTTGCCCCAAAGTAATCTTTTTGCTCGTAATAATCTTCGGGGTTTTTACAACCGACGATAACGTCGCCAAAAACTTCGTTTTTGTCGGGAACGCAAAGGGAAATTATCCTTGCGCCGTAGGTTAGCATCTGCATTGACGCACCTTGCTTGTTAGTAAAGGTATAAACGTCGTTCACTTTTCCGTTTTTAGTAAAAGAATAGGTCTTTTTAATCATTTTAGCGCTCCTAAAATTGGTCAATAAAATAATAACATAAAAAACAATAAATTTCCACGATTTTTACAAACAACGCAATATTTTGATAATCAATATATTTTTTAGCAAAACAAAAAGAGTTGGCGATTAGTGCGTCAGTAATAAAGATTATTACTGACGCACTAGTTATATTTGCCTATCGACAAGTTATATTGCTTTCGCAGTTATATTTTGCTACGCAAAGTTATATTTACCCATAGGGTAAGTTATGGCAAATATAATATAACTTTGACTGCAAGTCAAAATATAACTTTTAGAATTACTCTAAAAATATAACTGTTTGCTATGCAAACAATATCACTTTACTTAAAACTTGATTTATGCTATAATTAATTTATGAGTGAAAGCATTTTAAGAGAAAAAGCAAAAGAGTTTGCTAAAAACATTGTATTCATTACAAGGGAAATTAAAGCCAACAATAAAGAAAGTGTTTTAACTAATCAACTTTTACGTTCAGGAACAAGTATTGGCGCAAATATCCACGAAGCACAATATGCACAAGGAACGGCTGATTTTATTTCTAAATTTGAAATAGCGTTAAAAGAGTGCTTTGAAAGCGAATATTGGTTAGAAATACTTTTTGAAACAGGTTATTTAGTAGAAACTCAATATAAAAAACTTAACAACGATTGTGGTGTTATTCGAAAAATGCTAATTTCTTCGTGCAAAACATTAAAGGAGAAAAAATAAATGAAACTCGACTTTTTACAAGTCGAGTTTTCTTTTGTCCACGTAAAACTACTTGATAAAATATTTTATATGTGATATAATAATTATGCCAAACGAACTTAATATTGTCGCAAATAGGCGTAGTTTCTTTTTTTTATAGGATAATTATGCTCCTATTTTGTCATACTAATCGAATAGAATCCATTTGGTAAAAGTGCGACTCCCGTTCGATAGTATGGCTATGCTTATACTTGCGATAAAGTTCGTTTGGCGACAACTTGGAGTTTCGCATTTTTCGGTGCGTTGACTTCGGTTGGCGCACTTTTTATTTTATTTATTTTTTTGGAGGTTTTTATGAAAAAAATTATTGTCAGTATTATTTCTTTATTTCTTTTATGTGCCATTTCTTTTAACTTTACGGCTTGCACGGATTATAGTTTGGGTGGACAAGAGCACGATGTAGTTTTGGTTTTAGTAAATAAGGATGGAACAAAAACTCGTAAAATATTAACATCATGGGAAAAGGGAGCAACCATATATAATCCAAGCGATTATAAAATTTATCCGTCTTTAATTGATGGTTATGTTGTAGAAAATGATATTTGGTATTCAACAGAAACGATGTCGTCTTCTGTGTATTTTCCATATACGATGCCTGATAAAGATTTAGAATTATATGCATCTGTAAGACCTTTAACAAATTTAAAAAATGTTAATTTCGCAAACTCTTCAACGGTAAAATCTTATTTTTCCGATAGCACCACCCTACAAGATGAATATTGGAATACACCTGATGAAAATAGCGATACATCTTATTACGAAATATCAGAATACAGCGTAGCCTCAATAAAAAACGTTTTGAGATATTATCCAGCAACACAAAAAATAATGTTATTGCGTGGATATTCAAAATCAAATAATATGGGTGGTATGGCTGTAATTCAAGACGAATTTTCAATTGGTATTACTGTAAATTTAACAAATAAAACAATACTGTGTAAAGGTATTTACTCAAGAACGGGCATATTCTCTTCTTCGGCTTCAGGTGGTAGTATTGTAATAACTTATAATATAGATGAGATATCAATAGATGATACTTCACAACCCTTGTTTCCTAATTTTGCTACTGTAAATTATACTTACACAATTAGTAATGCAACTAACTATAATAAAATGCAAGAATTGTGGGATAGCGATGGATATGACTATGCAGAAAATTGTTATTCTCAAGCAAACACACTATTAAAATCCTTAAATAAAAAGATACTAGTATTTTCCTAAAGTGTAGCACACTATACTTTGCAAGCAAAGTCGTGTGATTTGCAAAGAAAAAATGAAAAGAGTAGCAGAAATTTGCTACTCTTTTATAATGTTTTAAAAAAATCCCTATGGGACACGAACTTTGCTTACAACTCTTTTTCTATTTCGATTCACATATGTTTAATAAACTCAACAAGTTTTTCTTTTAGGTTGTTCACGTTGCCGTCGTTAGATATTACGGTATACGCTGATAGGTCTGCGTTATCGTAGTCGAATTGAGAGTTCATTCTTGCTAAAACCTCTTCACGGGTAAGGTTAGAACGATTTATCACGCTTTGAATTCTTTCTTCCTTATCACGTGAAATAACTATAATTTTATCAAACTCGTTTTGCGCAGAACGTTCAAAAAGTAGTGGAACTTCAATAAATACACGCCCACCCAAAAGATTTGCTCTATGTAAACATTTTTTTAGAATTAAGGGGGTTAATTCTTGGGTTAACCATTCAAGTTTTTGCTTGTCGCTAAATACTATTCTTGCGATTTCCCTTTTATCCAAACGCTTTTTGAAAAAGCCTTTCTTTGCCGTAGGGAAAACCTTGCCCACAGTCTTGATTACGTGGGGAATTAGATATACTTCGTTAGTTATTTCGTCGCAGGAAACGGTTTTTTCGCCAAGACTTTTAAAAATCTCTAACGCGCAAGTTTTACCACTTCCTATTCCACCCGTTATAGCAATTAAACAATTATCCATTATTTTGCTTCAAACCAAGTTTTCCCACTGCCCACCGACACGGTAAGGCTTACGGATAACTTGATTGCTCCTTCCATTTCTTCTACTAATATTTTTTTTATAATTTCTTTTTCTTCGCAAACGGTATCAACTATAAGTTCGTCGTGAACTTGAAGTATAAGTTTAGACTTTAAGCCTTCGGCTTTTATGCGCTTGCTAACACCTAACATTGCAAGTTTTATTATATCTGCGCTACTACCTTGAAGTGGCATGTTCATAGCCACCCTTTCGCCAAAACTTCTCAAATTAAAGTTGGGCGAATTAAGTTCGCGGATATATCTGCGTCTACCCAAAATAGTGGTTGCGTAGCCCGTCTTCTTTGCAAAGTCAACGTTCTTTTGCATATACGCTTTAACTTCTGGATATTGTTCAAAGTAAGTGTTTATATATTCACGCGCTTGTTGGGCAGAAGTTTTTATATTCTTTGCTAAACCGTATTCACTAATGCCGTAAATAATACCAAAATTAACTGCTTTTGCGCTACTGCGCATTTGCGAGGTAACGTCTTTTTCGGGAACGCCAAATACCTTGCTTGCAGTTGCCGTATGAACGTCTACTCCGTCACGGAAGGCGTCTATCAAAGGTTTACATTCGGAAAAACTTGCCAAAAGCCTTAATTCTATTTGTGAATAGTCTGCGCCGATTATTTCACCGTCAGGGCTTGACGGCACGAAGAATTTTCTAAGTTCTCTACCTAAATCGTCACGAACGGGTATGTTTTGCAAGTTAGGTTCTTTGCTTGAAAGTCTGCCCGTTGCCGTAACCGTTTGATTAAAAGACGTGTGTATTAGCCCCGTTCTTTTATCTATCAACGGCTTAAAACCTTCAATATACGTGGAATGAAGTTTTTGCAGTTTTCTATATTCCAAAATTAGTGGCACTATTGGGTGGGCAGTTTCTAGGCTTTCTAAAACTTCGGCATTGGTAGAATACCCCGTTTTGGTCTTTTTGCCCTTGCCAATCTTTAACTTTTCAAAAAGAACGTCGCCTAGTTGTTTTGGGGAATTTATGTTCAAACCAGAATCCCCTGCTAGTAGCCTAATTTCGCTCTCTAGCGAAGCCATTTTTTTGCCAAACTTTTCGCCTGCCAAAGATAGTGCGTTTGCGTCTATCTTAAAACCTGCTTCTTCCATATCGAAAAGAACGTCGGAAAGTGGCAACTCTAAATCGTAATAAAGCCCTTCCATTTGTTCGTCTTTTAACTTTTGCTTAAGGTTTAGATAAAGCATAGAAAGAGAATGCGCAGGCGATTTTTTGTCTAAACCGTATTCTTCTATAACTTGAAGTAAACTTTCTTCACCACCACTAAAATCGGCAAGGTATTTTATAAGCGACAAGTCTTCAATAGGGCAAGTAACACTTCCACCTATCGTGTTTTTTATAAGGTGTTTTAAATCCTTTTTGCTAAACGTTACCACCGTTTTGTCGCCGTTTAATAAGCCTAAAAGAGCGTTTAATACTTCGCTTAAATTAAAGCCGTCGTCAAGCAAGGTCTGTTTAATGATGGCAACGTGTTCCACACCGTCGCAGTAAATATATACGCCGTCAGTCTCTATCGCTAGATAAACTTCCGATTGGGGGTTTAAGTTTTTAATTTGCTCTAAACTTTCAACATTAACCGTTGAAACGCTTTCAGCCTTAATGGTAGTGCCGTCGGTTGCGCCATCGGTTGTAAATAAAGCGTCTCTAGAATACAAAGAACGGAATTCCAATTCCACAAACTTTGCCTTAACTTGTTGAGAAAATGGATAAGGAAAACGCATTTCGTTAAGGTCGGTGGTTATATCTACGTTTTGGTCAATGGTCGCAAGCGTCTTTGATAAAAACGCCATATCCTTGCCGTTTATAATCTTTTCTTGAAGTTTGCCCTTTAACTTGTCAACGTTGTTGTAAAGTGTTTCAATATCGCCGTAAGTCTGAACAAGGGTTAGCGCAGTCTTTTCGCCCACGCCACTTACCCCAGGGATATTATCCGAAGCGTCGCCCATAAGCGCTTTAAGTTCTATTATTTGTATAGGGTTTATACCCGTTTTTTGATAGAAATTGTCTTGGCTATATACGTCAATGTCCGAAAGCCCACGCCTTGTAAAATGAACTTCCGTTTGCGCATCAACTAGTTGGAAAGAGTCCTTATCCCCCGTAATAATAATCGTTTTAACGTCAGTCGCCTTTGCGATTGTGCCTATAATATCGTCGGCTTCAGAGCCTTCCTTTTCCAATACGCATACGCCCATAAGTTTTAGAACTTCTTTTAATAGTGGAATTTGTGGACGAAGTTCTTCCGGCATAGGCTTTCTAGTGCCTTTGTATTGGTCGTAAATTTTATGACGGAAAGTCGGCGCTTTAAGGTCGAAAGCAACGGCAACGTAGGTTGGGGCTTCGTCGGAAAGCATTTTGGTAAACATGTTCATAAACCCGTAAACGGCATTGGTAAAAACGCCCTGCTTGGTAGTCAAAATAGGCATAGCGTAAAATGCACGGTTTATTAAACTGTTTCCGTCAATTAAAACTAATTTTTCCATAAAAACCCTTTAATTGCTTGATATTTAAAAAAAATTGTGATATTATCATATAGCAGGTTTGGTTAAAGATAACTGCTTATAATATTATACTACCGAATATTTTACCAAACATACGCAAAAAATGCAATAATATTTGGCAAAAAAGCCGAAGTGGTGAAACTGGCAGACGCGCTGGACTCAAAATCCAGTGGGCTAATCCCCCGTGCGGGTTCAAGTCCCGCCTTCGGCACCAATAAACAAAAAGGAGTGGAACTATCCACTCCTTTTTATTTAACGCCCCTAAAAAAGGGGCGTGCTTGAACCAAGGTTCAATCCCTTAGCAGGGGACGGCAACCCTTTTGTCGCTTTGCCCATCAAGTAAGATGTGGCGACATTTCCCCTAACAGGGGAATCCCCCGCCTTCGGAAATAAAAAACGGCAGATTTTTTAATTTGCCGTTTTTTATTTAAAATATATGCCTTATTTTCGTTACTCTTTTGATGTGTTATAGAATCTGTCCAAGAATATTATCTAAATTCACCAAATCATATGGATATGTGCAAATTAGATTTCCGTTAGCATCATAAACATCAATAATATCTTTATTTCCTTTTCTTTGGATTGCAACAGTGTTCTCATTATAATTGTAAAGTTCTCCACTTTTAGTAAATAACAGTTTTTTCTCTTTACTATAAGTGTGAACATATCCATTCTTTTCAACTGCAATTAATATCATATTTAATATCTCCTTTATTTTATTATTCTATTTCAAACCAAAGTTTAGGTAATTCGCCATTGTTAAATATCCAAACATTACCATTTTCAATGTTATTAAA
>JAZNSS010000004.1:0-2823 GCA_045591355.1 Christensenellaceae bacterium | reverse complement strand
TTTTTGTAATTTTTAATTGCTTTTTCTATATCTGGTTTGTTGTAAGCCGTATAAATCCCTGTGCGTCCGTCTTCCATTTCACTATATAATAGATAAACTCTGTCGTTACAATCCAAACGTTTGGATTTTTCTTGTTTTGTTTCGTTAAAAATATCTATAATGTCATTTGTTAAAGTTGTTGGAAGAACTCTAACGCCTAAACCTTTATCATCTGGGTCAAATATTGTTTTAAATGTTTTAAAATAATTTATAAGTTTTTCTTTTAAGTTTTTTTCTTCTTTAGGATTTTCATCATTTTTTTCTTCTTTTAATAAACAGATAGATTTAATAGGCTCTTGTGATTGTTTTTCTGCTTCTATTAAGTTCTGTTCTTCAAAATATGAAGTCATTCCATTTACGCCGCCTTTCTTTAAGTAAGAATAGTATTCATTAAATTGTGCTACAGTATAATTTTCATTGCAACGTCTATACGGCTCTGACAAATACGTTAGCATTTTTACCATTACTATAAGTTGTGAATACGAATAATTTTTATAGTTGTCATCTAAAAACATTCCGTTGCAAAAATGTCTAGCAATGGCTATTAAGTTATACGTGGAAGAACGTTTTAACTCAAATTCGTTTTCAGCAAGTTCTTCTATCGAATTATATCCAAGTTTTTCATAGTATTTTAAATTATTTGCTTCGTATAATCTAAATCCTATTTTTACAAAACTTTTCTTTATGTCTTGTAATTCTAGTTTTACCATTTTTACAAAACTTTCTTCTTGCGTACCTTTTAGTGCTAAATCTAATGTCATTTCCATATTTTTAACCTCTTTGCAATTTTTTCTTGATTTTAATTTTTTATTGTGATATAATAATAAAAAGTTTAGTAAGGGCGGATAGGTGCGCCCCCTACTGTTAAGCCGTTCGGACTGTGTCAAGTTTTATCCGTTCGGCTTTTGTCTTGTCGATTTTATCCTTGTTTTATTCGGCTATTTGTTGAATAAAATCAAGGATTTTTTTCTTTTTCCCATCCTTCTACAGTTAGTAGCGTTATAATTCGTTGTATATGTTTATCGTTTAACGCTGATATATTGTTTTCCACTTCCTTTACCTACCTAAACTAAATTTTATTTAACGGCTTGCGCCGACCGACTAACTAAAAAATCGTTTCATCTTTTGATGAGCCTTTGGGGTTTGGGGCAACGCCCCGAATATAAAAAATTTTTTTTAGTAATTTAAGAAAATCCCCGTATGCTCTATCGTTTCACCTTCCGTTTCGCCTTGGAACGGTGAAATTACAAAGATAGCCTGTTAAAGGACTTGCATTTGCTCGCAAATGGAAAAAATCCCTATTTTTTATTCCTTTAACAAAAGGATAGATTTGTGATAGCATAGTGGAAAGGTGGAGCGGGGTGGAACGGTAGAGCCTACGGAACAGGATTTGCTTAAATTACGGCTCGAAAAAAAATTTTTAAATCCATACCGCAGAAAAGAAAAAAAGGTTGCTTTGTAGCAACCGTTATAAATTAATACCGATTGAAATGCACGAAAGAAGGAACGGGCCGACCACAAGGCGGTTTAGCCGTGTCGCCCGTTCCCCTTTCACATTTAATCGATACAAGGGGTTAAAATTTAATATGGAAAAGGAACATAAAAAAAGAAAGTTCAGACATTTGACGTGGGAAAAAAGATTACAAATAGAAGCGCTATTCAAAGTAGGATATAAGGCAAGACAAATTGCAGATGAAATAGGTTGTTCATTTAAGACTATATATAACGAACTTAAACGTGGTGAATACGACCATATAAAAGTTCAAGATACTTTTTGGTATGGCAAAAAGTATAGGCATATAAAATCATACAGTCCAAATAAAGCGCAAGATTTGTATAATAAGAACATGAGTTTGCACGGCGTTGAAATTAAACTTGGCAATGATTATGAATTTGCTGATTATATTGAAAAACGTATTGTAGATGACGGCTTAACTCCGCTCGCTGTTTTAGGTGAAATTAAAAAGAAAGGGCTATGTTTCAATACTACTATATGTGTTCAGACTTTGTATAACTATATTCGTAGTGGCGTCTTTTTGCGTTTGTCTATGGAGCATTTACCGTATGCAAAAAAAGATAAACGCAAAAATGAAAAAGTAACCGTTAAAAAACTTCCCCGTGGGGTTAGTATTGAAAAACGCCCTGTATCTGTTTATAAGCGTGCGGAGTTTGGCCATTGGGAAATGGACTGCATAGAAAGTTGCAAAAAGAAAAAAGCAACGTTATTATGTCTTTCAGAACGTCTTTCCCGTCGTGAGATAATATTTAAGTTGCCTAATAAAAAATCTGATTCGGTTATTAAGTGTCTTAATCTTCTTGAACACCGTTACGGTAAACTGTTTCCGAAAATTTTTAAGACTATAACGGTAGATAATGGCGTAGAATTTTCCGATTATACAGCAATGGAACGTTCACGTTACGGAAATAAAAAAAGGACGACAGTATATTACTGTCATCCGTATTGTAGTAGTGAACGTGGAACTAATGAACGTATGAATAGGGAAATTCGTAGAAAGTTCCCAAAAGGCACGGACTTTAGTCGTGTAAGCATTGAACAGGTCGCCGAAGTCGAACGTTGGTTAAATGCTTACCCACGTGGCATTTTGGGTTATGATACACCCGAAAACGTCTTTAATTCATATTTAAGTGCTATTTCTTAAAAATTTTTTTATAAATGTGTAATTATTTCTTGACATTTACACACCTTATTGATAAATTAATTGGTGAATTTTGACAAAAAAAGACTGCTATTTTTTAACTTTACCAACATATAAATATTTGACA
>JAZNSS010000003.1:0-1854 GCA_045591355.1 Christensenellaceae bacterium | reverse complement strand
TATCACTAATGGATAGGTCAATATCGTTTTTAGTCATTGTTTTGCATAGTTCTAATATGTTTTTAATGAACCTACGCTCGCTTGACTTAAACTTAACTTCGGTTTGGCTTGCTCTTGCGTCCGCACCTTGCCAACCATTTTTAAGTATGACCGCACCATTATTTGAACTATCGTTGGAATTACCGTCGCTTTCACTTGGCATACCAACAATTTTAAGAACGATAGAATACATATAATCGGCAAGTGTTTGAACTTGTGTTTGGTTAAGTTCTTGTGTTAAATAACGGACATTGGCTTTAAATTCCTTTGACCCGTCTTTAATCTTAATTGCACCAAGTTCTTTAAGTTTTTTAATATCTTCTTCCTTGATGTCAACGTTCTCAAAGACCATAAGGGCTTGCACAAATTCCTCTAACGCGTCTAATCTATTACTTGCAACGGCGTTGATACAATTTAACAAAGTTAACACTTGTTCAAAGTCGCCTATTCTTTCACGGTTAAGTGGATATTCGACAAGTGGAATATCGCCGTAATAATGCGGTTCTTCCTTTGTAATAACGCCGTCAATAACCTCATAAAACATATTGTTGGTATATGCTTGGAAACGGATACGTTCTTGTCCGCTTTCGTTAAATACCCTATCAACAATTACGCCTAATACCGGTTCTTTCTTGTAGTCGCTACTATAAACAACAAATGCGTTTCTTGGGTCAACCGAATATGCCTTAAAAGGCGACTGATTTTGTGGGTCAAGGTCAAATTCGTTATTTGGTAAACTTAACCCGTAACCTTGTCCGCAAATTGATTGCCAAATTGCAATATCCTCATCACGTCCAATTTTGTCCTCTAACAATAAATAATCATTAAGTTTATTTAAACCATTAGACTTTGACTTATCCTTGCGTGCGACGTATTCAATTGGTTTCCAAAGCAAATATCCAACTTTAAATGACACAATCTGTCTCGCGTGGTTAATAACAATTTTGTTATTAATTTCTTGATGATAAACTTTTTCCCTAAAAAGAATAGGTTGAACGCCTTTAAAGTAGTTATATAAAAATTCAATTTCGGCTAAATTAGTTAAAAATAACGCATTTGCCTCGTTCAATACTTCAACAATGTTATCCCTTGTGATAGTAGAACGCTTGCTATATATGACTTGTCGTCCTTGTGTTTGTATATAAAGTGGTTTCTTTTCTTCTTTTTCGTTTGCCATAACTAAAAAATACCTTTGAAAACAAGGTATTAAAAGTTATTGAAATGTCCTTTTTGTATAAATGACTATTAAAATGGTCGTGAAAAGACACTATAAGAAGATGTCATAACCGGTGTTCTTAACATATCGACACCTTGCGCCAAACTATCCGGTGCGTCGTCCTTTTGTTTATTACCACCATTTGCACTATAAGAAAGTAGGTTTTGCATAAACATTGAATAATCTTTATCACGATGTGGCGCGCTTAAAAAATGAAAACGTAATTTAATATCACTACTACATTGAATAATGCGCCCGTCTTTTGTGATATTTGTTGGTGCGGGCTTGTCCGTAATCAAAATAGGGTAATTTTCTTGTGTTAATAGGTCGCCAACGTCTTTTCCGTATTCATCGCCCCTACTATTTCTTTCAAATTGTATGTGTTGTATCGCCCATTTAATGCAAAGTTTGGCAACACGCGGTTGTGTTACCTCTTTATCGTGGTAATCAAATACAACGGCGGGGACATATACATCAAAGTCGTGGCTATTTATTTCGTTTTTATAAACATACAATACCGGACACGAAACGGCGTCGCCACCACCCCACGCAACATCGCAAGGCGCGATAATTTTAGTTGGAAGTCGGAGGCCAAGCGG
>JAZNSS010000002.1:0-36276 GCA_045591355.1 Christensenellaceae bacterium | reverse complement strand
ACTTGAATAGCCACCTACGCACCCTTTACGCCCAGTCATTCCGGACAACGCTTGCCACCTACGTATTACCGCGGCTGCTGGCACGTAGTTAGCCGTGGCTTGCTATTGGGGTACCGTCACTTTCTTCGTCCCCCATCACAGAACTTTACAATCCGAAGACCTTCATCATTCACGCGGTGTTGCTGGGTCAGAGTTGCCTCCATTGCCCAATATTCCCTACTGCTGCCTCCCGTAGGAGTCTGGACCGTGTCTCAGTTCCAATGTGGCCGATCACCCTCTCAGGTCGGCTAGCCATCGTCGACTTGGTAGTCCGTTACACTACCAACTATCTAATGGCACGCGAGCCCATCCATATCCGATAAATCTTTTACCCCTGTGAGATGCCTCACTGTGGTCTTATGCGGTATTAGCACAAATTTCTTTGTGTTATTCCCCAGATATGGGCAGGTTGCTCACGCGTTACTCACCCGTCCGCCGCTAAGTTAAAGGAGCAAGCCCCTTTAACTCCGCTCGACTTGCATGTATTAAGCATACCGCCAGCGTTCGTCCTGAGCCAGAATCAAACTCTTAAGTTTAATTATTTAAAGCCGAATCTTTCGATTCAACTGCTCTAACGATTTTCGCTATAATTGCGTATTGTCATGTTATGACTGTTTTCAAAGTACATATTTTTCATACTTCAAAGATTATTGACAGAAACTTTCAAAATAACTATTATTTCGTCTAATTTCCTTCTATTCAATTTTTAAGCTACTCCCACAAACATCGGTTTGTGTTTGCCGTCTCTTTTCGCGACAGCCTATACATAATAGCATAAGCATTTTTTTAAGTCAAGCAATTTTCAGCATTTTTTTAAAGTTTTTTAAAGATTTTTTCAATCTTTTTTTGCCCCACAAAATATTGTGTTAAAAAAGCGTTCTAAACACCATATTTTGTTTTTACATAGCCGAAATCGTTTGTAAAATGCTAACGATTATGCTGTTTTTGCTTTCCAAAGGGGAAAGTATTTTGATTATATAATAAACAAACGAATTCGTCAAGCGTTTTTGTCAAAGTTTTTAAAAATAATTTAAAAAATTATAAAATACCTAAATATTAAGGGTTTCCTTTATAAATAAAGCGATTCGCCCGTAAAAACTTAATGTTACGTTATACAGTTTTTAACTAATTTAGCAAATCCTTTTTATTTTATACATTATATACGCGTATCGCGCGCACGCGCGCGTGCGTGTAGACGTCGAAACAAAATCGTCAGACTAATAAAAAAGAATTCTCGGCTTTTTGAGAATTCTTTGTGTAGTAATTTTATTTAATATAAAAACAAACCTTCTGCCCCACCCGTTTTTTCGCCACGTTCGATTATTTGAGCATACGCTTTTTGAACGGAAGTGTTTTGTGGCATTTCTGCTAAAGTTGTAAAGGGCTTGTTGAAAATTCGCCAAGTTTCGTTATAGTCTGGATATTCATAGGGGACAAGCACTTGAAAGTCGTCCATAAACGAAACCATATTAGACGTGGGCTTTAGAATTTTGCGATGTTTTTCAAAAAGTATCCACGAACGACAATAAAAAGGAATTTTATCCTTACCCGTGAAACGTTCTCTGAAAAATTTTTTTGCCCTTTCGTAAGAACTATGCCTTGCTTGGTAGGTAATTGGCTCGCCCAGTCTTGGAATATGAATATTGACGGCTAAATCCCCCTTGTCAAGCACCACACCGTTTACGATAAAATCCTTCTCCAATTTTATAATTTCAAACTGAAAAACCCCAATGCCAAAACGCGTCATAACGAAATGGGTATTCGTAACAACGCACGCTCTCATTCCCCATACGCCAAAGCAGTCGTAACACTCTAAAAGTTTGCATCTAAGCTCTTTAATGGTATCGTTAAAATTTTCTAGTGGATAGCCCTTATTTATATAATGTTTTTTAAGCCCTTCTACTAAGGACATATAGATAATAAGGTTGCATTGTTTTTCACAAACCCCCGAAAGGTCGCTAATTTGTTTGGATTTTTGTGAAATTTCTTCTGGCTTTATACGATAATCAACGGCGTAATCTTGAATGATTTTTTCAAGAATTTCCTTGCCGTTGCTAGCAAAAACACGTTCTATGGCAAAAGTTAGCGACGTGATTGCTTCGCTAGGAAACTGTTGCTCATTCATAAAACGTTGCATTTGATTTTTAACTGTTTGCATATCGTTCCCCCGATTAAAAAATCGCTTTTTCTATAACTCCACCACCGATACATTTATCGCCGTCGTAGAATACTGCGAACTGACCTTCGGTTATAGCACGTTGTTTTTCTGCAAAGTCCACCCTTATTTCATTTTCGCCAATATGAACGGTGCATTTTTGTTCGGGTTGACGGTAACGGAATTTTGCCGTGCATTCAAAATCCATTTTAGTAGGCGCAAAAGGTATCCAATTACACTCTTTCATAACAAGTCCCTTGCTATAAAGTTTATCTTCGCTACCGTGCGCAACGTATAGGATATTATTTTTCAAATCTTTTTCGATAACGAACCAACGGCTTCCGTCGTCGCCTTGTTGACCACCAATACCTAGCCCCCTGCGTTGACCAATGGTATAATACATAAGCCCAAGGTGTTCGCCCAAAACCTTGCCGTCGTAGGTCATTATTTTCCCCTTTTGGTTAGGGATATAAGTTTGCAAAAAGTTTCTAAAATTGCGCTCCCCTATAAAGCAAATGCCCGTGGAATCCTTTTTCGTAGCAGTTGCCAAGCCGTTTTCTTCGGCGATACGGCGAACTTCCGACTTATCTAGTTTGCCAAGTGGGAACAAAACCTTATCTAATTGTGATTGAGAAAGTTGATTGAGAAAATACGTTTGGTCTTTGCCTTGGTCTTTTGCCTTTAAAAGATAATGAACATTTCCGTCGTGCAAAATATCGCAATAATGCCCCGTAGCAATATAGTCTGCGCCAAGTTCTAGCGCCTTTTCCTTAAAGTCTTTAAACTTGATTTCACGGTTACATAAAACGTCTGGGTTGGGCGTTCTGCCTGCCTTGTATTCAGCAAGAAAATAAGAAAAAACTCTATCCATATATTCTTTTGCAAAGTTAACTGAATAGTAAGGAATGCCTATTTTATTTGCCACACGGCGAACGTCTGAAAAGTCTTCTTCCGAAGTGCAAACGCCACATTCGTCAGTTTCTTCCCAGTTGTTCATAAAAAGACCTATTACGTTGTATCCTTGTTGTTTAAGAAGTAGCGCGGCAACGGAACTGTCTACACCACCACTCATACCAACTACTACGGTTTTTGCCATACAATCTCCTTTTGCCATTATTTTACCACAAAACCCCCTAAAAGCCAAATAAATGGCTAAAATACTTGATTATTTGTTTAAAATAATGTATCATATAACATACAATATAATTAAAGTGGAGTTTCCCACAAATTTTTTCCTTAAGGAGGATATTATGCCATCAGACGGCTCTGTTCCGTTACAAACGGTATTACTCTCTGGTAACGCACCAGTATTTAACACTTGGCTATTCGTAGCCATACTTGCGCTTATATTGATGTCTGCTTTCTTTTCATCAACGGAAACGGCATACTCTTGCGCAAACAAACTAAAACTACGCACCTTGTCTTCAAACGGGAACAAGAAAGCAAAAAAAGTTCTTAACCTTGCCGAAGACAATTACGATAAGTTTATAACCACCGTTTTAATTGGCAATAATGTCGTTAACTTATCAGCAACTACGCTTGCGACGATATTCTTTGCAAAACTTATTGCAGATGCAAACACGTCAGCAATAGTTTCAACTGCAGCAATGACGGTTGCCGTGCTAATCTTTGGCGAAATCACCCCAAAATTCTTCGCAAAAGTTTATCCTGAAAAGTTTGCAATGGCATTTTACCCATTGATTAAATTTTTCTATTATATATTCTATCCACTCAGCATTGTGTTTGGTGGCTGGAAATGGCTTCTTTCAAAAATATTCCGTCTAAAGAACGAGGAAATCGTTACTGAAGAAGAAATTTTGACGGTTGTTGAAGAAGCAGAAGAAGACGGAACTTTAAGAGAAGAAGAAACCCAACTTATCCGTTCGGTTATAGAATTCGACGATTTGGAAGTTGGCGATATATTAGTTCCACGTGTAAATATCGTGTCTATAGACGCTTCTAGTTCTATGGAAGAAATACGCAAGACTTTTGATAACGAAGGCTACTCTAGGCTTCCCGTTTACAAAGACAGTATCGACACGGTAATAGGCACAATTCACCAAAAGGACTTCTACTCTGCTTATCTTCGTGGTAAAAAGGGTATTGACGGGATATTGCAAAACGCATATTATACGACAGAGCACGTAAAAATATCCAACCTTTTGAAAGATATGCAAAAGAAAAAGGTTCACATAGCCGTCGTTTTAGACGAATATGGTGGAACGCTTGGTATGGTTACCCTAGAAGATATTTTAGAAGAATTGGTTGGCGAAATTTGGGACGAACACGACGAAGAAATAAACTACTTTAAAAAACTTTCTGAAACCGTGCATTTGGTTGACGGCAACGCCCCTATGACCGACGTGCTAGAGTATTTTGAAATAGAACAAGAAGAAGACGAGTTTGAAGCAAATACCTTAAGTGGCTTTATAATTGAACAACTAGAAGAAATTCC
This sequence comes from Christensenellaceae bacterium, assembly GCA_045591355.1. GTDB lineage: Bacteria > Bacillota > Clostridia > Christensenellales > Borkfalkiaceae > UBA1259. Next base: position 31,627 of record JAZNSS010000002.1, on the reverse strand, counting down.
ACGCATTGGCGCAAAACTAATTTACAAACAATTAGAAATGGAAGTTATGAAGTCTACCGTTAAAAAAGTTCAACAAGTAAAAATAACGGTGATGGACACAACTGAAGAAGAATAATAAAAACTTAAACCACAGAGATTTTCTCTGTGGTTTAATACACCAAAAAGCCGTGCGATACGGCAAACGCACTTGTAGTTTAATTGGATAAAATAACGCCCTCCGACGGCGTCGCTGTGAGTTCGACTCTCGCCGAGTGCACCATTACACACGACTTAGTCGTGTGTTTTTATTCATAATAACAAAACATTGACAAAACTTTTAGCTTTTGATATCATATAGTTAAAAGGATTTACCTATGAAAAAGTTTTTTTGTTTTTTATTTTTACTAATTTTTGCTATTTCCTTAACGGCATGCGTAAAACACGATGACGGTGTATGTGATGTTAAAGACTGTAGCGCAACCATAGGCGTTATTCGATATGATGAAGATCACGAACTTTGCTTATCACATGCTGCAAATTACGATAGCTCTACATCTGACGGGCATGGTTCTGACGATAACAATTATCTTTTATATGTTTCTATATGCATTGTGGCTATCATAATTGTCTCTATATTTATTGCTATATTTGTGAAATCGCTTTCAAGGGACGACGATTCAGAAAACCCACAGACAGACAATAAATGCAATCAACCCACAGGTGAAACCGAGTTAAGAAAATATAAATCTCTCTTGGACGAAGGCTTAATCACACAAGAAGATTACGACAAAAAGAAAAACGAAATACTTCATCTTTAGATAACTTTTATATCATATGGACTTCTAATTTAAAACACACGACTTAGTCGTGTGTTTTTGTTTTTAAGGTTTTGACAAGTAAATTGTTTTTCAATATATTGACCTTAAATTTCTTTTATGTTACAATAATTTTAAGGAGATTAATATGTATACTATTTACGTTGTTTTTAAAAGCAAAGACGGTTTAAGAGAAAAATTTATTCAAAAAATAAAGGAAGAAGGCATAGTTGACGCCGTTAGAAAAGAAGACGGTTGTATCAGATACGACTACTACTTTTCCGAAAAAGATGCAAACGAAATTCTTTTAATAGAAGCTTGGGAATCTAAAGCGCACCAACAAATCCACATAGAACAACCACACATGGCAAGGCTACGTGAAATCAAGGGTGATTATATATTATCTACCACTCTTGGCGAATTTGAAATTAAAGAATAATCAAAGTATATTTTTGCTAAAAAGTAAAGTATTTAACTATTTTTTGTTAAGTTTTTAGTTAAATAAACCTATTGACTTTACATTTGTTAATGTATTATACTTTACTAAATTATTTTAGGAGTTTTTATGTCTAAATATTATCTTTTACCAAAAAACGGCAATTTTTATAAGGCAAACCTACATTGCCACTCTACAGTTTCCGACGGCAAGTGGTCGCCACAACAACTTAAAGAACTTTATATGAGTATGGGGTATTCTATAATCGCATATACCGACCATACTATACTTGTTCCACACAACGACCTATCCGACGAAAACTTTTTGGCGCTAAACGGTTATGAAGTTGCCATAAGCGAAGGTTTTCACGGCGACGGGTTAAATTCTTATAGGCGTGGAATTCATATAAACTATATAAGTCTTGATAAGGATAAAAACACTCAATATTATTTATGGCTGCCTACCCCAGACAATCCTTTATACAGCCAAAAACTTGTGGACGATATACAAAAGTATAAAGTTGACGTTGACAAGAAAACTTCTGAAGGAATGGATTACCCTAAATGGACACCCGTTTACATAAATAGTTTGACCAAATTTTTGAAAGAAAAGGGCTTTTTTGCCGTATACAACCACCCCGGCTGGAATATGGAAACGTATGAGCAGTATTCTAGATATACCGAGTTCGACGCTATGGAAATTGCCAACTCTTTAGGCATAATAAACGGCAACGTTGACTATTGCCCTACCGTTTACGACGAAATGTTGCGCTCCGGCACAAAATTAAACTGCGTTGCAACCGACGATAATCATTGCAACTACCCTGCAAAACAAGAATGGGGGAAAAGTTGGACGATGATAAAAGCCGACAAACTTGACTACCCCACTATTGCTAAAGCGCTTAAAGACGGCGCATTTTACTGTTCACGTGGCCCTGAAATTAAAAATCTTTGGCTTGACGATAATTTGGTGTTACACGTAGAGTGTTCTGAAGCCGTTCAAATAACGGTAAGTAGGGCTAGTAGAAAATGTCATTCCACGTGGCAAGTGGATAAACCTTTAACCCAAGCAGAATTTCAACTAGATAAAGTTAACGGTTTCTTTAGAGTTACTATTACCGACAAATACGGAAAGGTTGCGCACACCAACGCATACCACTTTGACGATTTAGAAAAATATAAAGAAGACTAGACTTTAATAAACCTAAAAAGACAACGAAAATTCGTTGTCTTTTTCTTTTTTAATTTATTCTTTGATTACATCAAAAGTTGACCTTCGGTAGATTCTATTACCTTAAACATTTCCACCTGTTTGCCAGTAGTTGCGTCTATATAAACGTAATAGGTGCTATCGTTCATTTCACCCATAAATTCATAGCAAAGTTTTTCGCTACTATTTCCAACGGGAACAAGGGCAAGCCTTGTTGTTTGAATACTTATATCACTATTAACCTTAGTTTTAGCGCTATTTACACTTAAAACGGGAGCAGGTATATCACGTTTAGTATGGTTTGTCCAATAAGAAGTCCCTTCCAACCCTATAACCATATTGGTTTCTGCGCAAACACGCACTTTTATTAGGTCGCTATACACAATAATTCCGTTTTGCTCATATGCAAAGTTTATGGTATACACGTTAGAAGCAAGGTTTATCCACACGGGTTTTAAGTTGTTTAAGCCCAAGTCTTGCAAAAACTTTTGCGCCGTTTCAACGGCAGTGTCGTCTTGATAATTTACTTCTCTGCAACTTCCAGCATATGCAAACATAACTAGTTTTCCACCCTTTTTACTGATTTGCGCATATAATAGGTCGTCGTTTACGTTTGCTTGAAAATTATACGTTACGATATTTGCATTGGTTTCGCCAAGCATTTTTACTTCCTTTAGTTTATAGTCGGCAAAAATGCTTTCAAAACGGTCTTGCGCTTCGGCTTTGGTTAGTTCGTTGCCGTCAAGCCCTTTAATTTCTTTACGGTCTAAACCGTCTGAAAACGGTCCGTCGTAAATTAGTTCTGGATATTGAACGGATAGATTTTGCAATTCGTTAAAATTCTTTATAACAAGGTTTCCTTCTCCACCTTCGGTCATTGATGAGAAAGAAAAATCCGATTTCATTTCTCCCATAGTGTTTTGTAAACTTTCTTTTAAAGATTGGTTTGCATTATATAATCTTAACAAAATTTCTCTATCTTCTTGTGATAGGCTTTCGCCGTTTATTAGTTTTTTGTTAAGATACTTGGCATAGTCCCCTATTTGGTTAATAAGTTTGGTCGTGTAATACTTGCTTTCGTCTTGCAAAGGTAGTTGCTGAACGTCGTTTTCGGCAAGTTCGCTGTTTATTGCAAGGTCAACCAAATAAGTCTGCATTGCCCCACTATCTTTGGTTGCAAGCGTTTTAGAAAGGTTAAGGTCAATGTTATCCACTTGCTCTACCACGTCGTAAAAAGATTTGCTATACATATTTTCGATAGCCACGTCGGCTTCTTGTGGAATTAGAAAGGTTAGGGTAAGCGCAGTTGCTAGCGCAATAGTTGCAATGCCTAGCGATACTACTGCCGTTATCCAACCACCCATTCCACCCTTTTTCTTGGTAGAACCCCCGTCGTTTTCATTATTTTGCTGTTCTTGTTTTTTTTGGGCTTTCCTATTTGCCCTTTGCATTTTTAATTCTTGCTTTTTTTCGGCTTTTGCCATTCGTTCTAGCCTTTTAAGATTTTTCTTTTCGTCTAATTCGTCGTTTATTATCTCTTGTTTATCGCCGTCGATTTGCCCTTCAGAATTTTCCAAAATCACCTTGTCATCTTCTTGGTCAAGGTATGCGTTCAGCGCTACTTCGCGTGAAATTTCTTCTCCGTTTTGGGCAATCCCCCTTATAATGTTTTCCACCTTTTCCACGGCGTTGTTAGAAAAGGTTTGTTCTTCAAAATTTTGATTATCGTTAATATTATCTTTATTCATTATCTCTCCTTAAACTGCAAACACGTGTTTGCCGATAGTTACGGTAGTCTTTCTAGTAAATATCCATTGGCTAGTTGCCGTTGCAGGATTATAGTAATAAAGAGCGCCGTAACTTGGGTCCCAACCGTTCATTGCGTCAAGCGCAGCCTTTCTAGCCGTAGCGTTAGGCGTTAAGTTTATTTGACCGTCGTCAACGGCAGTAAAAGCATACCTTTGATATATTACGCCCGACATAGTGTTTGGAAATGAAGAACTTTTAATTCTATTCATTACGACAGCGCCTACTGCAACTTGCCCTACGTAACTTTCCCCTCTTGCTTCACCGTAAATAAGGCGAGCAAGCAAGTTGATATCTGCATCGCTATAACTACTGCTAGACGACGAACTACTTGCATTTATCCCTGCCGCAGCCAAGGTTTTAGGGCCTGCAATACCGTCTACTTTAAGACCGTTTCTACGTTGAAAATATTTTACGGCAGACGTGGTTTTACTTCCGTAAATACCATCTACCGAGCCTGTATAATATCCCCAATTCTTTAGTTTTTGTTGAAGTTTTTTAACCGTTGCGCCCCTGCTTCCTTGCTTAAGAATGGTTGCAGCGCACACCGTTTGAACGCTACTTGGCATAGAAACACCAGTTACCACTAGCCCACACGCAAAGAGCATTATTGCAAGGCTTACAATTTTGATTGCTTTTTTCATTTTTCCTCCCGTTGTTTAATTAAAAAATCGTTTATTATTTCATAAATTTTACTTTTGTATTTGTAGTCTACCCCTTCCCCCGTAAAACAAAGGGGTGGATAAACTACGCACCACCAATTATCGCCTTTAGCGCTTCCTAGTTCTACTATCAAAGCGTCGTAAACACCTTCTTCTAAAACGTAATCTTTATACACCCTTGTTGGAAACTTCTCTTGCTTTAGAGTTATTTTTGAAGTATACTTAAATCCGTTTTCTTTTAGGACGGTATCGGCAACTTTTTCAAGATTAGCAGTTTCTCTCTCAAGAACTTGCTTTGCCATTTCTTTAGTCGTAATAGTTGCTATAATCGGGGTTAAATAGTCCACTAGGGCGTCTTTAACCTTGTATTTGACTTGTTGGTCGTAAAAGTCGTTAGACTCTGCCCTAACGTGAATTCTTAGATATTCGGTTTGGTTTTGACCATTAGATAGACCAATTCCCACCACCGACAAAATTATTATGATGCAAACCAAAAAACTTATGCACGCCTTTTTCATTATTTATCTTCCTTTATCAAATGAATTTGCTTCTACCTTATACCTTTCATAAAAGGTAAAAAGTTTATAGCCGTTTATTTATTGACGCTAAAACTAAATTTTATACTTTCATTAACCGTATAAAATGAAAAGATTTATTCTCTCATAATAACCCTTTAGTTTTTAAAGCAAAAAAAACACCAACCAAACGGTTGGTGTATAATTTGTTACACTTAACTAAAAAGTTTTTGTTTTTATAAGGTTGTTTTTGCAAACCTTTGATAGAGTTTGATAGGCTTTGTTTAATTGCTTTTTGTTAGGATATACGCCAAACACAACCGAACCACTGCCCGTCATAACGGCGTAGCCTACGCCCTTCATTAGTTCTAGATTTTTCTCAATCTGTGGAACTAATTTTATTGCAGAGCCGTAAAGGTCGTTTTTAAGGGTTTGCATAAATCCGTCTACGTCGCCCTTTTCAATACAGTCCACGGCACACCCCGTTTTGGGCGCATACGTTTTATTTTGCGCATCGTATTCTTTATAGCATTCCCCTGCTGAACAACTTTTATCGCACGTTAATAGTAGTAGGTGCAAGGGCTTGCATCTTTTTATTGGAATAACTTGTTCGCCACGCCCTTTTATAACTGCCCAACCACCGTTTAGCATAAACACGGTATCACTACCAAGCCTTTGGGCGATAAGGGACATATCTGCATCTATTTTATAAAGACGCTTCATACCGTTAAGCACCCCTGCTATATCGGCAGAAGACCCACCAAGCCCACCACCAAGGGGAATATTCTTTTCTAGATAAATATCCACACCCGTAGTGTTAAACTCGTTTATAAACGCAACGGCAGCCTTATATGCGTTGTTATTTTCCATAGAACAACCTGCATTGCCTTTGACGGTAAGGGTTACCTTTTGGTCAAGGCGTTTAACCAAGGTTATACGGTCGTATATACCTATGGATGCAACCAAAGATTCTAGTTGATGAAACCCGTCTTTTTCCCCAATTACGTCAAGGGTGAAGTTAACTTTGGCATTAGTTTTTAACGTTATTTTTTTCATTGGCTAATCCCTTTTATATTTGTCTATAAACTACTATTCTTTCCTTTCCTGAAAGTGGAAATTGCAAATCTTGGTTGGTATTTATAAGCGTTTCCGGTGAAACGTTAAGGCGTTTTGCAAGCGACCATAAAGTTTCGCCTTTATTTGAAATATAAACGCTTATTGCGTGCGTATTTTGCGCCTTTTCGCCAAGGCTACTTACTTGTTTTACAAGCCCTACAGAGCATTTTTCAAAAGGATAGGCAGTTGCGAACACTTGCATAGAAATCTCTAGTTGACTATCCGATAAAAGCCTTGCCTTGCATTTATGAGCGTAAGCACGAACGTTATAATCACATTCTTTTTCACACCTTAAATCAAGGTTTAGTTCAAAAGGAGTTTCTATCTTTCTAGTAAACACAACCCCGTCGCCGTCTTTAAAGAAAACGGTCGTATACGCCACGCAAGACGCTACAAGGTCTTTTTCGCAGGTAACGGAAATTACTTCCACACGTTCACCCGAACACGCAACAAGGGTAGAACCTGCGCTCAACGGGTCAACGTTTGCAGAAAGCACTACTTCCTTACTTTCGCTCCTAACGTCGCACGGTTGATAAAAACAACAATCTTCCTTTTCTATATCAATTTCTTCTTTAATGCTAAACACGTCGCTAGCAACCACAAGGCTTTGACTAGAATACACTTCGCCACTTAAAGCAAGCACAATCGAGGCATTTACTACACTTTTTCCACCGTCTTCTTCAACGGATATATCCGTTTTAAAAGACTTTTCTTTAACGAATGCCGTTGCCACCATTTGTGGCATTGCGTCTTCGCATTCGATTTCTGCACGGAAAGGTAACACCTTGTTCTCTCTTATTATATCCTTTTTTTCTTTAGATTGCAATAGTATTGCAGAAAGCAATACTTCTCCGTCAACGATTATACAGCCAACCCCACATTGAACGGCAGTTATAACGGCTTGCGCGCGTTGACTTAAAACGTCTTCTACCACGCAATCTATTTCAAACTGTTCTTCTATTGGAAACACGCTTTCTCTAAAGCCGTAACCTTTTAAGTAGTTTATTTCCTTAACGTCGGTTATTAATTCTTCGCCACCAACAAGCGCTTTGGTCCTTTTACAATCGTAAAGATTAACGTCTAAACAAAGGTATGCAACAACCCCAAGTTTAACACCCGATATATCTGCTTCGGTTTTTTCCACTTCAGAAAATACCATCGCCCTGCAATTATCACTGCCGTTGGTTTTTATTTCCCCCTTAAATTCCGAACCACACTCGCACTTTTCTATACTGCCGTCGTCATTTTCATAGCAAATAAAAAAGGTAGTTCTTCCTTCAAACGATACTGCCGTGTCGCTCGCTTCCGAATGGGTTACCACCGACCTAGCGCTCACGTTTAATATTTTACGCACGTTACCGGAAGGAACGTCTGTTTTGCACTCTACTTTTATTCGCTCCTTTACACTCCCTTGTCTTTGGGTTAAGTTTATATCTTCAAATATTGGTTGTAATGGCATAACGTCCTCCCTGCCAACTTTTTATTCAATACATATATATAAACTATCCCAAGTTTTTATGACAAAAAAAGAGCAACTAAATAAAGTTGCTCTAATTTTATACCGTTTGATTATCTGGCGAATACGTTAGTCGCACTCGACCACACATAAATTCCGAATATGAATACGAAGTTCTTCCATTATAACTTTTATCTAACGGGGACACGGTAAATAACGCCGGATACACCCCCACTAGTCTACCACTAAAGGTTACGAACTTGTTTCTCCCTAACGATAGGGTTACTTCCACGTTCTTTTCTTTTAGTTTGGCTATATAACTTTTTACTTGGCTTAAGGTTATTCCACTTTTAATCATACAAGTGTTATTGCCACTTGATTAAAATTTTATACCTTAATCTTCGTCGTCTTCTTCGTCTTCGATTTCTTCTTCGTCTTCGTCGTCTTCGTCAAAATCAGACTCGTCTACGTCGTAATTGAAATCGTCAGGCTCGTCAACATGTTCCATTTCGATTTCTTCTTCTTCGTCTTCAAATAGTTCTTCGCCTTCTTCTTCTGCAAGTTTTGCAAGAGAAAGCATTTCTTCACTATCTTCTTCGTCTTCTTCCGTCGTATCGTCGTCTAGATATTCCTTCCAAGATTCGTCGTCATCGTCAAGCGTAGTGCGTTCTTCTTCAAATTCGCTAAGTTTTGCGCATTCACGGCAAATGGTTTGCCCTGGTTTTAAATAATTTCTGTGGCACTTTGGACAAAGTTCCATTACTTCGTTATCGTCGTCTTCATCAACTGCAAATACAAGTTGTGGGCCCTTTTTAAGTTCTGCCTTACAAACGTCGCAATATTCTTCGCCTTCAAGAATATAGTTTAACTCACATCTTGGACATAAAACGTATTTTGGCATCGTTCTTCTCCGTATATATCATATATATTTAATATTATAGTGTTTTGTTACTACCTATAATCGCCCTTTATTATATCCATATATACGGAGTTTGTAAACTGTTTTTTACACTTTTTTCACTTTTTTATGAATTTTCTAAAAGCATCTTATCTGCGACAAGCGCTATGAATTCACCGTTAGTCGGCTTTTCCGTGCCCATAAATGCGCGAACACCTAAAATATTGTTTATATTATCAATTCTTCCCCTATTCCAAGCAACTTCTATTGCGTGGCGAATAGCGCGTTCTACTTTACTTGCCGTCGTCTGATACTTTTCGCCGATAGACGGATAAAGTTTTTTAGTTATGTTGTTAATTATGTCGGGGTCTTCGACTGCCATTTTAACACCTTCTCTTAAGAAACAATATCCCTTGATGTGTGGTGGAATGCCTACGTTAATAAAAATTTTACTAATCTTTTCTTCAAGTGAGATTGTATGAAATTTTTGAGAGCCACCGTCTTTTACTTGTTCTTTTTCTCTTAACACGTCTTTTATCCTTTGAATAAGTACTTCAAAATTGTAAGGTTTTGCCATAAAATAGTTTGCGCCTGCGCGCATTGAAGCAGATACTATCTCATCACGACTGAGCGCCGACAAAACTATTATTTTAAGATTAAGTTTGGCTTCCCTTAATTTATTTATAACGACTATTCCGTCATATCCCTTTACAACAAGTTCGGTTATAAGAACGTCTGGCTTCCTTTCGGATATTTCTGCTAGCGCTTTAATCGCATCTGACGACGCGCCTATCACTCTAAATTCTTCCGTTTGATTGAAAAGTTCCGTCAATCTTGCAACGTCTTCGTTTTCTTGTAACAAATATACTGTGGTTTTATTCATAATTTTCTCCTTAATTTTATTTATTGATTTTATTTTACAATATTTTTTAATAAATGCCAAGTAATTTTCAACAAATTTATTGAAATGATTGTCGAATTTTGTTCAAATATATATTATTTTGGGTTTTTTGTCGTATTTTAATTAGATATAGATATTATTTTTTGTTATTTTGTTGAATTTTGAATAATCTTGATAAAACAAAATCCCGCCACGGATTACTCCGTGATGGGACATGATTTCATATTTATATCTGTTATTTATAAACCTAATTGGTCAAGTAGCGCTTTGGTTTTCTGGCTTTCTTCATTAGAAAGTTTTGCGTTTACGCTAAATTCCTTAGTTGCATTTTTAATTCGCTTGCTAAATATAATCTTAAACCATCTTGCAACTTGACAAAATGGGAAAAGCCACTTGTGTTTTTTTAGCACGGGAAATACGGTTTTTAGACTATGGTAGGGCAAGAATATTCTTCCCCAAAAGTATTTTACTTTCCCCGTTTCCTTTGCCCTTTTAACGGCTATGACGTTATCTTTTGTGCCGTATACTCCACCTTTTAGCAAAAATTCTTCAACTTGCTCTACTAGTTCTGTTTTTTTCTCACCACAAAACCACGCGTTTGCAACGGTTTGCGCCGATTGATAAAATTGGATTAGTTCTGCGCTCTTTAACAATTCGTCTAGGTCGCTTTGCAAAACTTCTAAGTTGTTTTTTAACACTAATAAATCTATAAACGGCTTAATTCCACAGCCCCCACTAACGAAGTGATACGCCATGTGCGCTATCACGTGGAAGGTCAAAAACTCGTTAGTTAGCACGTGTTCAGCACCGCCGTCTTTTGTTGGAAAAGCGTATTCCCAAACACGCTCTAAAACCTTATCCATTGGGCTTATGCCTTCCTGAATGGAAAAGTGAAGTTCAACCGTAACGTCGGATGCAGAATGCAAGGTTACGTCGTGATAATATTCTCTTTTATCTAACTTATATTGAAGTTTATCGCAAAGAAGTTTCGTTGCCTTTTTAAGGTCTTCACGCTTTATCAAAACGTCAATGTCGCAACCTGTTCTCAATGACGGGTCTTTATAATATTTACGAATAACTGCGCCCTTCAAGGGAATGAAAGGCACGTCGTTTTCCGTTAATACCGAACGAATTTTTTCTAGTTCGTGCGATTGGTTTTCGTAACGGAACACCGAAAGCATTTGCTCCTTTGCATAATGCCTATAAATGAGCGATTCCACGCCTAATAATCCGTTATTGATTAAAGCGTTAGCCAAAGCGTGCGCTAAATCGTGTTTTTTTGAGAGTGCGAAAAGTTCTTTACCTTCCTCCTCTCCAAGCCCACGTATTTTTTCGCACTCATTAAGCGAAAGTTCAACGCCAAAAAACTCGAATCGGAGCAAAGCAAACATTAAATCTTTAACTTGCATACCTGCCCCTTTATTCGTTATTTAATTGATGTAATATAGTTTATGCGAATCGACCTTCACATATATATTTACTTTCTACGTCTTCTTAATTTTTGAAAAATAATTTTAACTGCCTTATAGTCAAAAGCACAAAAAACAACACCACATAAAACTATTTCGCAAAGCCCAACAACGACAGCCCATACAATCCACTCTAATACACCCGTAACCATTTGTTGGATGAAGCCGTGAGCCAAAAAGAAACTTCCCGTTATCAAGCCTGCTATTATAAATTGCCTAATTATAACCTTAATTAAGGAATTATGTAAGATTTCTTTTTTATTTACATATGCTATAGAAATGTTCCTATGTAGTGACGCAATAATTATAACAACAAGAACCCCAATAATCCCCCAAAGTAATGTTGCAATAAATCCACCAACTGCCTGCAGAGATAACCCTATCATATTATGCATTCTTATCTTCCTATAATTACCCGTGGCATTCATAATTGCTGTCATAGGAGTTCGAGCCGAATGTAACGCCGCCCAAATAGAAAACAACACTGCATAAATTGGAATAATATAGTTAATATCATCTACAACGTTAGTATACAGCTTAACAAATGGAAGAATCATTATCGCCATCGTCGAAAAAACTATAGAAATAACCATTGTTACTACAAATTCGTAAACCCTATAAGTATTACCTATATCCTTGCCTTGAACAATACTTCGTCCCAACATTGGAGCAACGCCAGATGTTAATGCCCCTATTATAGAAGTCACTGCATTAGCCACCAAACAGTATACGGCAAAAACATTAGCTTCTTTATAACCAAGAACTTGAGAAACAACAATCGTTGGCAAGGATATCGCTGTGCTGATTGAGATTTGCATTAGTAGTGCATCCCAGCGGTTTTTTGAATCCTCAACCTTTTGGACTGTTTTATTTGAAAAAGAAAAGCTAGGATATTTCCTTTTGATATATATTCTTAAAATCAAGGTTCTTACGAATAAGGTAAAAATGGGAACAATTTTAACAAAAACTACACTAATACCAAACTTTAATACAATCCAAACGAACACAAATCGCAATAATTGAGCTATTATTGCCGCTATGGATATTACATATTCTTTCCTATCTGCTGTCAAAAGCACTCTATATTTTGCCATTGAATAAAAGTCAACAGCACCATATAGCCCTATCACGAAAACCAAGAAAATAAATTCAATTTTTGATAAGTCGTTTGCTATACGCGCGAATGGAAATATTAAAGATATAATAACTACCAAAATGAAATATATGTAGCTTATCTTTTGATATTGTTTTTTTGAATAAGAAAGTTTGTTGTTAATGCTAGGTATGTCGTTTTCCGCCAACGGCTTAAATAAAGAATGTATTAAAGTTAGCCCCAATCCAGCTTCTAAGTATGAAAAATAGGTTGTAAAACTGTTAATAGTGGATATGACGCCATTTATTTCTGAACCATAAACAGATAAATACAATCTGGGCAAAAATAAGCCAACTAGCATATTTACTATTTGCAAAGCAGCATAGGTCGACATGTTTAACAAAAGTCTGTTGCCTGATCTCTTTATCATTTTTTCTCCTGATTAATTATTGAAAAAAGTTCAGCAGTTGAAACAAATTCAACGTCTGGATAAGTTTGAACAATATTCTGCAATAAGCTTTTTAAACCTTTTAAGTTATTAACACTGTTCTCTGGGTTTATCGCACCAATATAATTTAATCTATGACTGTTGATAATTGCAGGCTTTTTAGACTTAAATGCATTATCAACTTCGCTTAAACAACTCTTAACGCATTCTTCGGGATTTTGTTTATACGCTGGTTCAAAAGAACAATTTCTAGTTCCATAAACTTGACCTAACTTATTCCTTTGACCCGTATATCTTAATTTCCTTTTTAAATAACACGTTTTACCCTTTTTTAAGGGAATATTTTGCCATACCGCGCTCTGAATATAATTTATATCGTTTCTTTTAAGTATAGTTTCTAAATTGCTATCCCAAACAAAACAAGACGCAACAAACGTTTCGCTTTTATATCCAAAAGCATTATAAAAAATTTTGCAGGCATCTAAAATAATCTTTTCAAAGTCTTCAGCGCTAGAATAATTACTATTAAAAGCATCCATATAGCCAAACGGGTTGTCCACCCCGAAAGAGCCAAACACACCCATTGTTTTACATTCGAAAGCAAGACGCGCATCGTTTAAATTATTTTTCAAATCATTCATCCATCTTCCAATGTTAAGATGTTCTCTGCAATGCAGTTGTGGGCAAAAAACTTTTTCCTTAACCCCTTTTTTCACTAGGTCAAGCGTAGAATTCTCCCCATAATACCTTTTATACGTATCATAAAAAGGCTCATAGGAGTATACACCATTTTCATAATCTATGTTGTCAAAATCAGGATTTGCCGTAGCAAAGTTTAAGGTTATGACAGGGTTGTTACCCTTACAATCCTCAACCGATTTTAAAACATCGTATAACCCGGCAACATCTTTCTCTCTTTCTAAACAGTCGTTTCTGAGAAAAGCATTATTTTGCGTTTGATTATCTATCGCTTGGAGTTTATCTAACGTTTTTTTGGAAGGCATTCTAATACTGCCCCAGTCATCAGATTCTATAACAACAAGTTTTCTTTTTGTATGAAACCCTTTACTTGCTACGTATTTATTCTTTAATAAAGTTAAAAACTTAGGCATATCATTCCTCTTCTAATGAATATACGACCATGCTTTTTCTTCTTTTTTCTATAGGTGGGACTTGCATATAGTCTTCACCATAAAGCTTTGTTAAATAATCATTCAATTTCATTGGAGCATAAAACTCCGTATCTTCAAATTTAATTAAACTAGGCTCACCATATATATCTTTTAACATTACCTGTTTTTCAAAAGAATATTGACTACATAAAGAGCAAGTTAAACTAGTATCAATATGGCGATATTTTTTTAATAACCTATCCGTTGAACTTAAAATGCTTTTCCTAAATGGTTTTAGGAAAAAAGAAATCGTTTTCTTAACTAATAATTGTAATTTACCTGTCCCATAATCCCTTGCGTCAATTCTTGAAATTAAAGCCTTCTTCTTTCTAATTTTATTTTCATATTTTATCCTTTCCGTTTCATCTTCAGGAACGTTATCCAAAGGGAAAATATCTAAATACAATCTCTTATCTAGTTTAGTTTTTTCTATAGATGACAATTTAATATATGTGTTTGGAATATAAATTCTAGTTAACAGAAAGTCGCAATTGTTTTTATTTGAAAAGTTCACAACTTCATACCTTGTATTAAAATCTTTGGCTAAGTTAATAAATTTTTCATAATCTTCTCTATATATAGCTATATCTATATCATCATCCCATGGAATAAAACCTTTATGTCTAACCGCCCCTAAGGCGCTACCTGCAATCAAATAATACTGGATATTTTTCTCTTGTAAAAAGTTGTGCAACTCTTTCATAAGCTCCAATTGAAGTTTTTGTATTTCTTTTATATCCAACAATTTCATTTTCCACCTCTAGCCAACTTATATAAAGTTTTTACAAAACTTGGGATTCGCGCATAAATCTTATGTTTTTTTATATTTTTGCAAGCTAATTTTTCTACTAGCATTTTTTCGCCCTCATTCGTTAGCGTAGAAACTAATTCCCCCTTTTGTTTCGGATACTTTACTGGTTCACTAAAAGATTGATTTTTTGCAGTAGCACATGAAATTGGATAATTAAACACAACACAATCGCCCAATATTTTAGAAAACAATTCACTACCCTTTGAAGAGTTTAACGATACCATCGACACTCCCTTATAATCTTTTAACTTTTTATTATAAGTCTGAATACCCCAGAAGTCGCCCAACGTAATATCGCCCACTCTTTGAGAGCACGCATATGGGCATGCGTAACAAGCATCGTCAAAAATTGTATATTTCAAATATGAATAATAATAGGGGAATTCAAAACTATATCCTGATATTTTTTTCCTTTTCTTTTCAGTTTGTAAAAAATACGAAAAGCTATGTTCCGCTTTTCTAGATTTGCTCCTAAAATTGAAGTCTTCCACCTTTCCATTAGTTCGACTTTCTATATCTTTTATACAAATGTCAAAAACTTTTTGAGTTCCAGCCCCGTGGCACAAAAAATCAACCAAAAAAACGTTGTCTTTATATTTATTATAAAAAAGGTTTTTTACTGCACTTGTTTGACAAGGAGTCCCAACAAACATTACGCTTTTTCCTTTCATTAAGTCGTTTTTTATCTCATTATAAATCCCCGTCATATCGCTATGTAAATATTTACTTTTACATAAGGCAGGTATTTCTTCCACAATTCTTGCCTTACTATGAACAAGTTTCAATTTATTATTAAAACAAGCCCCGTACACCACGCCTCCATCTTTTATAAAAGACTCTGCAAGTTCATAAAATACCCCACCAGATGAGCCTGTCTTTGCGTTTTTTTTAGATATCACCGCCATTACTGATGAAACCTCTTCATTAAGGTCTTTTTTTAATGCGGGACAAATCGAATCGCACAAATTACAATTTACACACTTATCTTGCATAACACTAGCGCGTCCTTCCCCCCATATATTGTAATTAAAACTAATGGCTTTTTGAGGGCACACGTCCACACAACCTTGGCACCCAATACAATTAAGTTCAGAAACCATTTCCCCTATCTCCTTAGATGATTAAATATTTTTTCTTTCTCGTATTATTGTAGAACTTATACCATCCGTATGTGGAAGGAATACAACGTCAACCCCAACTTCAGCAAACTTTTTTACGTAATCATCATACAAGGCAGAATTCTGCCAGTCGTTACCATGGAACATTGCGTTAAATTTAATACTTTTCCATGCTTCCATTTTGTCCATCGTTGTTTGTGGAACTACTTTATCTACATACTTGATGGCTTCAACTATTGCCATGCGTTGTTCAAATGGAATAATAGGTGTTTTATGTTTGTATGTTTGCACCACTTCATCCGTAGAAACACCAACAATCAAATATTCACATTGTTCTTTTGCACGTTTTAATATGTTTAGATGCCCTATATGGAACATATCAAAAACGCCCGTTGTATATCCTATTTTATACTTTTTGTTCGACATACTATTTGATTCCCCAAAACACTGTTTTTAACTTTCAATAATTTATTCAGGCATTGAATTAAAATTTATTGCCAAAAACGCCAAACTAAAATAGAATGGCAACGTATACATATCTAATCCGGCAAGAAAGAAATATAGCACCATTATAAATACTAATGGCAAAAAGTTTATTAATCCCTTTTTCTCTGTTTTCTTTACGTTAAACGCTAAACAAAGGGTCACAACGTAAAGCAAACTTCCAACAAGACCCAACTTAAACAAAGTTTCAATATAAATGTTGTGAACGTTATTTCCTGCTTGCGCTAGAACGTGAGCACTTATACCATTTCCCAAAAATAAAGTCTTAGGATGATTTAGAATATACGTTAAATATATTTCATTTAATGAACCTCTTCCTGTCGTAACATCACTAGAAGAAAAACGCATAAAAATTATATTAAACGCTTCTATCTTTCCTGCAATGGCTAAAAACACAACCACGCCAACACAAGCCGAAGCAATAATAGCCCAAACCTTATGCTTCTTTATTAAAACGAATAGAATCAAAAACAACACCCACGCAGAAAGGGCAAGAAAATAAGATTTACTATAAGTTGCAAAGCCAAGTGGAACTAAAAATACAACGAAAATCCAAAACTCGTTTTTAATATTCCCATAATAATAAAGAACTGTTAGCAAACATAAAACAACAATAATTAATACAGCGCAATAGTTAGGGTCGCCCAAAAAACCACCCATACGCATAGTATCAGAAGCGTGCCCAGTAGAGTCGATAAGATAATTCAGATCACCTAAATATGGCTCAACATACGTAAAATAACTAGCATTTGAGGTTAAAAGCATCATTAGTATAGTGCTAATAGCTAACATATAACTTAAATTAACCACATGATTTTTAGCGAGTTGAGAAGTTGCAATGTATATCATATAAAAACCAAGTGCCAGTTTTATAATGAGTAAATAATTAAATTCTGGAATGTCTATTGTTAAAACGTATACAACAAGCAAACTAATAGATATTAATAAAGAATTTTTTGTCTTTTTTGAATTAATAAACGTCCACACAACAAAAATTAACTGACAAAAGGTAAACAAACTAGTGCCTTCGGAATTTGTCTTAAAGACGTTTGCAAATGGCATTAACCCAAACAAAAGCACACAAGAATTTGTAGAAGGGGAAAGAATACAATATATAAAAAATATTGCAAAGGCAAGTATAGATAAATAGCTAGTAGTAATAACACCTAAAGCTATTAATACTAACGAAGCAAACCAAACCATATAAAGTTTGATATCATTTCTAATCGCCTTTATCATTATACCCTCCACTAAACACAAGCCCGCAACTATACTATAAGATTTTTAAAATCTTGTTTTTGCGCATCATTGTTATAATTTTTTTCTGAAAGATTGTTTTTTATATTCTTAAGTTCTTCTCGATTTGCTACTACCTTTTCTAAACAAGCGCAAACGCCTTCCGTGGAATTTTCACACACAAAACCACCACCAACTTCTTCAACCATCTCTTTAGCTGAAGTAGTGTTGGTTGTCAAAACCGGAACTCCCAAAGCATGCGCCTCGTCAATAACCATTGGGGCTGCTTCGTGATAAGACGGCAACAAGAATAAATCAGCATTCTTAACATATTTGTAAGGGTTTTCTTGTCTACCGTAAAACACTACGTTGTCCGAGATATCCATCTCTTTGCAAAGTTCTTTTAGTTCATTTTCTAAAGGTCCAGCACCTACAACGTGATATTTGATTTTATATCCCTTGTCTATACAGTTTTTTACTGCTTTTAATGCTCTTTCTATGCCTTTCTCTCTAGAGATTCTTGCAACGGTTATTACGTTAAAATAATCCTTATCATACTCTACACTTTCTTTTGCGCCGTTGTATATTTTTTGATAATCGTTACAATTTTTTATTACATACGTTTTGTTAGATAATTCAGGCAAACACTCTACAAAAGAATTTTTTGCTCCCTCTGAACAAGCGACTATTTTATCGAATTTTTGATATAGTTTTTTGCTTTGCTTGGTATTCGCCCCACAGGTTTTATAATCGCCATGAATCCACGCCACCTTTTCTTTAGCAGTAACGTTTCTTAAAACAAAGTCATTACAACCACCGTATAGTTGCTTTTGGCTAGCCTCGTGTAAGTAAGATATAGCATAGTCAAAGTCACCTATTTTCTTTTGGAATAAAGACATAATTTTAGTAACAAAAGACCTACCAAAAACTCTTGCAGCTAACGTCCAAAAGATTCTTCCTGGCAATAATCTTTTGCATTTTTTACACTCGCCAAAAGAATAGCCAAAATACTTAAAAGGAGATTTAACGACCATTACCTTTACGTTTTCTGGTAATAGTTTTTTATAATCTTCTTCCCAGCCAAAGATAATTAAAGTTATATCGTATTGCCCATGAATCTCATTTAACAAATTTTTTAAACTTGTTGTAACCCCGCCGGTTTTAAGGGCATTGATAACTATTGCAATTTTTTTCATTACCTTTTTACACTTTTGATTCCTTTTTTCATCATTTTATAGGCGTTTTTCCAGCCGTACGATGCATAACGTTTCCTATGCTTAAAACAATGATACAAACAAAGAATTTTGCACAATTTTTTGTTTATGCAATAATACAAAACACCTTTATCAAAGAAAAATTTATCGTTATATCCTGAAAACCATGATGACTCACTATGCGTTACTGTGCCCAATTTATTAGTTGTCGAATACACACTTAGACTTGCACAGCAATCTTTTAAAAACAACGTGTCTTCCCCACAAGAATATTCTGTTCCACCACCAAAACTTCTATTAAAATTTATATTTTTAATTTTTAATTTGCTTGTTTTTGCAGTGATGGAATAGGTCCCATATCTCATTGCCTTTTTTGTTGTTAGTTTTTGACTTTTAGTTACAAGATGTTTTGGTTGCTCGTTAGCTCTTGCAACTTCGAAGTTGAAAACAACAACGTCCGCCTTTGGATTACTTTCATAATATTCGGATATGATTTTTTCGTATCCATCAACATAAACCACGTCGTCGTCTGCTAGAACGCATACGTCTGCCGTAGCACGCATAAGCGAATTATTTCTGTTAAGCCCTACGCCACGTTCAGCAAAGTCAAACCACTTGATATTATGTCCGTTATAATCAAATTCGGAATAGCCATATCTATCGCATTGGTTGCACACGATTGCATCAGTTTGAATATTCATTTTATCAAGCAAACTATAATCCGTTTGATTCATAGTTGCGATTAATACTTGTATGGTCATTTTACTTTCTTATCCTTATATGTTTTACCAGACTGTTCCTTTTCTGGTCATTTTAATAATTCTATATAAGCTTTTTTTCGTCTTTGAAGGTAAATTCCCTTCCCAAAACTTCTCTAAAGTCTTTTGTTGTATCCCAGCTTTCAGCGTGTTGTTCCCACTTTATTCTTTCCATTGATGGTGGCTTCATATAATCGCCAAACCTGAAAGTTAAAAATTCGTGCAAGTTTTCTGGAATTTTTAATTCCGTTTTCTCAAACGGAGCATAGGTCGTGGGCTCAAACCACTCTCTTTTATATATAGCATTCTTAAACACGGCTTTGCCCATAAAATTACAAAGTTCTGCCGTAGGTTTTTTTCTATACTTATATACTTGTTTTAACCCGTGCTTAATCCACATGTTTTTAGGAAATAATCTCATAAGTTTTAGCATAAACCCTAAAAAACCTTTGCGTCTAGAATATCCTCTATTGGATAAACCTTTCATAATAACGTATTTTGCCCAGAAACACTGATGCCACTTAGATATTTTATTTTTCGGGCAATTATGAAGTATAAATATATCAACGTATATTCCATGGTGCATATCCCAATCTTTATACACGTTTTCAATATAAGTGGTGCCATTCATTCTTATTTTAGAAATGGTAACCATTCCATTACGAGCACCCCATTCTTGAAGATAAAACTTTTCTTTATCCCCTTTATCTAAAAATAATGCTCTAAATTTTTCATAATTATCAGGAGTCATGAAAATATCTAAATCATCATCCCAAGGAATAAAACCACCGTGGCGTTTAGCCCCAAGCGCAGAACCACCCATCAAACAGTAATCTATACCATTTTCTGCGCAAAAGCCGTCAATGTAGACCATTATTTCCAATATCTTATCTTGAAGTTCCAAAAAGCCCCAATCATCGGTTAAATTGTCACGCATGTATTTCATAATAACTATACACCCATTAATTTTTTAATTCTCTTTCTAATAAATCTTGGCAAAGAATAATAGACGTTCTTCTTCCACTCTTTTTTAGTATTTAAGTGCGTGTTTACTACATACTCAAAATCTTTATTCTTTAAGTCTTCTAAAAACTTCTTGCGTTTGTCTGTCGCAACGTTTCCATTCCCAGATAAAAATCCTTTTTCTTCAATAAGCTTAGAAGCATCTAACTTATGATAAAACAAAAATTCTTTTACACTTTCCCAAATCTGTTTGCCTTTTTGCGTATTTGTTACAAAAACAGACACTCCATCAAATCGATTTATTCCCTTTATGAATTCGTCTACTTGGTGAAAATCTCCTATTGTTATATCAGAACAACGATTGCTATATGAGAATTGACACTCATAACAACTATCTCTCATCGTTATGTATTTTTGGAAACCTAAATAAAATGGGTCTTTTGTATAAAGCATTACTTTTGAACGCTCTTTCCCATTCTTCAAATAGGTAATTTTACAATAGTGTGGAGTGCTTCCGTTTTTACGTTTCGCTCTAAACTGATAGCCTTTTAAGGTAACGCCTTTCTTTTTTTCAACATATGTCTTGCACTTATCAAATAAACCTTGTGAAGGGACGCCGTGACAAACGAAGTCCACCGTAAGTAAATTTTCATAATCTTTCTTTAGAAATAATTTTAAGGCGCAAACTTGGCATGGCGTTGCAGTAAACATAACATTTTTGCCATTATCAAGTAATTTTTTAATTTCAGGAAATTTATCATTTAGATTGCTTTGTAAATATTTTGACTTATACAATGATTGCAAATCTTGTTTACTATCTGCTCTAGTAAGTTTTAACTGCAACCCTTCGTCAAAAGCCGCACCATAAACATAAAAATCTTGTCCATTGTTTTTATCAAACAAAAAGTTAGAAATAAGACCAAACATGCCCCCAGATGACCCGTTAAATCTTATTTCTTCGTCTTTAGCGTATGCTATATAAACTTCGTGGTCTAAAACTGTTTCATTTTTATGATTAATGACAGGGCAAGCCTTTTCGCATGCCCCACAATCTACGCATGCAATTTTATCCACTTCAGCCAAAAGAAACCCGTAAGCATCTTCCTTTATTTCGATACATTTCTTTGGGCAAACTAATGCGCAGTTTCCACAACCACAACACTTTGCAGAATCAATAATCTCTATCATATTATTTAAGTTTTTTTGCTATATCCGTAGAAGAAATTCCATCTGTGTGAGGCAAAAATACAACGTCAACCCCAACTTCAGCAAATTTTTTTACGTAATCATCATACAAGGCAGAATTCTGCCAGTCGTTACCATGGAACATTGCATTAAATTTAATATTTTTCCATGCTTCCATTTTGTCCATAGTTATTTGTGGAACTACTTTATCCACATACTTAATGGCTTCAACTATTGCCATGCGTTGTTCAAATGGAATAATAGGTGTTTTATGCTTGTATGTTTGCACCACTTCGTCAGTAGAAACACCAACAATCAAATATTCACATTGTTCTTTTGCGCGTTTTAATATGTTTAGATGCCCTATATGGAACATATCAAAAACGCCCGTTGTATATCCTACTTTATACTTTTTAGCCATCTTTTTTCACCGATTTACGGGCGAATTTTTTAAACACCCAACCCCTTAATTTATTAGGTAATAAAACCTGAACTATAAATCTTTTTGTAACGTTTACGAAATAAGTTCCAAAGCCTATGATTTTATTTTTTTTCATAAATTTTTGTAAGGCTTTTTCACTTCTAAAATATTTTAGTCCACCACGACGTTGATACATTTCTTTACCAACGCGAACGTTACACAAAACGTCTTGAATGTTTGCAAACTTTTTGCCTGCAAGATATAGCCTTAACCACAAATAATAATCCTCTTCCCAAAACCAATCGATATATCCACCGACTTCTTTAACGTCCGAATTCTTAAACATAACGGTTACTTGGTTCATTGGGCATCTTTTTTTAAGATATTCGCTTATTTCTTCGTGCTTTTCTGGAACTATTCTATATCCCACCACGTTATCTTCTTTATCTATAAACTCGCTAATGTTTCCACCAACGATACTAATTTCAGGGTCTTCTTCAAAAGCTTTTAATTGCTTTTCAAACCTATCAGGCAAACTGATATCGTCTGCATCCATTAGGGCAACCAATTCAAAAGAAGCGTTATCTAAACTAGCACGCCTAGCATTCCCATGCCCAACGTTTTCTGGCAACCAAACGATTTTGAAGATGGGGTTTTTTTCATATTCTTTTATAATCCCACCTAAAAGTTCATTAACAGGTCCGTCAACCACTAGAACAATCTCTGATGGGCATACGGTTTGATTTAATACGCTATCCACAGCGACCTTAAACCAATCTGGATTATCCTTATCGTAAACGCACATTGCCACCGAGAATTTTGGGTATTGAACGCATTTAACTTCTTCCATACTTTCCCCTTAAACCATTTTTAGAATTTCTTTTGAAAGATTAACCTTTGCATCAAACTCTTCTTTGGTTATTTCACCTTTTTCCAAAAGCCAATCTCCAAAGTCTATATCGGAAACCGTGCCTTCTCTTTCAACGTCGCTTCTTTTAAGCACCTTAAACGCCGTTAAGAATATTATTTTAATATCCCCAAAAAGAGAAATCTTTTTTATGTATTGTAAGTCGTATTCAAATTTTTGTTCCCAAGAAATATTATTCCTGCCACTAACTTGTGACAATCCCGTTAGTCCCCCACGGACCAAGTGGCGCTTTCTTTGTTCATCCGTCATAAACACCATATCTTTAACAAGTTGTGGCCTTGGGCCGACTATCGACATATGCCCAAGGAAAATGTTTAATAATTCTGGTAATTCGTCTAAAGAAGTTGAACGCAACAATTTGCCATATTTGGTAAGACGAACTTCGTCTGGCAAAAAGTTGCCGTTTTCATCTTTTTCACAAGTCATCGTGCGAAACTTTATTAACTTAAAAATCTTTTCTTTACCCGTCTTTTTATTAATCTTGCCGGGACGAAGTTGAGTAAAGAAAGGATTCCCTTTCATTTTTATAGCGCCTAAAATAATAAGCAAAAGCAATATGGGTGATAACACCAATATTGCAATACCACTTAAAAGAATATCGTAAAACCTTTTGAAGAAAGGCTTATATAAAAGCGCAGAAAGGGCGATTAAAACAACTAATGCCACCACGCAATAACAAAGTATTCCCCACCAAGTAGTGGTTAAATAAAGCAAAAATTCTTTCATTAATCAAAAAACTTCCTAATTTGTTCTATTACAAAATCTTGTTGAGTTTGCGTCATTTTAATATCTGAAGGCAAGCACAATCCCCTACTAAAGATATCTTCGCCAACGGATTTTTCTTTAACCTTAATAAAGTCATTATTCTTAAACACAGGTTGCATATGCATTGGCTTCCAAATAGGTCTAGTTTCAATATTAGCATCTGAAAGTTTTTGCATCAAATCCATAGGACTACGTTCTACACCCTTATCAATGGTTAAACAAGAAAGCCAAAAGTTAGGCTTTGAACAATCAAGATATGGGTTCATTGTAACGGGAACACCTTGCAAACCCTTCTGATATCTACGATAAATTTGCTCTTTAATATTCCTATGCTCTTCAAGGTGTAATAATTGCCCCCTACCTATGCCGGCAACGACGTTAGACATACGGTAGTTATATCCTATTTCTTCGTGTTGATACCAAGGCGCTTTTTCTCTAGCTTGCGTTGCCCAAAAGAACGCCTTATCCCTAGCCGTTTTGCTTTGCGTTAAAAGCATTCCACCACCAGAACTTGTTATTATCTTGTTACCGTTAAAACTTATGGCGTTATATTTTCCAAAAAGACCACATTTTCTATCTTTATAGGTAGCAGAAAGCGCTTCTGCTGCATCTTCTATTAAAATTGCGCCGTGCCTATTGCATACTTCGGCTATTTCATCCATTTTGGAAGGCGTTCCATAAAGGTGCGCTAACATTACTACTTTTGCGTTTGGATACTTCTTAAACGCCTTTTCTAGCGCTTCAGGGTCCATATTCCAAGTTTCATCTTCTCCGTCAACAAAAACTTGAACGCCACCCTCGTAAGAAATAGGGTTAACGGTTGCGGCAAAGGTCATATCAGAACAAAGAACTATATCTCCACGTTTAACACCGGCAAGTTTAACGGCTAAATGCAAAGCAGACGTTCCCGATACCATTGAAAGCGCATGGCAATCTTCTTTCCCTTCGGTTAAGTAGTCGCACATTTCCTTTTCGAAATTATCACAGTTAAAGCCAAGTGGCGCTATCCAGTTCTTCTCAAACGCTTCTTCAATAAATCTCATTTCATCGCCGTGCATGGTCGGCGTGGATAATACAATTTTTTCTTCCATTCTGGTTATTACTCCTAAAATATCAAATAAATTAACCAAGAAACGTAAGTCCAAAATAAACCACTTCGCTTAGGCTTTTTTGAACGTTAATTCCCCTTACTAAAGCGCTAATTTTTGGCGCTATATTTTTTAGTTATATTATTCCATAATATATACCCGTAACAGTATATCACAAAAAAAGTGCATTTTCAAGTGGGTTACGGGTTATTTTTAACCTTTTTTATCCATTTAGGTATTATTAAAATAATAAACACTAAAATTTCGTCAAAATTTTCGCTAGCATAATATAAGCCTTTAACAACCACCGTTACGGCAATATTTTGATATAATTTCTTGACAAAATTATATTTTCTTTTTAACAAAACCCCTTGATTTTTCTAAAGAACAATGATAATATTTAGAAGTTAATATATCTAAAAAATATAGTTGTTTTTAACGCAATTAGCGTTGTTAAATTTTGGAGGTGAAAACATGTTAAAACTTGGCTTTATTGGATTTGGAGTAAGTGGTAGCGCAAGGGGCGCAGGACTTTGGAGAAATGGATTTTCCTTATCGGGAAAAGTTACGCTTAAAGCCATAGCCGACCCCAACTGGGAAGGCGTTAAAGCCCAACTTACGCCCGAAGAAATTGAAAACTGCAACTTCTATAAAGACGCCGAAACCATGCTAGAAAACGAAAAACTTGACGGCGTGCTTATAGGGACTAGATGCAACCTTCATACCAAATACGCCCTTTTAGTTGCAAAATATAATATTCCACTCTTTTTAGAAAAACCCGTTTCTATTGACGAAAAACAACTTAAACAACTTTCAAAACTTCTTCCTACGATGAACGAAAAAACCGTAGTTTCTTTCCCACTTAGAATGACGAATATCGTTACAAAAGTTAAAGAACTATACGACAGTGGTATAGTTGGCGAACTATCGCAAATTCAAGCGTATAACAACGTTCCATACGGCAGAAATTATTATCATTTATGGTATAGAGACGATAGTCTTACGGGTGGCTTATTTTTGCAAAAATCCACCCACGACCTTGACTATATTAACTATATAATCGGCAAACCGTATCCTAAAACGATTTTCGCAACGGAAACTAAAAAGGTCTTCAAGGGCGACAAACCTGCAGGGCTATATTGTATTGATTGCGCAGAAAAAGAAACTTGCCCCGAAAGCAATATTAATCTTGCCAAAGTTGGATATTTACACGCTTCAAAACCAAATTTGCAATGTTGTTTTGCAAAAGATACGGGCAATCACGATTGTGGAACTATCGTAATGAAATATGACGACGACTTGCATTTGACCTACGTGCAAAACTTCGTAAGCAGGCTTTTTGCCGGTAAGCGCGGCGCAAGATTTATTGGCTTTAAGGGAACGCTAGAGTTTGACTTTGCGACGGAAAAAATTACATATTACGACCACTTCGATAGAGAAAACGTTCAAAATATCGAAGTTCCAACCACGGGCATGCATAGTGGTGGCGACAAACTTTTAGTAGCCAATTTTATAGAAGTTATGGAAGGCTCAAACAAGTCTAAATCTCCACTTCTTGACGGAATAATTAGCGCAAAAATGTGCCTAGCCGCTAAAAAGAGCGCTAAAACTAATAAAGTTATTAACTTCAAGATTTAGTGGAGAATAATTCAGATAGGTGTTAAAACATGTATAAACTTAAACTTGGCGTTAGCGTTAATAGTATGGTAGAAAACCATATAAACGTAAACTTTGAATATCAAATAAAAAAACTTAAGCGCCTAGGCTTTGATAGTATTGACCTAAATGCCTACGGCTGCAGAAAAAAAGACGTCTTTTTAGGCTTTCTTAACGACTTTAAAAAGTTTGCCGACGTCTTAAAAGAAAACGATATGATTTTGAATGCTATCCATATGCCCTTCGGCGCTTACGGAGACCTTTCAACACCAGACGAGAAACAACGCCTTGAAGTGCTTGACGTAGCCGTTCAAGTTTTTAGCGTTTTAGATACGCTAAAGCCCAACTACTACGTTTTTCACGGAAGTGGCGACCCTATCCCCGACAATTTAAGGGAGCAAATGCTAGACAACCTTGTTCGCTCTCTAAACTATTTGACCGATAAAACCAACGTTCAAATTTGCATTGAAAACTTGCCAAGAACTTGCCTTCTAAACACGACGCAAGAACTTAACGAGTTGCTTAAAAAAGTTCCTAAAGTGTGCGTATGCCTAGACACCAACCACTTTTTGACGGAGAAAACCGAAGACGCAATTTTAAAGATAGGCAACGTTATAAAAACGACACACGTATCAGACTTTGACTATATAGACGAGAAACATTGGCTACCCACCCAAGGCTCAATCGATTGGCAAAAAGTTATTGGCGCTTTAGAAAAAATTGGATATAACGGAGTTTTCAATTACGAACTATGTAGCAACTACGACTATGAACAAATAAAAGAAAACTACGACAAACTCTTTAACGAATACAACAAATAAATAAGCATAAAAAATTTAATGCACCCCAAAGGTTAACGCCTTAAGGGTGCTTTTTTTATGGGGTTTCCACTAAACTCACCTTGCATAAAAGACATAGGATAAACTAGTCTAATAGTTAAACGTTTTTAACACTCTGTTTTAGTGTTCAAAAAGTTTGAACTCCACTAATTTTTGCTTCGGCTATTATTTTATGTATGAAAACCACAAATGAGAAATCTTTAAGAGAAAAGGAAAATAGAATAAAATGCTTAATTTCTCATGGGGAAACCAACTTTACCGAAACGTTTGACTTTTTACATAAACACTACGTGTTAAAAAACTTATCGGGCAAAGAGCCGATACTTACGGTATTTGAAGCCATATATATAAATAACACCGACCTTCCTGCATGGAAACTTGCATTGTATTGCAACCTGTCTAGAACGACAGTTTTCAACTATAGAAACACAATAGTTAACGACTTTTACATTTGCCTATCAAAGAAACTTGCTACGCAAGAAATTGCCCCTACAAAAGGAGAAAGTAATGACGTATGAATCAATAATTTTACATATTATAGAACTTTTTACCACTTATCTAGACGAACTAAGCGCCTTACCACACAACGATTTTATTCAAGGAGAAATGACGGCTTACGTGGAAACCTTAGAGATAATACAATCTTACTTAAATAAAAAGTGTGCTATTTTAGATTTTGATATTGAAGAAAGATATAAAATATAAATTTAATTTTTCTTTTTAAGTAAGGTAAAAATAAAGGGTTTGAAATCGGTTGATTTCAAACCCCTGTATTGTTTTATCCAAAAAATTCATTCAAAAAAACCGTTATATCGTTAGACGCGCCAGAATATTCTATCAAATATTTAACACCGTTGTGTAATGCGTAAATGCTATATTCATAAAACCCACTGTTTTCTTGTTTAAATTTATAGTGAACGTCGGTATTATTCACTTTATAAATGGTGTCGTAAGCAACTTGTAAATCAAGACGCAAGTCCACACTATTGTGGTGTAGGCTCATTTCTGCATAATAGGTCATTGCTACATCATATAATGTAAATACTGCACCTTTTATCTTATTATCATCGGTAACAACAATTTTGCAGTTTTCTAGTGTATATTCGCTTAAATTAACGTGACTAATATTTGCTTCTAGCAATCTGTTTAACATCTCGCTTTCTAAAACGTCTTGCTTGGATAATTCGTCGGAATAATATATTTCTTCAGGTGGAACTTCTGGTGGCATTAATCCATTTATTATAATAGGAGATAAAGCTAAACATACAACTAAAACGGCAGACGCTAAAGCCATAGGGAACCACTTTTTCCAGCCGAATTTCTTCTTTTTTTCAGGCTGTTTGATTTCCCCTTTTATTTCTTCCCACACGATAGAAAAATCTTTTTGTGGAACGTTATCTGCTTTTTGTTGCAATATTTTTTCTAAATCTTTATCTTGCATTATTTCCTCAACTTACTAAAATTGATATTGCCTTACTTATTGTGGTAATTCCGTTTATATTAAGGTAACCTATTCCATAAGAATTTAGCCCACTTGCAACCTTTAAATAGGTGCGTGTATCTATAACGTTATTATTTTCGTCATAATAAGTGTCTATTTTATATCCACAGGCTGCAGCAATGTGAGATACTGGGCAATAGCCACTGCGTATTTCTTCTCCACCATCATATACTAGATATCCGTCTAACATTGCAAAGTTAGTTAAAAAGAGAGCGCAAGGCTTGTTGCTTTCAACGGCGTTTTTATAGTTGTTAAAATTAAAACTTCCGTTTGTAAATAGATTGGTGGAAGTATACGTATAACCTTGTTGCTCAACGTAAGTTTCCATACCAAGCTGAAACTCGCTATAGGTTGTTCCTTCGTGTGGTTCGCCAATAAGCATTAAATCTACTAGTTCTAAGTTCATATTATACACTTCAGTGCTATTAGCCTTATATTTTAAAAGAGGACCAAAATATATATAAGGAACAAAATTAGGAATAATATTTTCGCAAAATCTATCGTAATATGTAAGGATAATTGCCCCTGCTGTATGACCACAAGAGCCACCTGGGACAGAACCCATTATATTTGGCAAATCATATTGGATACTATAAGACGTGGTGCTTTTTGTTGCGTAATTTACCGTAACAATATGGTCGGTATAGGTTGCAGTTGATCCACCAAAATAGTTAAAGCCTTGTTCTGCTAGTTGCGCAATTAATTCTTCGCTGGCTTGATTTTGGGTGGCTATATCGTAAAATGACTGATTTTTATATTCTAAATAAACGTTATGCGTTATATAAACGGGTAAGCCTTGACAATTAGCAAATGGCGAAACGCTGTGGTAAAACAACTCTTCTATCTCATAAAAAGTTTGCTCGCCTGCCGTAAATTCCACCATCAAAGCATATCCGTTAACACCACCTATCGTAAAGGTGTATTCCCTACCGTGCGACTGTAGTTGTGCGTTATATAAAGGACTATGTGAGTAAACAAGGTTACCTTCATAAGTAGAATCTGACAAAACGAATTCTATAAAATATTCGTCTGCATCATCTATAACCTGTGCGCTTGCCGATACGGGTTGCCCTATCGATATGCCCACCGAAAAAACGGAGAGCATAAAAGCAAAAATTAAACCTAAATATTTTTTCATTTGTAACCTCCTGTAGGTTGTTTTCTATTTGACCAACCAAACAGGGGGTTTTTATTCACCCTTTTTTTCTTTTATAAATTTTTTAATTTTACACAAGCCCCTATAATATAAAGACGTTATCGTTGGCAAGGGCTTTTCTAGTTGGTTTGCAATCTCTTGAAACTTATCCTTCATTGCAAACTTAAGTGTCATTATCGCCTGCTCTTCTTCATTTAAACAACTAACTAAATATTCAAAACTATCTTTGGCAAGCAATGCTTCAAACTCGTCTTCTGCCCTAATAATCTTTTCGTTTAATTCTAAATGCCAAACCTCGTTAACTTCATCTTTTGCAGAGTTTCTTGCAACAACGTAAACGTAGCCGTCAGGATTTTTTATATCAGAAAGGCTTTCTGCTTTGCGCCATATTTTTACCAAAACTTTATTTACAACTGCCTCTGCTTGTTCATCTTTACAGCCAACGTTTTTTGCCGTTTGGTAAATTAACCTTCTGTATTCCCCATAGAACAACTCCAAACCTTTTTGTGGGTTTTTAATCACCAAACTAATTATTTTATTAAAAAGTTTTCTTCTATCATCAATCTTTTGCATTATTATACCAAGGTTGATTATTTTTCTATAAACGTTTCAATTAAATTTTTTATTGCACCTTTCTGCTTATCGCTAAGCATCGCCCAATTAGAAAGCAATGACCTTTCTTCTTCACCAACGCAAATGAACTCATCATCTTCATCTCTAAATAGTTCGGTTAGTGGGATTTCCAATGCATTACATATTTTTACAATGGCTAATAAACTAGGATTATAGTTTCTTTTAGTATACCAATTACGAATACAAGCATCAGTAATTTCTGCCTTAGCAGCCAATTCGTAAACTGACATATTTTTTTGAATTAACAACTCTTTAATTCTCCATTTTACCCTAGAAACAACATCCATAGTCTTAACTCCTCAAATCATAATCTTAATTACAATTATAGGGAGTTTTAACTTTGTTTATAAATAGTTAAGATTATGTAAAATAGAGTTAAAACTCTGGTTTTGTAAAAAAATGGCTAAAATTCATTGAAAACGCTATGTTTTTTTAGTTTTTTTCATTTTTAAATTATATAGTGGGTCCTTTAATCTAGTCGTTAAAAATTAACTTTACCTTAACCATTTTAGTATATCACTTTGCATAATTTAATGCAATCAAATAAAACTATCACGTAAAATTAAAAGTGCATTTATTTCACTTTGGCGCTTAAACGTATGCTTGTCTTGATACAAGTCGGCTTTCGACGGCATAATACGCCGTTCTTTATTTTAGCATAAATACCTATAAAATTTATTAAAGCCCATTATAGCGTAAATTACGCCTTTTGAGGAGCATTTTTTAGAAAAAAGGTAAAGAAAAAACCTAAACCGAAATTCGCTTCGATTTAGGTTTTGAGTGGTGACCCCTACGGGTTTCTGCCCCTTGATAAGGGGAAGGCAAACGATAGTTTGCGAGGGGTTTGCCGTCCGACGCTAGTCGAGCGAACCCATG
>JAZNSS010000001.1:0-32331 GCA_045591355.1 Christensenellaceae bacterium | reverse complement strand
CAAAGCTTCCTGGATGATACCGTCTTTTACGTTCAGGCTCAGCTTGCAGCCACCCTGCTGGGGAGCACACCATCCGATACCATGCGTATATCCGGAAATGTCTTTGATCTCTTTTGCCTGTACCCATTTCCCTTCTTCAGGAATAGGAGCAGGACCGTGTTTAGGTCCTTTGCAAACGCAGGTCATTTCTTTAACTTCAGTTGAATACTGCATAAATCTATGCCTCCAATTTATTTGTTTTTAATCTTTTTTTAGTATACCAAATAATTTATTATTTGACAATTATTTTTTGCGTTTTTTATATAGTTTTTTATATTTTTAGCCTTTTTAGTTTACTTCTTATCTTCTTTGCTTCTTTTATAGTAGAAAAGATACTGTTGAAAGTAGCCTGCATTGCTAGAAAACTCGCTTACAAACCAATCGGAAATTTTATTTCTATCGGTTAAACTGCCATTAAAATCTTGTTTATAAACCTTATCTATCCAAGTATCCACGGGAAAACTATCCGAACGGTGATATCCAAAAAGCGAAACACAGTCTGCAACCTTTGGACCTACGCCGTAAATCGCAGTCAACTGTTTTTTAAGTTGTTTGGTTGATAGTTTGTCAAAATAATTTAAGTCTAGCCCGTTTGCAAGTTCTTCTGCTAAACTTTTTAGGTATTTCGCTCTATAACCAAGCCCTATGCTTTGGTAAAATTCTAGTGGCATTTCCGTCATTTTTTGCACGGTTGGAAAGGCAAAATAACTTTGACCGTCAAACTCTTTCTTTTCGCCAATGGCGTTGCAAAGTTTTTCTATTATTCCCTTTATTCTTGGGATATTATTGTTTTGTGAAATCATAAAAGAAAAAAGCGTTTCCGTTTTATCTTGGTTTAGAATTCTTATGCCTTGACCAATTTTTGCGCTTCTTTCAAGTATTTGAACGCCACTATTAAGCCCGTCTTTTACTATTAAAGAATAATCCCTTTCCAAATCAAAAAAGTGCTTAAAATACTCGGCGTCGGCATCTAAAGTTCTTATGATAGTATTTTCTTGGTCACCAAAAAGGTAGGCGCATTTATCTTTTGAATACACCATATATCCCTTTTTATATGGACAAAATCTGAATATTTGCCCACACTCTAGGGTGTCTTTTATATTAAAATAGTTGCTACTAACCTTTATCTCTACCACTTCAAATATCCTTTTGTTATTAATAAAAGTCTTTGTCTTAACCAATGTTTGATTTTCATAATCAAATATTTTTTGGGACATAAACTAAAAAAAACGGACTACGTAGTAGCCCGTTTAATTATTAGTTTTCTTTAGCGTATACGCTAACTTTCTTGTCCTTTCTGCCCATTCTTTCGAACTTAACTACGCCGTCGATAAGAGCGAATAAGGTGTTATCGCTACCCATACCTACGTTGTTACCTGGGTGAATTGCAGTGCCACGTTGACGAACGATGATGCTTCCTGCAAGAACTTCTTGACCGTTGTTTCTCTTTACGCCAAGTCTTTTAGCGTTGCTGTCTCTGCCGTTTTTGGTGCTACCGCCACCTTTGTGGTGCGCAAATAATCTGAATAATATCATACTATCTATACCCTCCCGTCAATTACTTCGCAACGATTTCTAAAATCTTTACTGCTGTGAAAGGTTGTCTGTGTCCTTGTTTCTTCCTTTCATTCTTCTTTGCTTTATACTTGTAAACTACGACTTTCTTGTTCTTACCTTGTTCAAGAACTTCGCCAACAGCCTTAAAGCCTTGTGCTTCATCTGCAACTTTGATTCCGTTTTCGTCAGAAACCATCAAAACTGCAAGTTCAACTTTGTCACCTACGTTTGCAGAAAGTTTTTCAAATCTGATTACAGAGCCAACTTCTGCTTTGTATTGTTTGCCACCGTTTTCTACGATTGCATACATAGTTTTACCTCCTCTAACCTGACTCGCCGAACATTTTTGGGGTGGTTTTTACACGCTTATAAAACCCCTTTCGAGCGGTTACTTGCTAATTTTATAATATTATAAAGCAAATGTCAAACGATTTTACACACTTTTTGCATATTTTATCCCTAAAAGTTAAAACTATTATCAAAACATTTAAGGAGTATTATTTATGAATGATTTTAACGTTAAAGCGCTAAATGACAGTTACAAAAACGCGCATATTGCCATGCAATCAATTGCCGACCTATT
This sequence comes from Christensenellaceae bacterium, assembly GCA_045591355.1. Classification (GTDB taxonomy): domain Bacteria; phylum Bacillota; class Clostridia; order Christensenellales; family Borkfalkiaceae; genus UBA1259. The sequence goes on along the minus strand of JAZNSS010000001.1, from coordinate 30,152 downwards.
GCCGTCGGTAGAAGACGAAGGTCTTAAAACCGAACTTAACGAAGAATATGACGGATATAACGGCGTAATCAGCGATATAAGTTCTTTTATGCTTGAAAACGAACTAGAACCCAAAGATATAAACCCTATGAAAAAGGCTATGCTATGGTCTAGTATTAAAATGAAAACAATGATGAACAACAGTAAAAATCAAATTGCCGAAATGATGATTAAAGGCACGGTTACAGGCATTAACGAACTTACTGCAATGCTTAACGAAGAAGAAAATCTTATTGAGCCGGTAAAGGAATTGCTGGAAAAACTTTTAAGACTAGAAGAAGAATACGAAGTTCGTTTAAGAAAATATTTATAAAAAAATCACGGCAATGCCGTGATTTTTATTTTTACGCCAAAACTTTAGATAAGAATTCTTTTAATCTTTCGTCTTTTGGATTAGAGAAAAATTCTTGTGGGGTGGCTTGCTCTTTAATAATTCCGTCGTCTATAAATACTACCCTATTTGCAACTTCTTTTGCAAAGCCCATTTCGTGCGTTACGACAACCATGGTCATGTTTTCTTTTGCTAAGTCTTTCATTAAATCTAAAACTTCGCCAACCATTTCAGGGTCTAGCGCAGAAGTAGGTTCGTCAAATAGCATTACGTCAGGTTCCATCATAAGCGCACGTATAATTGCTATACGTTGCTTTTGTCCACCCGATAGTGTTGATGGATAGGCATCTGCCTTTTCTTCTAGTCCTATACGTTTTAGAAGTTCAAGAGCCTTTACCTTTGCTTCTTCCTTCGTTTTAAGTTTCAACTTAACGGGGGCAAGCAATAAGTTTTTCATAACCGTTAGGTTATTAAATAAGTTGAACTGTTGGAATACCATACCTATCTTTTGACGGTGTTTGTTTATATTAACCTTTTTGCTAATTATATTTTCGCCGTTAAAGATAATTTCGCCACCGGTTGGTTCTTCCAAACGGTTAAGACATCTTAAAAAGGTGGATTTACCACAACCAGAAGGGCCGATTACTGCAATAACCTCGCCCTTGTGAATATCTATATTGATACCCTTTAGAACTTCGTGATTTCCCCAAGCCTTTTTTAAGCCGTTTACTTTTAATACTAATTCTTTAGAGGTTTTAACGTTCATTTTTCTTAAACCTCCTTTCCATAAATTTAACAAGCAAAGAAATTAGGAAGACTATAACGAAATAAGCAACGGCAAGCATTATATACGGAATAAAATATTCATACGTAGATTCAGCAATAGCCTTAAACGATTTAGTAAGGTCTGTTACTGCAATCAAACTTAAAACGGAAGTTTCCTTAATCAATGAAATAAATTCGTTACCAAGCGTAGGTAAAATATTCTTTATTGCTTGTGGAACGATTATTAAAATCATAGTTTTAGTATAGCCAAAGCCAAGACTTCTGCCGGCTTCCATCTGCCCTGGGTCTACGGAATTTATACCACCACGCATAATTTCTGAAATATACGCGGCAGAGTTTAGACCAAATATAATACTTGCTTCTGGAATATCACCAAGGTTTAAGCCCATTGCTGGGAAAAGCGCATAGTGTAAAAGCAAAAGTTGAACGACGATTGGCGTTCCACGGAATATTGCAACGTATCCGTCACATATTTTTTTAACAATCGTTACGAAGACGTTTTTTACAGGTATAAGTTTTACGATAGCAATAATGCTACCCAAAACAAAACCTATAAGCAAACCAAACACTGCGATTAACGCAGTGTTTGTTAAGCCTTCTAAAGTTAATTTATAACCTTCTTGATATATAAATTTGTCTACGAACGTTTCAAAAGCGCCAGCCATAATTATTTGTTCATTGAAGCAGTAATCATTAATGATGGTTGTTTGTCAAGAATTACTGCGTTGATTTTGCCGTTCTTTAAGTCTTGCATTGCAAGAGCGCCCGTATCGTATGATTTAGTGGTTAGGTTCTTAAAGCCGTCGTAACCGAAACCTTCGTCACCTGCGCTATACATATAACCGGTTGTTCCCTTTTGAGTTCCTACCTTAAAGCCTGCACCCTTTGATGCTAAAACTTCTTCAACGTCAGCAGCAGTTTTGCATGCGTCAAAAGTATCGTCACTTTCTAAAACGGTGATTACTTGTGCAGAAGTATAATAACCGGTTGTGAAATCAACTTGTTCTAGACGTTCTGCGTTAACCGTCATACCAGCCATTGCAATATCAACGTCGCCGTTTTGAACTGCTGGAATTAATCCGTCAAAATCCATATCTTCAATATATAAGGTCTTTTCAAGTTGTGTAGCAATTACGTGCGCAATCTTCATATCAACACCGGTAAGTTTTACACCTTCATACATTTCAAATGGTGGGAAGTATGCGTTTGTTCCAACAACGAAGTAGTTTGCTCTGTCAGATGCAGATGGTTTTGCAGGATTGGTGTAAGTGAAATCAGCGTCGCCGTCGAAGAATGAGTTGATAATAGTATCAAGTTCGCCACTTTCAGTTAAGTCTGCCAAAATTGCATTAACACTGTCTTTTAAAGAAGTATTGGATTTATTGATTGCAAAAGCATAAGTTTCGCTTGTAAGTTCAATATCCTTTACTTCTAACTTTTCATCATTGCCACAAGCAGTTAGGCTGAAGCAACATACTACTGCAAGCATTGCAGTTAATAATAACGTTAAAAACTTTTTCATATTATTTCTCCTAAAAGTTTTATTTTTTATATTCTTGATTATACTCTTACCTTTTTGCTTTGTCAAAGGTTTTTGCATTAAATTTTTATTTTTTTAATAATTTTACACGATTTTATTTTATTTTTTGAATAAAACATTGAATAGTGATTAATTATATTCGGTTGTAACATTTTCTCTTCATAAATCATAAAATAACATATGAACGTTTACACATATGATAATATATCAGCCGTTGAATATGCAAAAAAGTGGGCGTTTTTAAGAAACCCTATATATTATAATTTTGACAATATTGGTGGGGACTGCACTAACTTTGTTTCTCAATGCGTTTATTCTGGGTGCAAAGTTATGAACTACACCCCTATTTTAGGTTGGTATTATAATAGTATTAACGATAGAGCCCCTGCTTGGTCGGGCGTTAACGAATTTTATAAATTCATTATAAATAATAAAGGCGTTGGTCCGTTTGGCGAACTTTCCACCTATTATCAACTAAAAGTCGGCGACGTTATTCAACTTTTTAACGGGCAAAAATACTACCATACCCTAATTATAACGACTATTTTAGACGGTGAAATATTTACTGCTTCGCACACGGTAGACTCTTTTGACAGAAGATTATCTAGTTATAACTTCGTTAGCGCGCGTTACATAAAGATTTTAGGATATAGAAAATAAGACGTAAAAAAAGCCTTTAAGAAAAAGGCTTTTAATTTTATACTTTTATTCTTAAAATATCGCCCGATGCTAGTGGAACTTGCGTTTTAACGAGTAAGGTTTGTTGAACGAGTTTTGCGTCTTGAACGGGTTGACCTTTAAGGTCGGTCATTTGTTCAATTTTGACGATTTTATTAAAACTGTCTGACGGAGATAGAACTTCTAATTCGTCGCCAACCTTGAAACGATTGCGCATTTCCACCCTTGCAGTTTGGCTTTCGTTGTCGTAATCTAAAACGTTTGCTATAAACTTATGCGTGCCTTTAGATTGGCTATCGTCGTAATTTACCGTTCTATTATTTTCGCCAAGTAAATACGCCGTTGTAAATTCACGATGCGCCGTCTTTTTAAGTTCGTCTTGATAGAGCGTGTTCTTTTTATAATCTTCGCCAAATTGATAATAAGCGTCTATTGCCCTACGATATGCGTTTACGACGGTTGCAAGGTAATATTCCGACTTCATTCTGCCTTCTATCTTAAAAGAGCAAACCCCTGCCTTATCTAGTTCTGCTATATAGTCAAGCAAATTTAGGTCCTTACTATTCATTATGTAAGTTCCGTGTTCGTCTTCTTGCATTTCCATAAAGCCACATTCGGAATCCTTTTCACGGATTTCATAACTCCAACGGCATGCTTGAACGCAAGCGCCCCTATTACTACTTCTACCCGTGCGATAGTCGGATAATAAGCATCTGCCACTATACGCAATACACATTGCGCCGTGTATAAAGGTTTCTATCTCTACGTTTGGAACGTTTTGGTGTATTTTAGAAATTTCCTTTAAGGAAAGTTCCCTTGCAAGTATTACCCTTTGAACGCCGTGTTCTTTCCAAAACTGAACGGCAAGACTATTCAACGTGTTTGCTTGAGTGGAAAGGTTTACGGGAAGTTTCGGGGCAACCCTTAAACAAAGGGCAACTAACCCCGTATCGGAAATAATTGCGCCGTCTACGCCCGTTTTTTCCAAGAATTTGAAATATTCTTCAGCCTTTTCTACGTCGGTGTCCCTTGCTAAAATATTTACCGTTACGTATACCTTTTTACCTATTGAGTGAGCGTAAGAAGTGGCTTCCACTATTTCTTCGTCGGTAAAGTTCCCTGCTAATGCTCGAAGGGAAAAACTTTTACCACCGATATACACTGCGTCTGCACCAAAGTAAAAGGCTGTTTTTAGTTTGTTCATATCGCCTGCCGGCGACAATAGTTCTATCTTTCTCATTTTAATCTTTCCGTTATGCTAACCCCGTCTTCCAAATCGTGAACAACCGTTGATAAATTAGGGTTTGTAGTTATTTCTTTTATAAACCTTTCCATACTGTTTTTAGTGGTGTTAAACCTATGTGGAGTTTTAACCTTTCCGTCTACGTATCCACGGAACAAAACGTTATCTGCAAACAGCGTTCCCCCGACGTTTAAGGCGTTTAGAAGGTTTGGAAGATATTCAAAATAATGCCCTTTTGGTCCGTCTAGAAATATGAAGTCGTATTTACCCGTTAAAATAGGTATTATTTCCGAAGCGTCGCCATAAAAGATTTTTGCCCTATCTTCCACGCCAAAGGTTTGGTAATTGCCCCTTGCTAATCTAATTTTTTCTTCGTCTATTTCTATGCCCGTAAGGTGCGCTTGCTTTTCGGTTAAAAGCATTGCTATTCCAGAAAGCCCAAGGTTTACGCCTATTTCCAAAATAGATTTAGGTTTTTTATTTTTTACCGTTTCTAGTAAGAGCCAAAAACTTTGCTCACGAAGTATTGGTTCGCCCCTTTGTTTGGCTTCTTCCCTTAACTTTAGTAATCTACTGTCCACTATACCACCATTATTATAGGTAAAATTACGGGGTGCTTGCCCGTTACCTTGAAAATGTAGTTTTTAAGCCCCCTACGGATTATGCCTGAAAGTTCGTTTTCGTCTTGAACCGTGCGTAAATCTACTTGATTTATGGTATTCGTTAAGTTCGCTTTTGCTTCTTGAACGTTGGCTTCAGATAAAACTAATCCTTTGCTAATAATTTCCAAAGTGGAAAGTTCTGCCGTAAGTTCGCTAACGCCACACACTACGACCACTAGCCCGTCCTCTGCTAGGTGAATTCTATCACGCAGAACGAAACTGTCAAAATCGTCTATACCCACGCCGTCCACAAACCTAGAGCCTGCAGGCGTCTTTTCTCCACGCCTTATAGTTTGTTTACCTACTTCTATAGTGTCGCCTATTTCTGCAATCATTATGTTGCTTGGTTTAAGCCCCATATCTTCTGCCAAAACTGCGTGCTTTTTAAGGTGACGATATTCGCCGTGAACGGGGATAAAGAACTTTGGTTTAACTAGGCTATGCAAAGTTCGTAATTCCCCCCTACAAGCGTGGCCGGAAACGTGTATAGGTTCTAGCGATTCGTATATTACTTCTGCGCCACGTTTATAAAGGTTATTTATAACCCCGTAAATCATCTTCTCATTACCCGGTATTACCGAAGCGCTTATTACTACCGTGTCGTTCTCGCCTATATTTACCTTGTTAAACTCCCCACTTGCCATTCTAGTTAAAGCGCTCATAGGTTCGCCTTGCGTTCCCGTTGAAACTATAACTATTTGCTCGTCTTTATAGTTCTTTATTTGCTCTATGTCAATTATCAAATTATCGGGTATATTTAGTTCGCCTATTTTAGACGCTGCTTCTGCAATGTTTATCATACTCCTTCCAGAAAAAGCAACACGCCTTGAATATTTATTTGCAAGGTCTAAAATTTGTTGTAATCTATGCACGTTACTTGCAAAGGTTGCTATTATTAGCCTACGTTTTGCGTTGTCGGTAAAAACGTGTTCTAGCGTATCTTTTACCACAGACTCGCTCATAGTAGAGCCTTCTATCTCTATATTAGTAGAGTCTGCCATCAACAATAGAACGCCCTTTTTGCCTATTTCTGAAATCCTTGTAAGGTCTATCATATCCCCTGCAACGGGTGTGTAATCAATCTTAAAATCCCCAGAATGGAATACCACGCCAACGGGCGTTGTAATTGATAGCGCAACTGCGCCTGCGATAGAGTGGTTTACGTTTATAAACTCTATGGAAAAGCAACCAAGTTTAATTACGCTTGAAGGTTTTACGCATATTAACTCGGCGTCGTTAATTTTTCTTTCTCTAAGTTTATTTTCGATAAGTGTTAAAGTAAGTTTCGTGCCGTATATTGGAACGTTTAAGTCCTTTAAGATATAAGGCAAACTGCCTATATGGTCTTCGTGCCCGTGGGTAATTATTATACCCTTTACCCTTTGCTTATTTTGAACGAGATAGGTCGTATCAGGAATAAGCAAGTCCACACCCGGCATATTGCTCCCTGGGAAAGTTAATCCTGCGTCTATAACTATAATGTCTTTGCCAAACTCCAACGCAGTCATATTCTTTCCAATTTCACCTACGCCCCCTAAAAAACGGACTTTTAAAGTGTTCTTCTCTGGCTTTTGTTTTGCCACGTTTACCGTTTTTTGTTCGCTTGTTACGGTTTGGTTTTTGCGTTTAGTTTGTTTTACCTTGGGTTCTTGAAAAGCCTTTTTTATGGACTTTTTATTTTTACTTTTGTCAGGGGTGGATTTTAACTTTTTGCCGTCGTCTTTAGTAGCTGTTCCTTTCATTCCCTTTTTCAAATTAGTTCTCCTTGATTAATTATTATATATACTATTGAAATAATTTTTCTTTTTTTGTTTATTATACACTTTTTTAACACTTTTGTCCACAAATATATATTTACCTTGCAAAATAATTTGTTAAACTACCCTTTAATCACTTGAAAAAAAAGTCGTAAAAGTGTATACTATACTCAAATTGTTGGTAAGGTTTACAGCCTTAACCCTTTCAATAAAATTTTGCAAAATAACTTTTTAGATAAAAGGAGATTATTATGAGAGTTTATAACTTCGCAGCAGGTCCATCTACTTTGCCACTTCCCGTATTAGAACAAGCGCAAAAAGAATTGCTTGATTTTAACGGAACGGGCATGAGTATTACTGAAATGAGTCACCGTGGCAAACCTTTTATGGCTGTTAACGATGAAGCAAACGCGTTACTTCGTGAATTAATGAATATCCCTGAAGATTATTCAGTATTATTCGTTCAAGGTGGCGCATCTCAACAATTTGCCGCTGTTCCACTAAATCTTCTACAAAAAGGCAAAGCCGATTATATTTTAACGGGTAACTTTGCTACTAAAGCATATGAAGAAGGTCTTAAATACGGCGATATGGCTATCGCTGGTTCTTCTAAAGAAGCAAACTACACCTACATACCTGATATGGATTCACTTAAAATCCGTTCTGATATAGACTATCTTCACTTTACCTATAACAACACCATTTTTGGTTCTAGATTTACCGAACTTCCTAAAACGGACGCTACCCTAGTTACCGATATGAGTTCTTGCATTTTAAGTGAAGTTGTTGACGTTTCTAAATTCGGTCTTATCTACGCAGGCGCTCAAAAGAACATTGCTCCTGCAGGCGTAACTATCGTTATCGTTAAGAAGGACTTGCTTGGCAAACATATGCCTATTACACCAACAATGCTTCGCTATGATATTCAAGATAAAAACAACAGTCTTTATAATACCCCACCATGCTTTTCTATCTACGTTTCTATGCTAGTATTTAGATGGCTTAAGGCAATGGGTGGCGTTTCTGCAATGCAAAAGATTAATGAAGAAAAGGCTAAAATGCTTTACGACTTTATTGATAACTCTACATTCTACACCAACAAGGTTGCAGTTAAAGACCGTTCACTTATGAACGTTCCTTTCGTTTCACCAAGCGAAGAACTTGACGCTAAATTCATCAAAGAAGCAACTAGCGCTGGTTTAGTTTCTCTTAAAGGTCACCGTATTACCGGTGGTATGAGGGCTTCTATTTACAATGCTATGCCTATTGAAGGCGTTAAAGCGCTTATTGATTTTATGAAGAAATTTGAATTGGAGAACAAATAATGAAAAATATTCTAAAGTTAAACTCTATCAGCCCTGTTATAGACAATATTTTTGATAATAATTATTGCGTTTCTGACAACTGCCAATCCCCTGACGGAATTATTTTGCGTTCCTTTAAGATGCACGACTATGCATTAGACGCTAACACTATTGCAGTTGCAAGAGCAGGCGCTGGTGTAAACAATATTCCCGTTGAAGAATACGCTAAAAAGGGCGTTGTAGTATTCAATACCCCTGGCGCAAACGCTAACGCAGTTAAAGAACTTGTTCTTTGCGCTATGTTTTTAGGTTCTAGAAAAATAACCGATTCTATAGATTGGGTTAAAACTCTTAAAGGTCAAGGCGCTGAAGTTGGCAAACTTGTAGAAAAAGGTAAATCTAACTTTGGTGGCTTTGAAATTCAAGGCAAAACCCTAGGCGTTATCGGTCTTGGCGCTATCGGCGCTTTAGTTGCAAATTCTGCAGACAAACTTGGAATGAAGGTTGTTGGTTACGACCCCTTCTTATCTGTTGACGCTGCTCTAAAACTATCTACCCACGTTAACGTTGTTAAAAATCTTGACGCTTTGATTGAAGCATGCGATTATTTAACCATTCACATTCCTTACATTGCAAAGGAAAACGGTGGATTTATTAACGCTGAACTTATTTCTAAAATGAAAAACGGTGTTGTTATTATCAACTGCGCGCGTGGTGAACTAGTTAATAACGCAGATATTATTAAAGCAGTTAACGAAGGTAAGGTTGCTAGATACGTTTGCGACTTCCCTGCCGATGAAATTATTGGAATTGATAACATTATTTGCATTCCACACCTTGGCGCATCTACCGAAGAAGCAGAAGACAACTGCGCTATTATGGCTGCTAAACAACTAGTTGATTACATTGAAAACGGTAACGTTGTAAATAGCGTTAACTACCCTGCTTGCTCTATGCCAAGATCTAGCGAATACAGACTTGTTATCTTACACAAAAACGTTTCAAATATTCTTGCTCAAATTACTTCAGCCGTTGGCGCAGAAGGAATTAACATTGCAAACATGTCTAACAAGAGCCGTGGCGACTACGCAGTTACCCTTTTAGACGTTGAAAAGGAAGTAAGCAGTGAATCTATTAAACACCTATCTCAAGTAGAAGGTATTATCAAAGTTAGACAAATATAATCACATTTTCTAACCCAACTTGATTAACTATTTAAAATTTATAAAGGCAACGAAGTTCGTTGCCTTTTGTTTTTATAAACTTATAAAAGATTATTCTTGAGCGCTTTTACTTATTGGCTTTAACACGACTGCCGTGCGCGCAGGAAGATATAATTCTACGAAGTTCTGCCCGTCAAACTTTTTCGACGGATAGGTTATGTGATGAACGAGTCCATTTCCACCATACTTAAAGTCGTCAGAGCAAAGCGCCACCTGATAATCGGTTTCATTAAAGATTGGAACTAGCACGTTAGTTAATGAAACGCTAGGGTTAAAGTTGAAAGCAAAAATAAGCCCGTTACGATAAAATACTATGGTTTTTTCGGGATTTTTTAGCAATAATAGGTCGGGCATTACTTGATTAAATATATCGTATTGCTTTGCTAAAGCCACCATATCTTTATCAAAATCGCCAAGCCAACAGTATTTTAAGTTTTCGTCTTTTAATAAATGCCATTGACGACGGCAATAGTGAAAACTCCAACCGTTTCCTTCTCGTGGAAAATCTATCCACTCTGGATGACCAAATTCGTTACCCATAAAGTTTAAATATCCGTCTCCACCACCAGCAAGAGTAAATAGACGTATAATTTTATGAAGCGCCACTGCCCTATCAATAATAGGATTATGGCAATCTTTATTCATATCCGTATACATACTTGCGTCTGCAAGACGAAACATTATGGTTTTATCGCCGACTAAGGCTTGGTCGTGGCTTTCTACGTAGGCAATGGTTTTTTCACCCGGTCGTCTTAAACACATATCACCCCACGTTGCGCCTATATCCCATTCTTCGTCACGTTGCTCTTTTAAGGTGCGAATCCACATATCTGGAAGCCCCATTGCAAGTCGATAATCAAAACCGATTCCACCCTCTTGAATAGGCAAACACATTCCCGGCATACCCGACATATCTTCGGCAATCGTTATTGCTTTTTTATTTACTTGGTGAATAAGTTCGTTTGCAAGTTGCAAATAAGTGATGGCTTCTACGTGGGTATTCGTAGAAAAATATTTATGGTTACTATCAAACGCCGTGCCTAAACCGTGGTCGTGATAAAGCATTGACGTTACTCCGTCGAAACGGAAACCGTCAAAATGATATTCTTCTTGCCAAAACTTTAAGTTTGATAGCAAAAAGTGTATAACTTCGTCTTTGCCGTAATTAAAGCATTTAGTTCCCCACGCTGGGTGATTCCCTTTGTCGCCGTCGTGGAAAAACTGCCAAGTAGTGCCGTCAAAGGTATTGATTCCTTCGGCTGTGTTTGGCGCAGAGTGTGAATGAACTACGTCTAGCAACACCCTTATCTTTAGTTTATGGGCTTTATTAACTAGATATTTCAAATCTTCAGGTGTGCCAAACCACGATGATACTGCGTAAAAGTTGGAAACTTGATATCCAAAACTACCGTAGTAAGGGTGTTCCATTATTGCCATAAGTTGTATGGTGTTATAGCCACTTTCTTTAATAATGGGCAAGGTTTTATCTGCAAACTCCCTATAAGAACTAACCTTTCCTTCTTCTTGCGCCATACCGACGTGCGCTTCGTAAATAAATAGGCTATCTTCCCCCTTAAAGCGCTTGTCCGTCCATCTAAACGTCTTTTTATCGTCTACGACTTCACAACAAAACATCAAAGTATTTTTATCTTGGACTACCCTTTTTGCGTATAGTGGAATATGCTCCGTGCGATTTCCAAAAGCATCAACTATTGTTTTAACCCTGCATCCATGCCAAAGGGCATTATCCCCTTTAAGGAATAATTCCCAAACGCCGTTGTCAAGTTTTGTCATAGGATTATCTAGCCAATGCCAATTATTAAAATCACCCGTTAAATAGAGTCTATCTGCGCTAGGCGCCCATTCACGATACACCCAACCACCGTCTACGCGATGAAACCCAAAATAGTTATGCCCGTTTGCAAACTCTGAAAGGGTTGTTTTATCCTTTAATAAACGACCTTTCGTTTGGTTATAAAGGCGCATACGTAGGTCAATATCACCAGAGAACTCTTTTAACTGTGGATTATATTCAAAAATACGATACAAGTTGTATTTCTCCTAAAAATAATTTAACTATATCTATTTAGTAAAAATCCTTTTACGTTTTGTTAAATCTAGTCTATTAATTAGTTTTTCTTTTTGGGACGGGCATTCCTTTCCCAAAAAATTCCGTCTTCATAGCCTTGAATAGTTTTATCGGAATCTGCCATTTCAAGCCTACGTTGCGCCCACGCGCAATATAGTGGATTTTGTTCTATACTTATATATTTTCTGCCTAGTTTTTTACACACTACTGCAGTCGTGCCACTTCCACCAAAGGGGTCTAAAACAAGGTCGCCTTTATTACTACTTGCAAGAACTAGTTTTGCTATTAACTTTTCTGGCTTTTGCGTTGGGTGTGCCGTGTTTTCTGCCATGGACCAATATGGAACGGCTATATCGTCCCAAAAATTTGACGGACAGGTATTCCTAAACTTGCCGTCTTCCGTTTGTTCCCAATCTTTTGCAATGCCGTTCTCTTTGTAGGGGGCAAGCACCCTTCTTCTTTGCATTACTGCCGAAAGATTAAAGGTATAATCGTTAGACATGGTTGCAAAAAACACGTCTTCTAGGCTATTCTTGAAGTTCGTTTTTGCGCCCCTACCCTTTTCTCTTTGCCAAGTAATACGGTTTCTAAGTAGGAAAAACTCGGATAGAATAGGCCCTATTACCAAAGCGCTTTCCCAATCACAACAAACGTATATAGAGGCATTCCCCTTTAGTTTTGGAATAACAGCTTTTATCCACTCTCTAGTATACTCTGCATATTCGCTTTGAGCCATTTTCTTAAATCCGTTGCCGTGGAAAACTTTGCTCAAATTATACGGTGGGTCAACAATCAGCAAATCTACCGAACCGTTTTCAATCTTTTTCAGCGTTTCAAACGTATCGCCTATAACGATACTATCGCTAGAAATTTGCAAAGATTTACTTCCGTCTACGCATTTACTTATATTTTCTTGTGATTGTTCCAATGGAAAATCTATCGTTTTGTTTCTTGCTGACTTCATATTACTTTTGATAAATCTTTATCCAAGCGTCTAGCCTTGATAAAAGGTCTTGGTTATCTTTTGTCTTTTTAAGCATTTCAATAAGAGCGTCGGTTGCGCACTTCTTTTCAGAAAGCAGTCTACGAATTTTTATTACGCCGTCAAGTTCTTCGCTGGTTAATAAAAGGTCGTCTTTTCTAGTTCCTGACTTATCTAAATCTATCGCAGGGAAAATCCTTTTTTCAGACAACTCTCTAGAAAGTTTAATTTCCATATTGCCCGTGCCCTTAAACTCTTCAAATATAACGTCGTCCATACGGCTTTCGGTATCTACTAATGCTGTGGAAAGAATGGTTAAACTTCCACCGTCTTCAATGTTTCTTGCAGAACCGAAAAATCTTTTTGGCGCTTGCAACGCCATAGGGTCTATTCCCCCAGAAAGCGTTTTGCCAGACGGTTCAACTAGATAGTTATACGCTCTAGTAAGTCTAGTAATAGAATCTAGCAAAATAACAACGTCTTTGCCCATTTCTACTAGACGTTTTGCCCTTTGCAACACAAGTTCTGCAACCCTAACGTGATGTTCTGCGCCTTCGTCAAAGGTAGAATACACTACTTCGCTACAGATAGCGCGCGAAAAGTCGGTTACTTCTTCAGGGCGTTCGTCTATGAGTAATACGATTAGTTTTACTGCTGGATAATTCTTTTCAATAGACCTTGCTATGTTCTTAAGCAAGGTGGTTTTACCCGTTTTTGGTGGGGCAACGATTAGTCCCCTTTGCCCCATTCCAAGTGGCGCAAACAAGTCGATACAACGCATAGAAATATCTGCGTTTGGTCTTTCTAGTTTAATTTGTTCTTCGGGATAACATGGAGTTAGGTCGTCAAAATCCTTTCTTACCTTAAACCTATCAATGCTAGTGCCGTTTATTTCGATAACGTCTTGAACGTCGGGCGCATTTTCATTTTTGGGTATTGCATAGCCGTTAACGAAATCTCCACGACGAAGATTGAATTTTTTAATAATAGCCGAAGATACGTGCGCGTCTTGTTTAGAGTTTTCATAATTATTAACACGCAAAAAGCCGTATCCGTCTTTATGAATTTCCAACACGCCTTGAACGGGTATGCTTGAATCACTTAGGTATACGTTTGGCGTTTGCGCAAATTCGTATGCTGGATATTCAGTCGATTCGTCTTTTATAAACTGACTAAGGCTAGGATTCATTTTTACGTGTGCGCCACGATTGTTTTTAGGGTTGGGTTCTACCACACCACTTTGAATATCTAAAATACTTTGTATTAGTTGGTTTTTGGTCTTTATTGCCGCAGGCGCTTTTACCCCAATTTGCCTACCAATTTCCCTTAATATTGATAAATGTTGCTTTTCCAAAATTTCTCTGGTGAATTTTATAAAGTTCATATATTCCCCCTATTTAAGGTCGTTTTTTATATTTATAGCGCTAAGTATTCCCGTTAAGAAAGCAAAAGTTAAGTTGTAGCCACCACAATCGCCGTCTACGTCAAGCGCTTCGCCTATAACGTATAATCCTTTATTAATTTTGCTTTGCATAGTTAAAGGATTTATTTGGTCGGTTTGAACACCACCCTTGGTTACTTGCGCGTAATTAAAACCAAGATTTCCCGTAACTTTTAAGGAAAAATTCTTTATCTGCTTCGCCACAACGTCGGGTGAAAAACTGTTACACCTTTTAAGAATTGCTTGCCCAATTCTTTTGTTTAATATACCAACTAGAATTTCTTCTTTAGAAATATAATCTATTTGTGATTTTTTAACTAGAAGATTTTTTACTTGCTCTAATGTATAGTCGGGCAAAAACTCTACGCTAATACTAGGATTTTTAGCATCGGTTAGGTATGCAGAAACTTGAAAGATTGCATTGCCCGAAACGCCAAACTCCGTAAATAATAAATCGCCAACGCTTTCTGCAAGTTTAACGTTTCCGTCGTAGGCAATTACCCTTGCACGTTCTTTTAAGCCTTTTAGCCCACGAATAAAAGTGGTGTCCGTTTTAAGTTGGACTAGCGACGGATAAAGTTTAGTTACTTTATGCCCTAAATTTTGAATAAGAGAATAGGAACTTCCGTCTGTGCCGAATTGTTTACCAACTGCCCCACCAAAGGCTAGAACGACGTTTTTAGCCGTATAACTACCGTTTTGAGTTTTCACTATCCAATCGTCTTTACCTTTAGCGATGGAAACTACGTTTTCGCAAGTTTTGACGGTGCAACCTTTACTAGCAAGAAACTCCCTTAAAATATCCAGCACAGCCGACGCTTGCTTGCTTATAGGGTAAATCTTTCCATCTGAAGAAGTAGTTAAAAAAACGCCAAGTTCTTCAAGATAGTTAACTACGTTTATTTTTTGTGAATTATTTATAACGGCGTCAATAAAAGACTTATCACCGTGATAATTACTACAAGACAAGTTAGCGTTACTTAAGTTGCCTTGACCATTGCCGGTTGCAATAAGTTTTTTGCCTACTCTATCGTTTTTTTCCAAAATTAAAACGTCTGAACCAGAAAGGCAATTCTTTGCACGCAAAAGTTCAATGGCGCACGTTAGTGCTGATGCTCCACCACCTACTATTAAAGCTTGATAATTGTTTTTCAATTATTTGCTCCTTAATAAAAATTTGTAAAAATTGTTGGGAAAGTAAAAATTATAGCGCAAGAAGTTTGAATAAGTCTAAAGGAGAATTAGCAAAAACCGTTGCGCCAACGTTAGAAAGTTCTTGCTTGTTTCTATATCCCCATAATACTGAAATACCTTTAATATTAGCGTTGATACTAGTTAAAACGTCTGTATCTCCGTCGCCAATAAAATATGCGTCTTTTGGGGAAACGTTAATCTTTTTAAGCATCTCTAGGGTTGCCGTTGGATCTGGCTTGGGAATAATACCGTCGTCTATGCCTAAAATATAATCAAAAGTAAAATCTGGAAATTTTTGTTTGCAAAGTTGAACAGTTGCTGAAATTTGTTTATTGGTGCAAACGCATACTTTATAACCTGCCCTTTTACAAGCTACTAATACTTCTTTTATGCCCGTAAAAGGACAAGTATGCACGTATCCTGAATTTTGATAGATACTTTTATACGTTGCAAAAGCGTTTTCAAATTCTTCGCCTTCTACGTTTTTAGGAAGGCATTTTTTTATTAACTCTCTTGCGCCCGTATTTATTGCTTTTGTAGTTTGCTCTATTGTTATTTGTGGATAGCCGAAACGCTCTGCCAACGTATTAATCGAAACGTGAATATCTTTAATAGTATCAAGTAACGTTCCGTCTAAATCAAAAATAACTGCTTTGTTCATTACATTTGCTCCACTGTTTCAATACCTAGAAGTTTTAAGGCGTTGGTTAAAACCGTTTTTACTGCCTTGCAAATTGTTAAACGGAAGTTCTTTACGTTGTGCTCTTCAGTTGCAATTTTGCAAGAAATATAGAATTTATTAAAAGTTGATGCAAGGTCTAGTGCGTAACGAGTTATAAGTGAAGGCTCGTATTTTTCCCCTGCGTTTACTATGATTTCCTTAAATCTGCCAAGTTCGGTTAAAACTGCATATTCGTCGTCGTTAACCGAAGGCATATCGTATTCTTGTATATCACCACATTTGTTCAAAACGCTATTGCATCTTGCAACGGTATATTGAACGTATGGGCAAGTTTCCCCTTCAAAAGAAAGAACTCTATCGTAAGAGAAAACTATATCTTTAATCTTATTATTACATAGCGCGCCGAATATTACTGCGCCCGTTCCAACTGCTTTTGCAGTATTTTCTTTGTCGGGAAGATTTGGATTCTTTTCTTCTATTACTTTATACGCTTTTTCAATGGTTTTATTGATAACGTCTTCAAGTAACACTACGTTGCCTTGACGTGTGCTCATTGCTCCACTTTCTAGCGAAACCATTCCGTATGCAACGTGAACGCAGTCTTTTGCCCAATCGTTGCCCATTAATTCTAGCACCTTAAAGAACTGCTTAAAGTGTAGGTTTTGTTGGTATGCAACAACGTATAAGTTTTTATAAAAATCGTAGGTATTCTTTCTATAAACGGCTGCCGCTATATCACGGGTTGCGTAAAGCGATGAACCGTCTGACTTAAGGATTAAACATGGCGTCATTCCGTATTCTTCTAGGTCTACGATACTAGCGCCGTCGCTTTCTTTTAGAAGACCTTTGTCCTTTAATTCTGCAACGATAGGTGCCATTTTGTCGTTATAGAAACTTTCCCCTGCGTATGAATCAAAGGTTACGTTTAATAGTTTATAAATCTTATCAACTTCTTCCAAAGTTATCTTTTTAAAAAGTTCAAAAAGTTTATTACTTTCTTCGTCGCCGTCTTCGATAAGTTTGAAATAACGTCTTGCTTCGTCGTCAAGTTCTGGGTGAAGTTTTGCTTCGTCGTGGAATTTAACGTAGATTCTAGTAAGTTCTTTTAGTCTACCTTCTAATACGGCTTGTTCGCTACTCCACATTTTATACGCAACGATTAGTTTGCCAAATTGCGTTCCGTAATCGCCTAGGTGGTTTATTCCAACTACTTTATAGCCTAAAAATCTAAATATTTTACAGAGTGCGCTACCGATTACCGTCGTGCTTAAATGGCCGATATGGAAAGGTTTTGCAATGTTAATTGACGAATAGTCAATACAAATGGTCTTTCCTTCACCGATATTTGACTTGCCGTAATCGTCGCCAGCAGTAATAATTTCTTGCAATAATTTTTGGGTAAAACTATCACGGTTAATATTAAAGTTTAGATAGCCGTTAATAGCCGTGCAACCACTAACTACTTCGTCACAAACGAAGGTATTTTGCAAGTTGATTGCTATCTGAACGGGTGAAGCCCTTAATATTTTGGAAAGTTTAAAGCATGGCAAAGCATAGTCGCCCATATCTTGGTTTGGGGGAACTTCTATAAAAGATAAAAGTTGCGCTTTATCAATGCCTTCAACGTTTAATTTTTCAACTATATACTCTTTGTAATTCATATTTGCACCTATTTGTTCTTATAATAACATATTTTTGTTCAAAAAGGCAAGTTAAAAACTTGAATTTAGAAAGTATTTGGATTATAATATAAATACTGACAATATTTTTTGGAGATTTTTATGAAATTAGGTGTTGTAGGGCTTCCAAACGTAGGAAAATCTACCTTATTTAACGCAATAACAAAAGCAGGCGCAGAATGTGCAAACTACCCTTTCTGCACCATTGAACCAAACGTTGGCATAGTTGCCGTTCCAGACCCACGTCTTGACGTTTTGGCAAAAATGTATAATACAAAAAAGGTTACCCCTGCCGTAATTGAATTCGTTGATATTGCAGGGCTTGTTAAGGGCGCTAGCAAAGGCGAAGGTTTAGGAAACAAGTTTTTAGCAAACATTCGTGAAACTGATGCTATTTGCCACGTTGTTCGTTGTTTTGCCGACGAAAACGTAACACACGTTGATAGCGATATCGACCCTTTACGTGATATTGAAACCATTAATCTTGAACTAATTTACGCCGATACTGAAAGCGTTAAAAAACGTTTAGACAAGGCTGAAAGCATGATTAAGACGGGCGATAAAAAATATAAGATTGAAGCAGAGTTCTTAGCAAGACTATACGAACACTTAAATCAAATGAAACCTGCTAGAACGTTGCCCTGCTCTGACGAAGAAAAGGAATACTTAAATACCCTATTTTTAATAACTTCTAAACCGGTTATATACACTGCTAACATAAGCGAAAACGACATGGGTAAGAGTGTGGATGAATTGCCACTTGCAAAAAAGGTCGTTGATTTTGCTAAATCTGAAGGCGCTGAAAGTATGATTATTTGCGCTAAAACCGAAGAAGAATTATCGGGACTTGACGAAGAAGAAAAGCAAATGTTCTTAACCGAACTTGGCGTAGAAGAAGTTGGTCTTGATAGACTTGTTAAAATTTCATATAAACTACTTGGTCTTATTAGTTACTTAACTGCTGGCGAAAAAGAAGTTCGTGCATGGACGATAGAAAATGGGACTAAAGCCCCACAGGCTGCTGGAAAAATTCACAGCGACTTTGAAAAGGGCTTTATCCGTGCAGAAATAGTTGACTACGACGTTTTAGTTGAACTTGGTAGTTTTAACGCAGCCAAAGAAAAAGGCAAAGTAAGAAGTGAAGGTAAAGAATACGTTGTTAAAGACGGTGACGTTGTTCTATTTAGATTTAACGTATAAAAACTAAAATAGATAAATAATTAAATAGAGCACTCCACATAAAAATGGCGTGCTTTATTTTTTGCGTATTATTATTTGACTTATTAAAAAAGGCTCTCAATATTGAGAGCCTTTTTAATTGATAATTATACAGGTGCTTTTGTAAATTGTGGCACACCGTTAGTCACAGTCCATACGCTAGAATTCCAATCAGTGAAGCTATTATTTTGTGCATCCTCTGAAAGTTTTGTAGCACTGGTGTAACGCTTAATACCCTTAACTAGGTTAATAGTATAAGTTGGGTCTACGAAAGAACTGTCTTGAGCGTCTGCCGATTTCTTTAATTCAGCATAGGTTGCTAAATCGTAAGAATATCTTAAATCCCATTGAGAATAGTATTTGCTTGATGAAGTTGAAGCAATCTTGCCGTCAACGTATTCAGCGTCAGTTAAGATAGTTCTTGCATAGAATACGCTTCCGCTTTCGGTAGTCTTAATTCTTGCAGATTGATAACTACCAAAAGTCAATTCGTATGGTGAAACGTAAAGAACGTTTTGCATACAAGTATCAGAAGCAACAGTTCCGATAAGACCAACGCCTGAGCCACCACCCCAAGTAGCTTGACCAGTTGTAGGAACCCAAGTAATAACAGAGTTCTTAATAACTGAACCGTCTTGGATATATGCTAGAATAAGGTTCATATTATAGCAACCATTAAACATTCTATATTGAGATTGAATGTTTACGTCGGTTATAGTTGAATTGTTAATTGCAACGTAACCTAAAATACCACAACAGTCCTTAACATTTTCTGCTTTTCCGTATGTTTCAGCATCAGTATCGGCATCGGCAAATAGAACGTTAGTTAAACTTAAATCTTTAACAGTTCCACCATTAATTGCACCAAATAGACCACCGGTTGCAAGGGTTAGATTACTAATAGTATATCCACTACCGTCAAATACACCGTTCAAGCCTTTGTCTGCAGGTAACAATTTTGCATAGTTTGTATAACCAACTGAATTATAACTTGGTGCAGACCCTTTGCCAGTTAAAACTGTATTTCTAAAGTCATGAGTATAACCTGTTGCATCAATGTTATCAATTACCTTATAGTAGCCACCAAACTCAAAGTCGCCTTCAGCATAATCCATGTCTGCTATAGCGTTGTTATGATAGTTTTCATTACCAGAGCCAAGGTTTTGTTTTAAGGTAAAGTATTCTAAGTCTTCAGCTTCGTCGATTACTAACGTTAAAGCCTTTACGTCTACCTTATAAGAATATTCAGACGTGTTCGCCGTTAGAGTAACATCTTCTATTGCACCATCAACGCTTAAACCAGTAACCTTGCCATCTTTTATGGCAACTGCTTGACCGTTTGAAGCTGAAGCTGATTGAACTTCACCCTCAATGTAACTTAAAACGTCAACTACAGCCCAAGAATTCATATCATAGAATACGCCTTCTTCTGTTCCAAAGTAGAATTCAGTATCTAAATATTTAACTTCACGTTCAACGAATACAGTTGCGTCTACCGTGAAATCACCAGAAGTAATACGAACAACAGCTGTGCCTGATTTAACAGCAGTAATTTTATTATTTGTTATGGAAATAAATTCTCCACCACTTACAATTGAAACATCTGATTCAACTGCAATATTGTTTGCTGTTACAGTTATTTCAACAATTGAACCTTTTGCCATGCTATTCGCTGTTTCGGTATTTAGTGCGACATCACCAAACTTAACGCTATAAGCTGAAGTTTGAATAACATCTAGCATAGAAGTTAGAACAGGAACCCCGTTAGATAAAGTCCAAATTGAAGAATCAAATGCCGTAAAGTCACGGTTTGCAGAGTCTTGAACAAACTTATCATAAGAAGTATAGCGATATGCACCTTCGATTGGGCTAGCAACAGCAGTTTCCGTCTTAGAACCATATAGAATATCATACGTTGAAGTATTTAGAACACCGTCTACATATTTAGCGTCCATATATACAGTATTAACTGTAGTAGTATTTGCTAAAGTTTTTTCGTTCATCGCTTTTGGAGAAACGATATATAAGTTAGTCATTGGACGAATATTCGTTGAACTTGCACCAAAGGTTAACGCATAGTTTTTAGTATCGCTTCTTTGTGCATCTGCAGTAAATGAACCATAAGTGTAATCTGCTGGATAGCTACCTAAAGAAGCCGTATTATCAATAATAACTACGTTTTCAATTCCATATGAAGTTGGAGCAAAAGAAGTTACTAGTGGTGATTGACCGTTCTTAAGTGCATTGTTGCCTGTAACCATAAATATATTACTTAATTTACCGCTATGGAACATACCAGATGCCAAAGGAGCATAATAAGTGCCTGTTGCGTTACAGTTATACAAGCCAAGATTTTTAACAACACCACCGTTAATTACACCAAATAAGCCACTAGACTTAGTAGTTAAGTTATGAATGGTATAACCTTGACCGTCAAACGTTCCGGTTAAGCCCTTGGTTGACCAGAATCCACCACTAGCTCCCAAGTAGTCAAGCCTTGGTATACCAAGTGCTGTTAAATCATAGTTGCCTTCATTTGTGCATTTACCACTATTATCATAACTATAAATCTTTCCGTTTATAACGTTGTGGGTATAACCTGTTGCGTCAATATTTTTTGCAAGAACGTAGTATCCGTCAAACTCAAAGTCACCATCAGCAAAAGTATAATGTGAAGCAAGAGTTTTATTAAAATCTGCATCTTCTTTTACAGTAAAGTAACTTAAGTCAGATACTTCGTCAATAATGAGTTCTGCAACCTTAACGTTAACCTTTACGCCACTATCTTTGCCATAGAAAGTGATAGAATTGTGTTCCCAATCTTCTGTTGAAGTTGTTAAGCCTTTTACAACACCAGATTCTTGGTCATAAGTAAGTTTTACGCCGTCTTTATCAACAACTGCAGTTACTTCAAGTTCACCAATTATCTCTGCAACGTCAACAACATTTTTACCGTCAAAGAACACTCCGTCTACTGCAGAGAATTGAAGGTCTTTTTCGTAATCTGTTGAAGGAACGTTAACAATAATATCTTGCGTCCAAACGTTGTTTCTATAAGTGATTTTGATTGTAACGGTTTCACCATCAGAAGCTTTCTTTGTAGTTACTACGTTACCTTCAACTGAAATAAATTCAGAACCACTTACGATTTCAACGGTAGGCTTAAAGCCTACGGTTGAATCGTTTAGTTTAATAGTTGCTGTGTAACTTTTGCCAGC
Source organism: Christensenellaceae bacterium (assembly GCA_045591355.1). Classification (GTDB taxonomy): domain Bacteria; phylum Bacillota; class Clostridia; order Christensenellales; family Borkfalkiaceae; genus UBA1259. The sequence continues at coordinate 8,086 of JAZNSS010000001.1, read as the reverse complement.
TGATAATTGAGCAGCGGTTTCGCTTACCTCGTTACCTGCGAATACTGCAGAATATTCACCAGTTGTCTTTTTGAGCATTTGTGGAACGCCGTCAACAACTTCCCAAATACTACTATTCCAAGAACTGAAATCATTTAGACTAGCATTTTCTTTCATCTTAGCAAGGCTGGTAAATCTCTTTACTCCTTCTAAAATAGTGATGTCGTATGCGCCTGTATACTTAGTAACCATGCCACCTTCAACCGTATCAGCAGTATGACGAGTGCTACCACCAAATAACACGTCGTATTCTGCACTTGAATAAGTTGTAGTTAAGCCCCATGCTTTATGGAAGATGTTTGATGTTGATGCACTTAATTGACCATCAACATATTTAGCGTCACCAGCTACCTTATGAACATAATAAACATCTTGAACAAATGCTCCCGTTTCTTTATCCCAAGTTGAAGCCATTTGATGAGATGTAAAGTTGGTTGGAACGCTAGAAATAATATATACGTCCTTTAAAGCAGAGTTTGCTTCTGATATATAAGAGCCTACTAAACCTGATTCGCCACCAACAGACTTATTACCAATCCAATTAATCAACATGTTCTTAACTGTGCAGTCTGCTTCTACAGCGCTAGAGATAAGACCGTTAGGACCACCGTCGTTCATATTTCCTGCATAGTGAATATACACGTCGCTAACCGTAGCACCATTTACGATATAGGTAGCAAGGATACCAGATGAATTACTATAAGCATTTGCCGAAGTCTTATTGATGTTATCAAATGCTACGTTTTTAACCGTTCCACCATTGATTATACCAAATAAGCCACCGTTACCCTTTACGCCTGCAAGCATCATATAGTTGCTAATAGTATAGCCTTGACCATCAAATACACCGGTCATATACTTGCCGTATAACGCGCCACCTTCTTTAACGTCAGATTTTACATTTGCAAAGCCTCTAGTTGCAGCATTGAAATAATTTGCATCTAAAGATTCATCAGCAAATGTATGAGTATATCCTGTTGCATCAATATCCTTTACGACAACGTAGAAACCATCAAATATGCCTTTTCCTGATTCAGGAACAACGCCATTAGTAACAGCCCCATCAACACCGAAGTAAGCTAGGTCTTGTGCTTCGTCAAGAATAAGTTCTGCAACTTGAACGTTAACCTTAATACCCTTATCACCAGAATAGATAATTAGTGAAGAAGCAGACCAATCTTTTGCTGAGGTTTCAAGCCCTAAAATTCTGCCGTCAACGACGTTAAGTGGATTACCATCTGCGTCGAATGCTGTAACGTTGGCATCTAGTTCTCCGCCGAATATATCGGCAAGAGAAACTACGGTATCGCCGTCAAAGAACACGCCGTCACCAGCAGAGAATTGATATTCTTCTGCAATAGCATTAGGTTCAGCATAAACGCTTACGTTTAATGTGTAAGAAAGTTTTCTATAAGAAACCTTTAATTGAACCGTTCCACTTTGTGATGCGGTTACTTTAGCACCGTTTACAGAAAGAACACCATCTTGACCTACAACTTGAATGGTTGGATTAGCATTTAATACTTTTCCATCTAATACAACACTAACGTCTACTGCTGAACCTTCAATTAGTTGTAATGATTGACCATCAGTTACGTCTTGAGCGCCCATCTTGATAGAATAGTTGCCAGTTATTGAACTTAAGAATGTAGGAATGCCATCAACGATTTCCCAAACGTCTGAATTCCAATTAGAGAAATTGTTGTTTTGAGCATCTTCACTCATCTTAGCAAGGCTAGTATATCTCTTTACACCTGATGTGAGAGTAATGTCATAAGGTGCTGTATAAGTAACAGAGTTAGTTTCACCAGAAGCCCACACAATCTTAGAATAATCGTTAATACTTTCCTTTATTTGGAAATAACCATGTTGATAAAAATATTCCTCAGTCGTTGCTCTTGCAACACCATCAACGGTTGAAGCGTCTAGAACAGCAATTTGACTATTATTTGTTTTTACTTGATTGCCATCTGCATCATAAAAAATAGTTTTATTACCACCTGAAGCTGGACCAAATACAAATGGAACGTTACAAATATAGTAGGAATCAGTTATCGTGGCTGCTAAATTAGCAATATTTTCATAACCAAAAATACCACCACCAGCACCTGTTGGAGAAATAGTTCCTGTCCAAGAAATCATTTGTCTTGTAATAGTTGTATTGTCTACACCACATACAATCCAGTTAGTATTCCAACCTCTATTACCAGTCCTTTGAATATCCCAATACATATCTTGCAAGGTAGAATTTACTGAATACGATGCAAGAACGCCACTGCTAGAAGTATTACAGTCTGGAGTTATAAAGGCAACGTTTTTAATAGTTGCACCATTTAATATACCAAATAGACCACCTGTGCTTGCAAAAGAAACGTTCTTTATTGCATAGCCGTTGCCATCAAATGTCCCTGTAAAGCCTTTCTGATAGAAAATACCACCTTCTAGAACATCTTTCTTAATATTTACTAAACCACGAGAATTTCCGTTAAAGCCAGAGTCATTTGCAAAGTTATGTGTATAACCTTCTGCTGAGAAGTCGATATCATTTATCAAGATGTAGTAACCGTCAAACACACCTTCTCCTGCAGGAGATGCTATATAATTAGTTACTGCACTTGTAAGTGAGAAATATGCAAGGTCAGATGCTTCGTCAATAATTAAACCGTAAGCTTTAACTGTTAATTTAACAGATTTAGCCGTTGTATAGATTGTTAAAGTCCTAGATTCTAATTGGTTACCCGTCTTAAGACCTAAAATTGCACCGTCTTTAGAAATTACAAGTGGGTTACCGTCTTCGTCTTCAGCAGCAACGATTTGTGCATCAGCTGAACCGAATAATTCTTCTGCACCTAAAACACCTGTTAAGGTATCATTGAAGAACACACCGTCACCTGCAGAGAAATATGGTTCAATATCAACTTCTTCAATTTCAGAAGAAATTAGAACGTTGAGTTTTAATGTAATTCCATTGATTGCAACAGTAACAACTGATGAACCAGCTACAGCGCCCTTAATAGTGTTGCCTTCAAGAATTACGTTATCATTATCTGCTGTAAGAGTTATATCGCCTTCTACTGCAACGTCATTATATTTAAGTGTTACTTCAATTTGACTATCAACTATAACAACGGTTGAATATCTTTCGTTAATTAAATCGTTAATATATAGGTCAGGTCTTTCAACTACGATGGTAAATACAAATGACCAACCCTTGTATTCAACACGAACTTCAGTTTGACCGTAAACTGAATTTGAAGCAGTTATAACGCCGTCTGCAATAGTAATAAGGTCAGTCGTTTCTGGAGTATCGATAGTCCAACCTTCAATAGAAGATAACGAACTTAATAATTCAACATTATTAGCTGAGCCTAACATTACTTCAAGAACGTCGCCTTCCTTGATAACACTATTGTTAAATTTAACTCTTGGATTTACAACGCTTAGAACTACTTCGTAAACGTTATCACCTGCAGTAACGGTTATTGCAACTGAACCAGTAGTTGTTCCGATGGTTAAAGTTGTGCCGTCAACTGTTGCTAAAGTATTATCTTCTTCAACTACTACGCTATCAACGGTAGTCATTACACCGTTAACCATTAGTCCTACGGTGAAGGAATCTCCAATAAGAACGTCAGCTCTATTAGTAACAATCTTATCGCCTAATACTACGTTTGCAACGTTAACGTCAGAAACACCCTTGAATGAAATTGAATCACTTGCGATTTCCCAAACACTTGAATTTGCAAAGTTTGCAAGTAAGTTTGGATTTGCAGTTATAGCTTCAGTAAATTTAGCCATAGAAGTGTAACGGTTAATACCCGTTATCATTCCATCTGCCGTATTTTCTACGCCATCAACGAATTGAGCGTCCATCTTAACAGTTCCGCCATAACCGTTTACGTTAGATTCGATTATTTCTGAAAGTGCTTTATCTGAAATGATATAGTAGTTAGAGAATGCAGTTTCTGGGAATGAGATAAGTTGGTCTTTATAGTTACCTTGATGTCTTGCATCAGCAGTTAGTGAACCAATCTTATATTCTGATGAAACAGCATAATCTCTCTTATAAGTGTTATCAACAACTATAACGTTTTCAGCCTTAGCTTTTGGACCCCAAGTTGCAATAAATGGAGCGTATTTACCTGAAACTACGTCGTAGTTAGTTTCAACGTAAACGTTTTCAACTTTTGCATTGTCACAAATAGCCCACGCTAGGAAGCCACCTTTATTAGCTTCAACGCTATTATTTACGAATGCAACGTCCTTAATAACTGCACCACCACCTATTACACCGAATAAACCTGATTCGGTTGTGGTTAAGTTGCTGATTGTATGACCTTGACCGTCGAATGTGCCAAGGAAACCATGTAGGAACGGACCACCTTTGTTAAAGCCCGAACCTGCTAAATAATCAAGTCTTGCAGCGGTATATTCAGTTAAATCTCTACCCTTGCCGTTTGTAATATTGTGTGTGTATCCAGTAGCGTCTATGTCTTTGGCTAGCAAGTAGTAACCATTCCAACAATAGTCGCCATCAGCAAATAGATATTGATTGCTTTGGAAGACAAAATCTTCTTTAATTGTGAAGTATGCTAAGTCTTCTACTTCATCAATAAGCATACCTAAAGACTTAACGTTTACGATAATAGCTTTGTTTTCAGAGTATAAAGTGATGTGAGTATCAAGTATAGAAGTTGGAGAAACTTTTACCCCCAAAATTTCGTTATTATCGCCAACGGTTAGGAATTCACCAAGGTCGTTATATGCTTTTAAAACGTCTACATTAGAACCACCAAAGATTTGGTCGATTGAAACTGCGTTATAGTTAGCATCATAGAACTTGCCTTCCAAACCTGACAAGTAAAGTTCATGTTCGTAAGTTTCAGTTGCCATAACTACGTCAACGGTAAAGTTGAATTCGTATTTACTGTTAGAAACCTTAATTTGAGCAAGATTTTCAGTTATTTGATTTGCGGAAATGGTTGAACCTGATACAGAAACTGAAGAACCACTTACCAAGGTAACGGTTATATCTCCACCAAAGTCTGCTAATTCAATAGCTTTTCCGTCAATTCTTAAAGTAACGTCGTAAGAAAACCCCTTAAGGATTTCTATTGCACCACCCTTAACTTCAGCTTCGCCAACGTATACCGCAACGGTATTAGCTAATGCACTAGTAAACTTAGGAACGCCGTTAACCATCGTCCAAACGTCTGAACTAAACGAACTATAGTCGTTAGTTTCATCTAAACGCATTAACGTGCTAGAAGAATAACGTTTAATACCTTTAACAAGGTTGCTTGCAGCAGAAGGTTGAGTATCAACAATTTCTGCATCAAGACTAATGGTATGTTGTGATACGTCAGTTCCCGAAACATTAGCAGGAACGTTTACTGACAATGCTCTTTCAGATACTACGAATACGTTATTAAACGCACCGTTTTTGAAAGCTATAGGAGTTTTTGTTTTAGCATCGTCAATAGAGTGATAAGATAATGAACCAAATGCGTAAGGATCTGCCTTTGTTACTGAATCTGCAACAACTCTATCTTCTATAATAACGTTAGAAGCGTTAACGTTTTCGCCCCACGTTGCAACAAGTGGTGAGTAGTAATTGCTAACCTTACTTTCATCAGTAAGAACGTAAATATCGCGCAACGTTGCTGTATTGCTAATTGCCCACGCTAAAGGAGCACCGGCATTGTTAGATACTTTACAGTTTATTAATCCTAGATTTTTGATAAGGGCAGAGTCATTGATAATACCTAATAAACCGGATTGAGTTGTGGTTAAGTTACTGATTGTATAACCTTGACCGTCAAACGTTCCGGTAAAGCCCTTGCCTTTTTCTTGTATGCCGTCACCAGCCAAGTAGTCGAAACGTGTTGCCACGAATGCACGTAAATTAGATTCAACTTCATTCCCTTTTGAGTTTTTAGTAACGAGTTTGCCGTTTTCTAGATCATGGATGCCATATTCAGAAGCATCAATATCGTTTGCAAGAACGTAATATCCGTTCCATTCATAGTCACCATTTGTAAAATAGTAGCCAAAACCTAATTCCATATTATAGGTAGCTCTATCTTTTAAGGTGAAGAATCTTAAGTCTTCTGCTTCGTCAATGATTAGGTCTGCTGCTTTAACAGAAACCTTAACGCCTGCGTCTTTAGAATAAATTCTGAAGAAAGTATCTAAGTATCCATCAGATATAGTATTTAATCCAAGAAGTTTGCCTGGTTCTGAAACAATGTCTAAAGGATTACCAACACTATCGAATGCAGCGTATAAATCTGAACCAGAAATGGTTTTGCCAAATAGTTCGCTTAATGGATCATTAACAAGAGTTAATTGACCTGTAGCATCGTCGATACTAAAGAATTCACTAGATTTAGCAGAGAAATAATATTCAGTATCTAATTCTTGAGCTTCAGGAACTGCAACAACCTTAAATTCTCTTGTAAGAACTCTTCCATCACGGTTGAACGTTGCAACAAGCGTTGCATCACCGATATTCGTTCCGTAAACGTTATAATCTCCGTTAACAGAAACCTTATCAGCACCCGTTTTAATCGTTAATGAATCTACGTAGTCATATACTAGACCACCGTATCTTAGAGTAATAGGAGTGTTTGCGTTAATAGATACAGGACAACCTGTTTCGTTAGCCTTCGTTTCTCCAACGTAAATTTCAAGACTGTCATCCTTGATTGCAGAGGCCATTACTGGAACTGAGCCACCTAGTAACTTCCACATACTCGTGTCAAACGCAGATGAATCTACGTTTGCACTATCTTTGTAGAAGTTAGCAAAATTAGAATAACGACGAACGTTTGGAACGGTTTTAATAGTTGTAGAAGCTACTTCCACACCGTCAACGAAACTTGCTTCATAGTCAATAACTAATCCAGAAACACTACTCTTAGAGAATTGTAGATATTGTGGTGAAACAACGTATACGTTACTATAATCAGAACCGTATGTGGTAGTTGATGTTCCCATACTAGCTAGTGCGCCTGCGTAGGTTCCAACAGGAATTGAAGTTCCTTCGTTAACAACAACGACTTTATTCATTTTAACAGTGCTTCCTAGAGAACCAATCAAAGAAGCGGCTGCCCAATTACCACCGTAGCTCTTTTCAGGATTTATCTGAACGAATACGTTCTCAACGTATGCATAGTTAAATGCAGTAGAACAAATTACACCTTCTGCATCACCAACTGCAGCGTTTTCAAAACCAAGATTTTTAACGATACCACCGTTTAAGAATTGGAAAAGTCCACCTCTTTCTGGTTCATAGTTAGAAATAGTATGACCCATACCATCAAATACACCTTGGAAACCTTTTCCTTTTAAGCCTACCTTTTCAGCGCCATTATTTTCCCAATAGTTTGCGCCAAGAGTTGCAAAAGACGCATCATAATAGGTGTCCTTTGTTCCCCAGGCTAAATATCTAAAGCCGTTTTGAAGGCCCTTGAATACATACGTTCCACCCATTGTTGCATCAATATCGTTTGCAAGAACGTAATATCCGTCCCATTCTAAACCAGCAACTATATTAAACTTGTTAGGTTTATAACTCCAAGTTCCGTCAGGAACGTAGAAGTATTCAAAGTCAGACATTTGGTCGATGATTAAAGAATATGCCGTAACAGAAAGGTAAACCATCTTTTGGTCAGAACCAATAGCCAAATACTTTGCTTCTGGAGTTTTTACTTTATCAAATCCAACGATGTGTGAACCGTCTTCAGAAACTAAAAGTTCTTTTTGACCGTCTACGGTTTTTAAGTATGCTTTTTCAATTTTTGCGCCAGAACCTAATAAATCTTCTGGACTTTGATGAGCATAATCAATACTAAAGAATTCACCGTCGTGAGCAGAGAAATTAAATGAATCCTCTAATTCAACGGCATCTTTATAAACGTAAGGAATAATTTCTACGTTGTAACCTTGTTGTTCATCGTATATGGTGATTACTACGTGTTCTGGTTCTTCAGAGAACGCATCACCTTCTATTCCCCCAACAATCTTGTTGCCTTCTATTAATAAT